>JBFLZI010000204.1:0-4212 GCA_040756315.1 Thermodesulfobacteriota bacterium | reverse complement strand
GAGGCAGTCGGGGCCAACGGCCCCGCCTGCCCGGGCTCCATAAAGGGTTGAGAGGGGGGCTTGGGGGGGAGGGCAGGGAGCCACTGCTCCCTGGCCCTCCCCCCAAATACTCAAGGCAAGCAAACTATGACCGATAGGTTGCCGTGGTTGGCGTTGCGGGCGGTGCCAGGGGTGGGGCTGGTGTTATATCAGCGCCTGCTTAAAAAATTCGGCGGCCCAGCCGCGGTTTTTCAGGCCTCCCCGGCAGAGTTGCGGTCGATTAAAGGCATCGCCCCGGCCCTGGCCCAAGCCATTGTTTCTTTTAGGGATTGGGATCAGATAGAGGCCCGGATTTCCCAGGTGGAAGGCTACGGCGTGGAGATCGTCACTCAGGCTGATCCCCGCTTCCCTAAGGGACTCAAAGAGATTCCCTATCCCCCGCCCTTTCTCTTTGTCCAGGGGGCCTTAAAGCCGGAAGACGACCGGGCGGTGGCCCTGGTGGGCACCCGAACCGCCAGCTATTACGGCTTGAAGGCGGGCCGCCGCCTGGCCCGGGAACTGGCCGGACGGGGAGTGACCATAGTCTCCGGCCTGGCCCGGGGCATCGACACTGCGGCCCACCAGGGTGCCCTGGAAGGCGGCGGGCGCACCCTGGCGGTCCTGGGCTGCGGCCTGGACGTGGTCTATCCTCCGGAAAACCGGGAACTATATCAGAAGGTTAAGGAACAGGGGGCCTTGATCAGCGAATTTCCGTTAGGAACACCGCCGGAGGCCAGAAATTTTCCTATCCGCAACCGCCTGATCAGCGGGCTTTCCCTGGGGGTGGTGGTAGTGGAGGCCGGGGTCAAAAGCGGCACGGGCATTACCGTGCAATATGCCCTGGACCAGGGCCGGGAGGTCTTTGCCGTGCCCGGCCCCATCGACTCCCCCACCAGTGTCGGGCCCCACAGTCTCATCCAACAGGGGGCCAAACTGGTGCATGGGGTAAACGATATCCTGGAGGAACTTAGGGCCACAGCGGCATCAGCCCCGGCGGCCCAGGCCAGGGCCGGGCAACTCACCCTGGACGACCCCCTGTTGCCTTTTATTGGCTCAGACCCGGTTCAACTGGAAGAGCTGGTGCAGTCCTCCCGCCTCCCGGTGCCAGAGGTAATGAGCCGCCTGACTATGCTGGAACTCCAGGGCCTGATCAAGGAACTGCCGGGGAAGTGTTATGTGCTGGAGAATTGAAGCGCCAACCCCAGGAATGATATATTATGCTTATCAGGGGGAAGTTGGATAGCTGGCGTTAAATCTGGTAATGCAAAAGTGGGGTTTTATATGAACGCTAATAGAGAGCATTATATTATTGATAGCGCGGGTAAAAAGACGTCCGTGATCCTGCCGTTTAAGTATTACGAACGCCTCTTGGAAGACTTACACGACCTGGCTATCATTGCTGAACGTCGCGAGGAAAAAGCACTTAGCCTAGAGGAAATCAAGCGACGGCTGAAGAAAGATGGACTCTTATAAAATCGACTTCAAGCCGTCAGTGGAAAAAGATTTGCGGAATCTCTCCGGTTCAACACTAGTAAGGGTAATGAAGCGGGTTGAAGGCTTGAAGGATAATCCTCTTCCACCTCAGGCCACTAAATTATCCAGGTCTGAGCGCCTCTATCGCCTGCGCGTCGGTGACTATCGCATTGTATATGAGGTGGACAGGGAAAACGAGCAAATAACCATCCATTACATACGCCATCGCCGTAAGATTTATCGTGATCTATAAAGACTAAATAATCTACTAAAGATAATGTCCAAATCCCTCCTTATCGTTGAATCCCCCACCAAGGCCCGGACCCTGCAGAAATATCTGGGGAAGGAGTTCGTGGTGCGCTCTTCCATGGGGCACATCCGGGACCTCCCGAAGAATGAGTTAGGGGTGGACCTGGCCAAGGATTTCCTGCCCCACTACGTCACCATCCTGGGGAAGGCCAAGGTCATTGCCGAACTGAAGAAGGCCGCCGCGGGTATCGAGGACATTTACCTGGGGCCGGACCCGGACCGGGAAGGGGAGGCCATCGCCTGGCACATTGCCGAGGCCCTGGGGGAGCGGAACCACCGCTTCCATCGGGTGCTCATGCTGGAGCTGACCCCCAAGGCCATCAGGGAGGCCCTGGCCGCGCCGGTGGAGCTGAACCGGCCCCGCTTTGAGTCCCAGCAGGCCCGGCGCATCCTGGACCGTTTGGTGGGCTATCAGATCAGCCCCCTCCTCTGGCAGAAAGTCAAACCGGGCTTAAGCGCCGGGCGGGTCCAGTCCGTGGCCCTGCGCCTGATCTGCGACCGGGAGCGGGCCATCCTGGCCTTTGTGCCGGAGGAATACTGGAGCCTCACCGCCTGTCTGGCCGCCCAGGAACCTCCGGCCTTCGAAGCCCAACTGGTGAAACACCGGGCCAAGGCCGTCAAACCCAGCAGTGCTGATGAAGTCGAAGAGATTTTGGCGGCCCTGGATGAAGCGGAGTTCCGGGTGGCCCAGGTGGAGCGCAAGCCCCGCCGGCGAAATCCGGCCCCGCCCTTCATCACCAGCAGCCTGCAGATGGAAGCCAACCGCAAGCTGCGCTTCACCCCCAAAAAGACCATGCGGCTGGCCCAGCGCCTCTATGAAGGTATAGAACTGGGAAAGGAAGGACCGGTGGGCCTCATCACTTATATGCGCACCGATTCCACCCGGGTGGGGGCCGGGGCCCTGGCCGCGGTGCGGGACTATATCAGCCAGGCTTACGGCCCGGATTATCTGCCCAAGGCCCCCCACCGCTACAAAAGCCCCAAAGGCGCCCAGGAGGCCCACGAGGCCATCCGCCCCACCGGCGTGGAGCGGCGGCCCCAGGACCTGAAACCTTTTTTGAGCAAGGATGAACTGGCCCTCTATGACCTCATCTGGCGCCGTTTTGTGGCCTCCCAGATGGCCGCGGCCATCTATCACATGACCACGGTGGAGGTCAGCGCCGGGGATTATCTCTTCCGGGCCACGGCCTCGGTCCTCCAATTTCCGGGTTTTACCAGCCTGTACCAGGAGTTCAAGGAAGAAGAGGAACAGCCCGACAAGCTGCCTCCCCTGGAGCCGGGGCAAATCCTGGAACTCAGGGACCTGGACCCCCAGCAACACTTTACCAAACCCCCGCCCCGGTTCACCGAAGCCAGCCTGATCAAGGAACTGGAAGTCCAAGGCATCGGCCGACCCAGCACCTATGCCACCATCCTGAGCAACCTCCAGGACCGCCTCTACGTGCTCAAGGCCAAGACCTGGCTTAAGCCCACGGAATTGGGCCTGGTGGTAAGCGATCTTTTGGTGGAAAACTTCCCGGAGGTCATGGACACCAAGTTCACCGCCCATATGGAGGGCGACCTGGATCGCATCGCCGAAGGAGATATCGCCTGGCAGGAGTTGCTGCACCGCTTTTACGGCCCCTTCGCCCAGAAACTGGAGGAGGCCAGGGGGAACATGCGCCGGGTAAAGAGCGTCCCCACCGGCCTCAAGTGCCCGAAGTGCCAGGCGGAATTGCTGGTGCGCTGGGGGAAGAAAGGGGATTTTCTGGGCTGCTCCGCCTATCCCCAGTGCGACTATACCCAGGACCTGATTCGGGACGCCCAAGGTAATATTGTGCTGCCGGAGACGGCCCCGGCCGCACCGGGAACCCCGGAACCAGAGGCCGGCCAGCAGCAGCTCCGCCGGAGCCCAAGCCAGCCCACCGGACTTGGCTGCCCCCGATGCGGCAAAGACCTGGTGATCCGCTGGAGCAAACGGGGAGAATTCCTGGGCTGCTCCGGTTACCCCAAATGCCGATTCACCCAGAATTTTACCCGGGACGCCCAGGGTAACCCCGTGCCCCAAACCAGGGAGGAAGCGGCCTCCCACCCCTGCCCCCAGAAAGACTGCAACGGCCACCTGGTGAAACGCCGCTCCCGCCACGGCTTCTTCTACGGCTGCAGCAACTACCCCAAATGCCCCTTTACCCTGAACCAACCACCCCAGGAGCGACCCTGCCCCCAATGCCACTTCCCCTGGCTCATGAAAAAGGGAAAGAAAACCCTCTGCCCCAAAGAAACCTGCACCTACCAGGAAACCGCAGAATGAGGAAGAGTGTTTTTTGGGGGAGGGGGCTAAGGGCCACAGGCCCTTATCCCCTCCCCCAAACCCCCTCCCCCAATCCCTTAGGGGGAAAAAAGTTTGGTTGGGCCGGGGCCTTTGGCCCCGGC
>JBFLZI010000203.1:0-4228 GCA_040756315.1 Thermodesulfobacteriota bacterium | reverse complement strand
ACAGTACACTCGTTCTCATGGCCTGCCTCCTTGGTTGTGGCTCTTGGCTGTTAGTCCTTTAGGCTCACAGCTTAACCCACGTTTGCAAGGTTCGCAGGCCTTTAACTTTCAACCATTATGTCTACATATTTAAAAAGATTTATGTTTTTCCAGGAGGGGGTTTGGGGGAACCTCGCTTTTTTCAAAAAAGCGGGGTTCCCCCAAATATTGCTATCCTACCTTCTCTCCCTACAGCCCCGCCACGCGGCGGGCCAGGGCTTCGGAATTGGTGAAGAGGGTCTGGACTTCGGCTGGGGAGAGGCCGGCCCCTTGAGCGATGCGTTCGGCCTGTTTCCGGTTCACCAGGTCGCCGGGGCTGTGGGAGTCGGTATTGAGGATGAGGCCGGCCCCGACCTGGCGGGCCACTTGGGCCACGTGGCCGTTGGCCAGGGAGTGGCCTTTCCGGGTGGAAATCTCCAGGACTATGCCCCGGTCCCGGGCCAGGGCGGCCTCTTCCGGGGTGATGAGGCCGGGGTGGGCCAGGATGTCGATGTCCGCCAAGAGGGCCGCCCGGTTGGTGCCGGGGGCCACGGGTTCCGCCAGGGTTTCCCCGTGGACCACAATCAGGGGCACTCCCAGGGTCCGGGCCTGGGCCGCCAGGGGGGCGATCTGGGACGGGGGCAGGTGGGTGAATTCCAGGCCGGGGATGAGATAAGGGGGCTCGCCCCGGTTGAGGCTCAGGGCCGCGGTCTTAAGAAAGTTGAAGACCATTTCGAAGTTGGAGGCGTCCACGTGGTCGGTGATGGCCAAAAAGCGATAGCCCTTCACCTGGGCCCGGCGCCATAACTCCGCGGGAATCAGCTCGCCGTCGCTGTAAAGGGAATGGGTGTGGAGGTCGATCATGGGAGAGGGGTCAGGGATCAGGGGCCAGGGGTCAGTAATCAGCAATAATCTGATCCCTGACCTATGGCCCCTGACCTCTACATCTTATATTTACCGAAGTCGTCCGGATCCAGGCTTTCCAGGATTTCCGTCCACTTTTTGGCGTCTTCGCTCTGGATGGCCTCCTGGGCGCTCAAATCCACCCGCCGGGCCTTTTGGATCACCACGTCCGCCACAAAGATGGGGCATTTGGCCCGGAGGGCCAGGGCGATGGCGTCGCTGGGCCGGGCGTCGATGGTGATTTCCTTGCCGCCCCGGGTAAGGTAGATCAGGGCAAAGTAAGTGTTATCCCGCAGATCGCAGACCTCTACCTTCATGACCTGGATATCCATGGTCTCCATGATATTTTTCAGGAGATCATGGGTCATGGGCCGGGAGAACTTGATGTTCTCCAACTCACTGGCGATGGCCGTGGCCTCCAGCAAGCCGATCCAGATGGGGACCGCCTTATCCGACTCCACATCTTTCAAGATCATGATGGGGCTGTTGGTAAAGGGGTCGATAGTCAAGCCCGAGACTACCATCTGTCTCAACATAAAACCTCCTTGGGAGTGCTCTGCGGCAATCCGCCGGTGTTCCTTAAGGTTGCGTTTCGCCCACCCAGCGCCCTTGAAGGGAATGGGGGTGAGCACCGGTCAGTTCCACCCGGACCGTCTGACCCAACAGGTGCGCCGGTCCGGTGAAATTTACCACCTGGTTGGTGCGCAGCCTTCCCGAGAGTTGCTCCGGGGAGCGTTTGCTGGTGCCTTCCACCAGGACTTCTTCAATCCGGCCCACCAACCGGCGGTGGGCCTTAAGGGTCAGCTCTGCTTGCAGAGATTGCAAGCAAGCCAGGCGTTCACTCTTGACCTCCTCCGGCACCTGCTCCCCCAAGGTGGCGGCCCTGGTCTTAGGGCGGGGCGAAAATTTAAAGGAAAAGGCCTGGTCGAAGTCAGCCTGTTTTATCAAATCCAAGGTATCTTGAAAATCTTTTTCCCTCTCCCCGGGGAAACCCACAATCAGGTCGGTGGACAGACTGAGGCCGGGGACGGCCCGCCGCAGCCGGGCCACTTTCGCCAGATATTCTTCCCGGGTATAACCCCGGTGCATGGCCTGAAGAATCCGGTCGGACCCGGACTGCACCGGCAGGTGCAGGTGCTCGCACAGGGCTGGAATTTCGGCAAACGCGGCCATCAGCTCATCCGATAAATCTTTCGGGTGAGAAGTGGCGAAACGCAGCCGGGCCAGCCCTGGCAAAGTGGCCAAGCGCCGGAGCAACTCCGGAAAAGTAACCGGCTCCGGCAAGCCCCGGCCATAAGAATTGACGTTCTGGCCCAGCAAGGTCACTTCCTTGCCGCCTTGGGCCAGGAAGCCGGCCACTTCCGCTTCGATGTCCGCCGGGGTGCGGCTGTACTCCGGCCCCCGCACATAGGGCACCACACAAAAGGTGCAGTAATTGTTACAGCCCTGCATAATGGTCACCAGGGCCTTTATCGTCCCCGGAGCCCACTCTTGCCGGGGCAGGGCGGGACAGCCCGGGGTGAGTACGATATCCACGGTGCGGCTCTGGGACGCCCGGCGCACCAGACCCGGCAGGCGATAGATGCCGTGGGTGCCGAAGACCAGGTCCAGGTGAGGGGCGGCGTTCAGGAGGCGCTCCCCTTCCTGTTGGGCCACACAGCCGCCTACCCCCAGGATGAGCTGGGGACGGCGCTGCTTCAGAGACTTGAGACTTCCCAAGAGACTCCGGACCTTTTCTTCTGACTTGCGGCGGATGGCGCAGGTATTGATCAAATAGAGATCAGCTTCCTCCGGGCGGTGGGTCAGGACATAGTCGTCCGCCAACACCTGGGCCATCTGCTGGGAGTCGGCTACATTCATCTGGCAGCCGAAAGTCCGGATATATACTTTTCTCTTCGGCCCTGACATGGCTTTTATTTAATCCTAATCCGGCCGCCTTGTCAATACGGCCCCCGCCAAACCCTTCCGCCTGGACAGCCTGGGGCAACTGGAGTATGATAGTTAAGTTGAGGGCAGGGCCGGGGGAGCAGCGGCTCCCCCGCCCTCCCCTCAAACTCCCCCCCAACTCGCTTAATAGGGATCAGGGGTCAGGGTTCAGGGGTTAGTGATGAAGATCTTGTTATCTGGCCCCTGACTCCTGAACCCTCAACAAGGGATTGGGGGAGGGGGCTTGGGGGAGGATTGTAAGTGGGTCTGTGACCCCTGCCCTCTCCCCCAAATAAACCTGCCTCCAACTTTTATATGATACCGATACGCGGCGTGCCGGAGGGGCGGATTTGGCCCTGGATCACCGTGGGGTTGATCGCCCTGAACATCCTGGTCTTTCTCTACCAGCAGTATATCGGGCCTAAGGCCACCATGGCCCTGTTTTACCAGGGGGGCGCGGTGGCCGCCAAGTTGAGCCGGGTCAAAGTGGTGGGTTCCCGGGAGTCCTTGTGGTTTTTGGCCACCATTTTCATCTCCATGTTTTTGCACGGCGGCTGGTTCCACCTCTATAGCAACATGTGGTTTCTCTGGATCTTCGGGGAGGCCCTGGAAGAAGACCTGGGTCATGTGCGGTTCCTGGGCTTTTACCTGTTTACCGGATTTTTTGCCTGTCTGGCCCACGTGCTGGCGGCCAGCGACCTGTCCGCGCCTTTGATCGGCGCCAGCGGGGCCATAGCCGGGGTCATGGGCGGCTATCTGGTACGGTTGCCCCAAAGTCCCATCCTCACCGTGGTATTTTGGCGCCTCAGGCCGGAATTCGCCTATGTTCCGGCCTTTGTCTGGCTGGGCATCTGGCTGGCTTTACAGCTTTACGGCCTTCGGCAAGGGGGGCCGATTGCCTGGATGGCCCACCTGGGAGGATTTGTCATCGGGCTGTTGACCGTGTCCCTGTTTACTCCGGTAAGGGCCAAAGCGGCCAAGGCGAACCCCAGAAAACCTGCGAAGAAACGGGCTAACCCGGGGAAGAAGAAATGAGGGCTAAAAAGATGTAGAACAGCCGCCCTCGGCTGTTCTTTAGCAGGCTTGGCTTCACCTGGTCTTTCATCGGCACAGGGGCTTTAATTAATGATGCAGACAATTATTCAAACCGGCCGCCAGGCGGCCCTGGCCGCGGGGGAGATAATGCGCCGGAACTACCTGAAGCCCCATCACGTCACCTTAAAAAGCGCCATCGACCCGGTCACCGAAACCGACCTGGCCTGCCAACAGACCATCATCACCCTCATCCAACAGACCTTCCCGGAACACGGTTTCCTGGCGGAGGAGAGGATAAGAGAGGATGTGGGGGAGGGGGCCAGGGGTCACAGACCCCTGCCCCCTC
>JBFLZI010000202.1:0-4348 GCA_040756315.1 Thermodesulfobacteriota bacterium | reverse complement strand
GAGGGGGTTTGGGGGAGGGGGTAAGGGCCCACCGGCCCTTAGCCCCCTCCCCCAAAAACTACTTCAATATCTCCCGCAAAAATTGGCCGGTGTAGGATTCCGGATGTCGGGCCACCTCTTCCGGCGGCCCTACGGCCACCAGGCGGCCCCCTTTATCTCCTCCTTCCGGTCCCAGGTCGATGAGCCAGTCCGCGGTCTTGATGACTTCCAGGTTGTGTTCGATAATGACCACCGTGTTGCCCGCGGCCACCAGGCGGTCCAAGACCAAAAGGAGCTTTTCGATGTCCGCCAGGTGCAGGCCGGTGGTGGGTTCATCCAGGATGTAAAGGGTGCGTCCCGTGGCCCGCTTGCTCAGCTCCCGGGAGAGCTTCAGGCGTTGGGCCTCCCCCCCGGAGAGGGTGGTGGCCGACTGGCCCAACTGCACGTAACCCAGGCCCACGTCCGCCAGGGTCTGCAAGCGGTCCCGGAGCGCGGGCACCGGCCCGAAGACCTCCAGGGCCTGGTCCACGGTCATCTCCAAGACCTCAGCAATAGTCTTCCCTTTATAGCGGATCTCCAGGGTGGCGGGATTGTAGCGCAGCCCGTGGCAGACTTCGCAGCGCACATAGACGTCCGGAAGAAAGTGCATTTCAATCTTATTGATGCCTTCTCCGTGGCAGGCTTCGCAGCGCCCCCCCCGGACATTGAAACTGAAGCGCCCCGGGCGGTAGCCCCGGAGACGGGCTTCCGGCACCTGGGCAAAGAGTTCCCGGATCTGGGTAAAGACCCCGGTGTAGGTGGCGGGGTTGGAGCGGGGGGTGCGGCCGATGGGGCTCTGGTCGATATTGATGACCTTGTCCAGTTGCTCCACCCCGGAAAGGCGGCCGTAAGGCGCGGCCGGGATCTTGGCCCGGTAGAGCCTCTGGCGCAAGGCCTGGTACAGGGTGTCCATGACCAGGGTGCTCTTACCGGAACCGGAGACCCCGGTGACGCAGGTGAGGACTCCCAGGGGCAGGTCCACATCGATCTTTTGCAGGTTGTGGCCCTGGGCCTCTTCCAGGCGCAGGTAGCCTTTGGGGGCGCGCCGCTCCCGGGGCAGGGGAATCTCCCGGCGGCCGGACAAATAAAGCCCGGTGAGAGAACGGGCATGGCGCAGCAGCTTGGCCGGGGGGCCGCTGAAGACCAGGCGACCCCCTTCCCGCCCGGCGCCGGGGCCCATGTCCACCACGAAATCGGCCTGGTTGATGGTCTGGGGATCGTGCTCCACCACGATCACGGTGTTGCCCAGGTCCCGCAAGACCTTCAGGGTGTTGAGAAGTTTCTGGGTATCCCGGGGATGGAGGCCGATGCTGGGTTCGTCCAGGATGTACAGGACCCCGCTCAGCTTGGAGCCGATTTGGGTGGCCAACCGGATGCGCTGGGCCTCGCCTCCGGCCAGAGTGGCCGTCCCCCGGTCCAGGGTGAGATAATCCAGGCCCACTTCCAGCAAGAAACCCAGGCGCTCCATGATCTCTTTTAAGACCCGGCGACCGATCTCCATCTGCCGGGGGCTTAAGTCAAGGCCGGCAAACCACTTCAAGGCCTGGACCACCGGGAAGCGGGTGACTTCGCTGATGTTGGCGCCGTTGATCTTGACGGCCAGGGCTTCCCGGCGCAGGCGGGCCCCCTGGCAGTCCGGGCAGGGCCTGACCGCCATGTACTGTTCAATCTCCGCCCTGACCAGGGAGGAGTCCGATTCCTGATAGCGTTTCCGGAGCAGGGGCACCACCCCGGGAAAGGGCCGGGGCACAAAGTTGCGCCGCCCCTGGTGCTCATAGAAGAAGTTCACCGGCTCATCGCCGGAGCCAAAGAGGAGGACTTGCCGCACCGTTCCGGGGAGGTCCCGGAAAGGGGTCTTCAAGGAAAAATTGTATTGCTTTTGCAAGGCTTCCAGCATCTGCTGGTGCCGGAGGGAATGGTAATTGGCCCAGGGGCGCACCGCCCCCTCCCTTAAGGAGAGGTCCGGGTTGGGCACCACCAATTCCGGGTCAATCACCATGCGGGTGCCCAGGCCGCTGCAGCCGGGACAGGCCCCCTGGGGGCTGTTGAAGGAGAAAAGCTGGGGATTGATCTCCGGGAGGCTCAAGCCGCACCGGTCGCAGGCGAATCTTTCACTGAAGAGCAGCTCCTCCCCCCCGGCCACGGCCAGGCGCACCGCGCCCCCGGCCAGACTCAGGGCCAGCTCCAGGGAATCGGTGAGGCGGGGCACCACCTCCGGCTTGAGGACCAGCCGGTCCACCACCGCGTCGATGGTGTGGCGCCGGTTCTTATCCAGGACAGGGAGATCCTCCAATTCCACCATCTCGCCGTTGAGCCGGATGCGGCTGTAGCCTTCCCGTTGCAGGCGTTCCAGGAGTTTCTGGTGTTCCCCTTTGCGGTTGACCACCAGGGGGGCCAAGATGGTGACCCGGGCGCCGGCGGGTAGAGAGAGGATTTGCTCCACCATCTGGGGGACGCTCAACGCGGCGATGGCCTGGCCGCATTGGTAACAATAGGGGGTGCCCACCCGGGCGAAGAGCACCCGCAGGTAATCATAGATTTCCGTGGCGGTGGCTACGGTGGAGCGGGGGTTTTTGGAGGCGCTGCGCTGCTCGATGGCGATGGCCGGGGACAGCCCTTCGATGTAATCCACGTCGGGCTTATCCATCAGCTCCAGGAACTGGCGGGCGTAGGCGGAGAGAGACTCAACATAGCGCCGCTGCCCCTCGGCGTAAAGAATATCAAAGGCCAGGCTGGATTTGCCGGAGCCGCTTACCCCGGTAATGACGATAAAGCGGTGCCGGGGCAACTCCAGGTCCAGGCTCTGGAGATTATGCTCCCGAGCGCCCCGGATGATGATCTTGTCGGCGGACATGGTTTAAGAAATGCCGGGCCGGAGGTTTAGCCGGATGCGGTTCTGGGGGGAGGCAAGTCAGGATGAAGTCCGGGACCGCACCGCCACTAACTTGGGCCGGGTCGGGACTTCGGCGTTTTTGGGTTTGCGCCCCCGTTTCTTTTTCAACTCGTAAGGGGTGAATTTGACCCCTTGGGAACGTCCCGCGCCCCCGGGCCAGAGGAGGGGGCCATTGCCCAAAAGACTGGCAATTTCGGCTAAAGGCAATTCAAAATAATGGGGCGGGATCACCTTGATCTCCAGTTTCAGCCCCTGGTTGGGTGGATGTTTTACTTTGGTCATGAACGCGATTCCTTACGTGAAGTGCTGGTTTAATCCTGGGCCAGCCAGACCGGTCTGGCGCTCCCGGGACCTATAAACTGTTAATATATCCCTGAAAAAATAATTTTGCCAGAGTTTTTGTAATTTTCCCTGGAAGACGAACAAGGCGGCGGGGGCAGGATTAGAGATCTTTCTCCCCACCCGGTTTAGCCCCGGAAGCGGGGCGCTAAAGCATAGCGCACCTTGTTGGCCTTCTCGCCGTTGTGTTCCAGGATATTTTGCTTCAGGAGGAGATTTAAATAGGTCCAGGCCGTCTTTTTATTGACCTGAAAGCGGGCTTCAAAGTCCAGGAGGCGGAACCAGCGGCCCTGGGTCTCCCGGAGAAAGTCAAAGAGTCCCTCCAGGGTGAGTCGCCGCCGGCCTTTGGGGGTAATGGGAAGTTGAGCCAGAGCCTGGCGCAAGGTCTCTGCCCGGACCGGTTTTTCCGGCCGGGGAGGCTCTGCCTTTGGCGGGGCCATGGCCTTAAGCCCCACCCATTCTCCGCGGCGCCGCTGAAAATAGTGGAGGGCTTCTTCTTCAATGAGGTTCAAGAGGCGGAAGAACTGGTTAAGAGAGATGCGTCCCGCCAGGCGGGTGACCAGATAATTTTTGGCCCCTTTGCGGAGGAAAGAGACCCGTTCGGTGTTGCTGGCCGGCAACTTTTCCGCTTCCATCAACACCTGGAAGAACATGCCGGCCACCAGGGTGGTGTCCAGGTCCTGGTCGGACCGCTTCCGGGAGGCGGAGACGTCGCTGACCCGGGGCGCTCCGGCTTCTAAGGCAAAGGCGGTGAAGTCCTCAACAAAGTCAGGCAGTTTCTCCGGGCAGAGCGCCTCCATCACCCGGCGGGTCAAGGCGCGCACTAACTCTAAAGAACTTTCCCGGTCCATACCGGTCCTTTGCTGGGGACTTTTAATGTTTCATTATACGGTCAAAAGGCCTGAAGAACAATGATTCAGAAAGGTGGTTAGCTAGTAATCAGTGGTTTTGGGGGGGAGGGGGCCAGGGGTCGTAGACCTGCTTACAATCCTCCCCCAAAACCTTATGGGGTAAAGAAGGCCTAGGAAAGGCGGGGCCTATGGCCCCGCCTTTCCTACGCCCCCTTAAGCGGGTTGGGAGGGGGGTGTGGGGGGAGGG
>JBFLZI010000201.1:0-4401 GCA_040756315.1 Thermodesulfobacteriota bacterium | reverse complement strand
GGGCCACCGGCCCCTGGCCCCCTCCCCCAAAATCCCTAAAACTCCGCTTCGTCCTTCTTCATGGTCGGGCGCATCATCAGGATAACGTCGTGGGTCACCCGGTCCTTCCGGATAAAGTAATCGTCCAGGGTGCATTTAATCTCAAACCCTTTGGACCGGAAGGCCTTGATGACCTTCTTGTGGTCGGCGAGCACTTCCGCCTTCAGCCATTGGAGGCCTTCTTTCAACGCCAGGTTGATGAGCTCCTCCAGCATGGTGGAGCCCAAACCCAGATTGCGGAATTCCCGGGAGACAAAGATGCGAATTTCACCGATATGTTTGGACGCATGTTTGCCCCGGTGCAGGGTGGCGTCGGCAACCAGGCGGTTGCTTTCCAGGTCCACGGCTACCAGGGGCAGCACCTTGCGGTAATTGATGTGATCTATCCAGTAATTGATCAGCTTCAGGTCCTTGACATCCTGTTTGAGAAAACGGGTATCCTCCTCGGGGGCTTCCTGGAAGAGCTGGATCAGATGATCCCGGTCCTGTTCGTTCAGAAAACGGAACATCACCCGCTTGCCGTTTCTCAAGGCCACGAACTTGCGGTAAGCCGTGTAATTGATCATAAGCAACCTCAAGCAGAAGAGCTTGTAGGCATCATACCTTCTTAGCCGAATTTGTCAAGCGGGGGACAGGCTTAACCGGATCATCCGGGTCAACCCGGTGATCCCGAATCCGGTTCCGGGCCTCAGGGCCAAGGGAAGTTTCGGACTCCAGGGGACTTTTCTCTAACTAGTGTAATATGTTGAAAAAATAAAGAAAATAAGAGATTTTTAATTTTAATCTGGAGGCTTAGCGATTTTTGCAGTCAATTTTTTCAGCCCCCTGTGAAAAACCTCGGAAATTTTAGCATGCGCGAGATCGGCAAAAAAGGGGGGTGGAGTTCGTCCCTCCCTCTAACGGCATAACTGCATGGTTGACACCGATTAGCGGGTTGGATTCATCAGCTTTTCTCCCGCCTCGGCCAAGGCCACGTTGATATTAGGCTTTTTAGCGTGCCAATCCTTCCTTCCCCCCGGCAGGGGTTAAACTCCGTTTCGGCCCATCACCTTTGATCGGGGGGTAAAGAGAAGCTAACATGAGTCCCGCAAAAAAGAACGGCAACCTATAGGGAGATTATGGAAGCTATCTGGGAATCGGTTAAAGACAGCCTTAAAGCACAAATTCCTCCCAGTAGTTTCAACCTTTGGGTTGAGCCTCTCAAGCCGGAATCCGGTCCTGAAGGCGAAATGTTGTTGGTCTGCCCCAATCCTTTTGCCCGGCGCTGGGTGCAATGCCATTATCTGCCCCTCATTAACCAGGCCCTGAGAACCTTATCCCACCATAATTTGCCGGTTCACCTGCAAGTGCCCGACCACAAACCCCGGCGTCTGGCCCCGCCCGCCGTGAACCAGCCGGCATTGCCCCTGCCCTCCCAGAGAAGGGGGAACGGCAGAAGTCTTAACCGAGCCTTCACTTTTGACCGCTTTGTGGTGGGTCCCTCCAACCGGTTGGCCTTCCATGCTTCCCAGGCCCTGGCTTTAAATGACACCTTCTATAACGGCATCCTGTTTCTCGCGGCCAGCCCCGGCTTGGGTAAAAGCCATCTGTCCCAGGCCGTGGGGAATTTTCTCCAGCGGTCTTCTCCGCCCCCCAAGATTCTCTATATGACCGCGGAAGATTTTGCCAATGAGATGGTGGGGGCCTTAAAGAGCGGCCAGATGGAACGTTTCAAGGAGCGTTTTCGGGGTGAATGCGAGGTCCTGCTGCTGGAGGAAGTCCAGTTTTTAAGCGGCAAGGAGAAAATCCAGTCCGAGCTGTGCTATACCCTGGACACCCTCCTGGGTCTGAAGAAAAAATTAGTTTTCACCAGTTGTTATTTACCGGGGGAGATCAGCCACTTGTCCCAGAAGCTGCGCTCCCGTCTCACCGGGGGGATCATCGCCCCCATCGGCCCCCCTGACTTTTCCACCCGGTTAAATATTTTGGCCAGGAAAGCCGAAGACCGGGGGGTGTCCGCTTCCCCCAAAGTCTTGGAGTATCTGGCGGAGCATATCAGTGGGGACGTGCGCCTGCTGGAGAGCTCCCTGGATTGTCTGGTGGCCCGTTCTACCCTGCTGAAAGAGCCCGTCAGTCTGCGCCTGGCCCAGGAAGTCCTCCAGGACTTGCACGCCGTGGACAGCCGCCTGAGCATCGGCCGTATCCAGAAAATTGTGGGAGACTATTATCAGGTGGGCTTGCGGGAGATGTTGGGGCGGGGGCGCCAGAAAAAGCTGGTGCGGGCCCGGCAGATTGCCATTTACTTCGCCCGGGTCTATACCCAAAAAACCATGGTGGAGCTGGGGCGTCTCTTCCAGCGCAGCCACGCTGCCGTGGTCCACGCCCTCCAGACTCTGGAGCGGGATCGGCAAACCCAGCCCCGCCTGGCTCAGGAAATGAAATTTCTAGAAGAAAAAATGGCTCAGGCCCAAGTTAAGAAGGAGGGGCGTACAGGGCCCAATCTTCACAGCGATGCTTGATGACCCGGCCCTCGACAATAAAGACGATATCCTCGGCAATATTGGTGGCCAGATCGGCGATGCGCTCCAAATTGCGGACGATAATGATGAAATGATGTAAACGGGTGACCCAGCGGGATTCTTTGATCATACAATCCAGGATCTCCTGGATGTATTCATCATCCATGAGGTCCACTTCCACATCCCGCTGGCACACCTGCACGGCCAGCTTGGGGTCCTGATTGACGAAGGCGTCGATACTGGTGCGCACCATCCCTAAGGCCAGATCGGCCATGATCTTGAGGTCGATGGGGAGGTCCAGGGGTTCCCGGCTGTTGAGTTCCAAGGCCCGCTCGGCAATGTTAACCGCCTGATCGCCGATACGCTCCAGTTCCGTGGCGATGCGCATGGCCGCGGTGATCAACCGCAGGTCCGTGGCCAGGGGCTGCCGCAAGGCCAGGAGTTTAAAGGCCTGCTCTTCAATCTCCAGCTCCATGCGGTTGAGGTAGATATCCTCAGTAATGACCTCCCGGGCCAGATCGGAATTCCGGGTGGTGACAGAGATCATGGCCTTGCGCACCGCGGTTTCCGCCATTACCGCCATGCGCAGCAGGTTCTGCTTAAGGTCCTCTAATTCTTGATCGAATTGCCTGACCACCTTCGCGGTTGCCGTCATGCCCCCCACCCCTTAATTCTCTTTTTCTCCTAAGGAGTTTATTATATTACTATAAATCGATCAAAAAGAAAATAATCTTAACAAAATTTTAACCAAACTAGGATAACCAGTTAGATTTTCTGGATATAACCGTCACATTGCTGTATCTTTTTGGAAGTTTAATAAACACAATTTTATCTCTTTTAAAACAAGAGTCAAAACCATGAAAATCGCCGTAGTGGGTCCCGGCGCCTTGGGGTGTCTGCTAGCCGTGTTCTTCCGGGAGGCGGGGGAGGACGTCTCCCTGGTGGATTACCGCCCGGAGAGGGCCAGGTATCTTCAGGAACAGGGCATCCTGTTGAAGACCCTGGACGGCCGCCAGCAGGTGGTCCGGGTTCCCGTGGCCCTGGCCCCGGAAATCGGCCCCGTCGATCTTACCATCATCGCGGTTAAAACTTATCAGACCGACACAACCAACTCGGAACTGGCTTACCTGATGGGCGGGGGCGGGATAACCCTGACCCTGCAAAACGGCTTGGGAAATTTGGAGACCATCGCCCAGGCAGTGGGACCGGAACGCCTGCTGGCCGGCATCATCTATGTGGGGGCCACCCGGCCCCGGGACGGGGAAGTCATCTATGCCGGTCTGGGCCCCATTTATCTGGGAGCGCCCAGAGGTTCCCATGTGGCCCCTGCCGAAATCCAGGAGGCCGTGGCGGCTTTCCGCCAGGCTGGCCTGGAATGCCAGGCCCGGGAGAACATTGAGGCGATGCTCTGGGAAAAGCTCCTGGTCAACGTGGGCATCAATCCCCTCACCGCCCTACTTAGGGTGCCGAACGGCGCGCTCCTCGATCTGCCCCAAGCCTGGGAACTGGCCGTGGCCGCGGCCACGGAAGCGGCCGCGGTGGCCCGGGCCGCGGGCCTCATCCTCACCACTGAGCCGGAGGCCAGCCTGCGCCAGGTCTGCCGCGCCACCGCAGCCAACCGATCTTCCATGCTCCAGGATATCCTGGCCGACCGACCCACCGAAATCGAGGCCCTGAACGCCCAAGTAGCCACCCGGGGCGCGGCCCTGGGCGTACCCACCCCCATTAACCACCTCCTCACCCGCCTCATCCGGGCCCTAAGCCAATCCGCCTCCTTTCGCCTAAAGGGAGTTTGAAAAGATAGTTGAGGGGAGGGCCGGGGGAGCAGTGGCTCCCCCGCCCTCCCCTCAAACTCCCCTCCCAA
>JBFLZI010000200.1:0-4526 GCA_040756315.1 Thermodesulfobacteriota bacterium | reverse complement strand
GGAGGGCAGGGACCTCAGGTCCCTGCCCTCCCCCCACTTCTTCTCTAAGCCGCCTGGCGGGTGCGTTTTTTCAAGCGGTTGATGCGCCGGCGCAGTTGGTCGATCTTTTGCCGGGGTTCCCCGGCCTCCCGGGCCTCCAGCTTCTTGGCCCGGAGCTCTTTGATCTTTTCCTTCAACTCCCGGACATTTAGGGTCTTGGCCGCCTTCTTCCCTTCCTCGACAATGCCTTTGGCCTTTTTAACGGCCGCGATCAACTCTTCCTTGTTCATGCCGTGGACCCCGGTGATCTCCCCCAACTCCAAGGCGTACTTGCGCAATTCCGTGGCCGTCATTTTCTCCAGGGGTTTTTCCTGCTTTTCCTTACGCTCCTTTTTGGCCATGATGCGTCTCCTGTGCGGTTTTTGGGGGATGTGGCAGAGGTCTGCTCCCCCGGCCCTCCCCTCAAATCAATCTCATCCTTTCTTCTCCAGTAGCTCCATCTTCTCGGCGATTTTCAGGAAGGGTTTGAACAGGTCGATGGGGATGGGGAAGAGGGTGGTGGAGTTCTTTTCGGCGGCGATCTCTCTTAGGGTCTGGAGGTAGCGCAGTTGCAGGGACATGGGTTCGGTGGCCAGTACGCCCGCGGCTTCCGCCATCTTGGCGGCGGCCTGGAATTCCCCTTCGGCGTTGATCACTTTGGCCCGGCGTTCCCGTTCCGCTTCCGCCTGTTTGGCCATGGCCCGCTGCATTTCAATGGGCAGGTCGATGGCCCGCAGTTCCACCAGAGTCACCTTGATGCCCCAGGGATCGGTGTGGGAATCCAAGATTTCCGCCAGTTGGGCGTTGACCTTTTCCCGGGCGGACAGCAAGTCGTCCAGATCCACCTGGCCGCAGACGCTGCGGAGGGTGGTCTGGGCCAGTAGCTGGGTGGCGTTGTAGTAGTCCCGGACCTCGATCACCGCTTTCAAAGGATCGATGACCCGGAAATAGACCACCGCGTTCACCTTCACCGTGACGTTGTCCCGGGTGATGATGTCCTGGGAGGGAACGTCATAGGTGACCAACTGCAGGTTCACTTTGACCAGCCGGTCGATCATGGGGATGAGGATGATCAGGCCCGGCCCCTTGGCCCGCTCCAAGGCCCGGCCTAAACGGAAAATCACCCCCCGTTCATATTCGTTTAAGATCTTGATGGCGCTGAACAGGAATAAGGCCGCTAAGATGAAGAGCCATAAGAATGACCCGGTGAGAATATTCCACATGTCCGCCTCCTTGAGATAGTTATTTGGCCCGTTGTACCAGGAGCTTGAGGTTGATGACTTTAATTACTTCGATGGGTTCTCCGGCCTGGATGGGAACCTCGCTCATGGCCTGCCAGTATTCCCCATGCACAAAGACCTGGCCGTTGGGGTCCAGGTCGGTAAAGGCCACCCCTTTTTCCCCCACCAGCCCGGCGCTCCCGGTCATGGAGCGGCGCAGGTGGCTGCGGAAGACCAACCCGGCCACGGCGATGAAAAACAGGGAGATTATCACCACGGTGGGGATCAGCACCGTCCAGGAAACTTCCATGCCCGTCTCCCCTCCCCGGAAAAGCATCATGGAACCAAGCAAGAGGGAGATCACTCCTCCCAAGGAGAGAAGGCCATAGGAGGTCACCTTGAATTCCAGTATAAAAAAAACAAAGGCCAGCAGGATCAAGAGCAGGCCGATGAAGTTGATGGGCAGGGTCTGAAACGCGTAAAAGGCCAGGAGCAGAGACAAGGCTCCCACCACCCCGGGGAGGACCACGCCGGGGTGGGCCAGTTCGAAATAGAGGCCGGCCAGGCCCAGCATCATCAGGATAAAGGCGATATTCGGGTCGGCGATGTGTTTCAAAATGCGGGTGCGCAGACCTTCGGGAATTTCCCGGACCGGCGCCCCTACGGTTTGGAGGCGCTGGGTCTTCCCCGCCACCTGGACCGGGAGATGGTTCACCTTGGCCAATAAGTCATCCAGATTTTCGGCGGTGAGGTCCACGACCTTAAGGCGCACGGCCTCCTTGGCCGGGATGGAGACGCTTTTGCGCACCGCCTTCTCCACCCAGTCGGCATTGCGCCCCCGTTCCTGGGCCAGGCCCCGTCCATAGGCCACCATGTCGTTGACCACCTTCTCCCCCATGACTTTGTCCATTTTGCCCAGGCCCAGGGACACGGGGTGGGCCGCGCCGATGTTGGTCCCCGGGGCCATGGCGGCCACGTGGGCCGCCAGGGTGATCAAGGCCCCGGCGGAGGCCGCCCGGGCTCCCTTCGGGGAGACATAGACGATCACCGGCACCGTGGAATTGACGATGGCCTGATTGATCTGGCGCATGGAGGCGTCCAGGCCCCCGGGGGTGTCCAGTTGGATGACCAGGGCCTGGGACTGGTCTTTTTCCGCCTGGCGGAGGCTGTCGATAATAAATTCCGCCAATCCCGGATTAATGGAGCCGGCGGCCTTTATTACATAGACGGGGCGGACCGCCTCCTTAGCCAAACCGCCGGCGACCTGAAATACGAGCAATATCAGCAACGATAAGAAAAAAAGCCTAAATTTCCGCATGGGATGCCAAGAGATCCATCACCTGCTGCATGTCCTCCCAGGTCTTTTGCCGCTCCTTGGGAAACCGCAAGAGATAGGAGGGGTGGAAAGTGGGCATCACCGCTATTTTTTGATAACGCTGCCACTTGCCCCGTAATTTGGTTATGGGGGTGGCGGTTTGAAGCAAGGCCTGGGCGGCCACCTTCCCCAGGGTAACGATCACCCGGGGACGGACACTCTTAATCTGTTTCTTTAAAAAAGGCAGGCACTGGGCGATTTCGTCCTCCTCCGGGTCCCGGTTCCCCGGGGGCCGGCATTTGACGATATTGGCGATATAGACTTCTTCCCTCCGCAAGCCCAACTTGCTTAGCAGGTTGTTTAATAACCCGCCGGCGGCGCCCACAAAGGGCAGGCCCTGGAGGTCTTCTTCTTGCCCCGGGCCTTCTCCCACAAACATGAGTTCGGCCTGGGGCGAACCGGCGCCGAAGACAATATTGGTGCGGGACTGGGAGAGCTTACAACGCCGGCAGTCCCCCAGCTCCTCCCGGATTTCCGTCAAGGTGAAAACGGCGGGGCCGGTCTTTTCTTCCCTTTCCCGCGGGGTTGGCTTTTCCTGCCGCACCCCGGCCCAGCCCAAGCGATTCTGAAATTGCAGCCACTCTTTCAGGTGGACCACCAGTTCCCGCAATTCCGCCACCGGATTCTCAGCCACCCGCCTTCTCATTCCTCGGTTAACCTGGCGGCCACCCAATCCAGGATTTTATCCGCCACTTCTTCCTTGGTCAGCAAGGGCAAGCGCTCGGGCTGACCCTCCCGGGCAATCAAGGTGACTTCATTGGTATCCACGGCAAAACCGGAATCCGGCCGGTTCACCTGATTGGCGACGATCAGATCCAGGTTCTTGTCCAAAAGTTTCCGCCGCCCTTCGGCCAACAGGTTTTCGGTCTCCGCGGCGAAACCCACGACGATCTTTTTATTCTTCTGGGCGCCGATCTCCTTCAAGATATCCGGATTCTGCATCAGCTTAAACTGCTTGGCCGCCGCGCCCCGCTTGACTTTCTGCTCTTTGAAGATGGCCGGGCGATAGTCGCTCACCGCCGCGGCCATCAGCAAAACGTCCATTTGGGGAAAGTTCTGGAGCACCGCGGCCCGCATCTCCTGGGCCGAACGCACCGGCACCAGTTCCACCCCATATGGCGCGGGCAACGTGCTGGGGCCGCTTACCAACCGGACTTGCGCCCCCCGGCGCCAGGCCACCCGGGCCAGGGCATAGCCCATCTTGCCGCTGGAACGGTTGGTCAAAAACCGGACCGGGTCCAGATCCTCATGGGTAGGGCCGGCAGTGACCAAAACCCCCTTGCCGGCCAAATCCGGCTGACTTACCATCCTGGCCAACACCTCAATAATGTGGTCTAGCTCCGGCAGGCGTCCGGCCCCTTCCGCGCCGCAGGCCAGGGGACCCGCCTCCGGCTCCAACACTAAAAAGCCCCGGCCCTTGAGACGACCCAGATTCTCCTGGACCACCGCCTTGGCCCACATCTCGCAATTCATGGCCGGACAGAGCAAGGCCGGCCGGGTGGCCGCCAACATCACGGTAGTAAGAAGATCATCCCCGATACCTGCAGCCAATTTGCCGATGAGATTGGCCGTGGCCGGGGCCAAAACTATGGCGTCCACCTCCTGCCCTAAAGAGATATGCTCCAGAGGCTCACTCCCTTTGCCGAACATCCGGGTGGCCACCGGCTGCCCGGTCAAGGCCTGAAAAGTGAGGGGCGTAATAAACTCCTGGGCACTACGAGTCATCACCACCTTCACCTGCGCGCCCAAGACCACCAACCGCCGGGCCAACTCCGCCACCTTGTACGCGGCAATCCCGCCACTCACACCCAATAAAATCCGCTTTCCCGTAAAGGTCATGGTTGGTCTCTTTTGAGGGGAGGGCCGGGGGAGCAGTGGCTCCCCCGCCCTCCCCTCAAACTCCCCTCCCAACC
>JBFLZI010000199.1:0-4550 GCA_040756315.1 Thermodesulfobacteriota bacterium | reverse complement strand
ACCTGAGGTCCCTGGCCCACCCCCCACAACAAACGAGGTAATCGCTCATGGGCACTTCCATGGCCCGGCGGGGGCCTACGACCCGGCGGTGGCGGCTAGCCAAAGGCGCGGCCACCCGGTATCTGGCTCCGGAGGGTTCGGCTCCGGTGGCGGCCCGGGAGGTTATCGCCCGGTATGTGTCGGCCTTGGCCGAAAGCAGCGCCCAGCAAGTATCCGATCCCCTGGCGGACTTGCGCCTGACCCGGAAGGTGGCCCAGGACCTGGGGGCCTTCTCCCAGCAGGCCACCTCCCAGGGCTGGGAGGCCGCCTTAAGGGGCTGGGGGCTGGAAGATTTGCTGGGCCAACCTCCGGCAACTGCGGCCCAGGGTTTGACCGGGGCCTGGGTGGGGGCTGACGGCGGGCTGGAAGCCGCGGTGGCCCGGGCTGCCCTGGCGACTGTAATACTAGGCGCCCTTCTTAGCCAAGCTCCAATTTGCCAAGATCAGGAAGATTCCCTACCAGCCGGTTTGCCCGACTTAGAGCCGTCCCGTCTGCTACAACAATTTCTGGGCACTGCCTTTTATCAGCGCTTGGTCCTGGACCTGGGAGAATCCCTGGAGGCCGCGGCTGGAGATGGAAACCGGCTCCAACGCGGTTTGGCGGGCCTCCGGGAATTGATCCACCAAGCCGGAGAAAGGGCCGCGGTTGAGCACCCGGCCCCGGCGCACTGGCACGGCCTGGCGGGTTGGCTCTGGGTCACCCAAGTCGTAAACGGCCTACTCCAATATTTCCAAGAAAGGGATTGAAAGGGAATATCCTTCCAAAATGCAGGGGGAGTAATAATTTCCCCTGGAGAGTCTTTAAAACCGTCTGACCCAATTTAGTTTGCCTTGACACCCTCGCCACACTTGCCTATATTCCCCAAAGAAAAATTTAGTTGAGCTAATTGATCCCTTATTTTTATAAGTGAAGGGCATTGGCTCAAGGCTTTGGGGACAGGGCCAAGAGTTTTGGGCACCTCCCATCAATACCTTCTCCCAGATCCCTTCTTTTAGGCAGGGTAAGGCGGGGCCTCAATGCCCCGCCTTACCCTGCCTCCATACGCGGGTGGGGGAGGGGGGTGTGGGGGTAGGGGCCAGTAGCACAGACTTCCAGCCTGTGCTCAGGTCCCTGGCCCCTCCCCCCACAACCATTATTCTCCCAAAGGAGTTTTGCATGCCCAGGCGGGAAGACATTAAAAAGGTGATGATTATTGGTTCCGGGCCCATTGTCATCGGTCAGGCCTGTGAATTCGATTATTCCGGCACCCAGGCCTGTAAGGCCTTGCGGCAGCTGGGTTACGAGATTGTCCTGGTGAATTCCAATCCGGCCACCATCATGACCGATCCGGGGATGGCGGACATCACTTATATTGAGCCGTTGAATCTCCCCACCATGATCGAAATCATCAAGGAGGAGAGGCCGGACGCCCTGCTGCCCAATTTGGGGGGCCAGTCCGGTCTGAACCTCTCCTCGGAGTTGGCCCGCTCCGGTGCGCTGGAGCAGTATGGCGTCCGGGTCATCGGCGTGGAGGTGGACGCCATCAAGCGGGGGGAAGACCGCCTGGCCTTCAAAGAAACCATGAATCGCCTGGGCCTGGAGATGCCCCGGAGCGCCATTGCCGTGAGCGTGGAGGAAGCGGAGCGCATCGCCGAAGAATTGGGCTACCCGGTGGTGATCCGCCCGGCTTACACCCTGGGGGGCTGGGGGGGCGGCCTGGTTTACAATCTGGAAGAGCTGCGCACCATCGCCGCCCGGGGCATCCTGGCCAGCCTGGTGGGCCAGATTCTGGTGGAGGAGTCGGTCCTGGGGTGGGAGGAATTGGAGCTGGAGGTGGTGCGGGACGCCAAGAATCAGATGATCACCGTCTGTTTCATCGAAAATGTGGACGCCATGGGAGTGCACACCGGGGATTCCTTTTGCACCGCGCCCATGCTCACCATCGCGCCGGAATTGCAGGAGCGGTTGCAGAAGCATTCCTACGACATCGTGGAGGCCATCAAGGTCATCGGCGGCACGAACATCCAGTTTGCCCATGACCCCAAGACCGGGCGGGTGGTGGTCATCGAAATCAACCCCCGCACCTCCCGCTCCTCCGCCCTGGCCTCCAAGGCCACCGGCTTTCCCATCGCCTTTGTCTCCTCTCTGCTGGCGGGAGGTCTGACCCTGGATGAAATCCCCTACTGGCGGGAAGGCACCTTGGAGAAATATACTCCCTGGGGGGATTATGTGGTGGTCAAGTTCGCCCGCTGGGCCTTTGAAAAATTCCCCGGCGCGGAAGACAAGATCGGCACCCAGATGAAGGCCGTGGGCGAAGTCATGAGTATCGGCAAAAATTACAAAGAGGCCTTGCAAAAATCCATCCGCTCCCTGGAGATCGGCAGATTCGGTTTGGGCTTTGCCAGGGACTTCCACGACAAGTCATTAGAAGACCTCCTGGAGCTTTTGGTGGAGCCTAGCAGTGAGCGGCAGTTCATTATGTACGAGGCCCTGAGAAAAGGGGCCGAGATTGACGCCCTCTATGCCCGAACCCACATCAAGCCCTGGTTTATAAAGCAGATGAAAGAGCTGGTGGACCTGGAGGAAGAAATTTTGCAGTACCGGGGCCGGGACCTTCCTGACGACTTACTGAAGCAAGCCAAGCAGGACGGCTTTGCCGACCGGTATCTGGCCCAGCTCCTTGACCTGCCGGAAGAGAAGATCCGGGCGCGGCGCCAGTCCTTGAGTTTGGTCCAGGCCTGGGAACCGGTGCCGGTGAGCGGCGTGGAGAACGCCGCTTATTATTTTTCCACTTATAACGCCCCGGATGCGGTGGCTTCCAGCCAGCGGCGCAAGATCATGGTGCTGGGGGGCGGCCCCAACCGCATCGGCCAGGGCATTGAGTTCGATTACTGCTGTGTCCACGCCGCGTTTGCCATCCGGGACGCGGGCTTTGAGTCCATCATGGTCAACTGCAACCCGGAGACGGTGTCCACGGACTACGACACCTCGGACAAGCTCTATTTTGAGCCCCTCACCGTGGAAGACGTTTTGAGTATTTATGAGAAGGAGCAGCCGGAAGGGGTCATCGTCCAGTTCGGCGGCCAGACCCCCTTGAACATCGCCAATGAGTTGGCGGCCGCGGGGGTGAAAATCCTGGGCACTTCCCCGGATATCATCGACCTGGCGGAGGACCGGGACCGCTTCCGCCAGATGATGCGCAAGCTGGGCATTCCCCAACCGGAATCGGGCATGGCGGGAAATCTGGGGGAAGCCTTGGAGATAGCCGAGCAAATCGGCTACCCTCTGATGGTGCGGCCCTCCTACGTGTTGGGTGGGCGGGCCATGGAAGTGGTCCATGACGAATGGATGCTTAAGCATTATGTGGCCGCGGCGGTGGAAGTGAGCCCGGAGCGCCCCATCCTCATCGACAAGTTCCTGGAAGACGCCATTGAAGTAGAGGCGGACGCCATTGCCGACGGCACCGACGCCTTTGTGCCCGCGGTCATGGAGCACATTGAGCTGGCGGGCATCCATTCCGGCGACTCCGCCTGCGTCATTCCCCCCTTAAGCATCCCCGCCAAGCATCTGGACACCATCTATGACTACACCCGGCGCATCGCCATGGAGTTGAACGTGGTGGGCCTGATGAACATCCAGTACGCCATCGCCAATGACACGGTCTATGTCCTGGAAGCCAACCCCCGGGCCTCCCGCACTGTGCCCCTGGTCTCCAAGGTATGCAGCATCCCCATGGCCCGCCTGGCTACCCAGATCATGCTGGGGAAAAAACTGGCGGACCTCAACCTGGAACAGAAAGCCATCCCCCATTTTGGGGTAAAAGAAGCGGTCTTCCCCTTCAATATGTTCCCGGAGGTGGACCCCCTGTTGGGGCCGGAGATGCGCTCCACCGGGGAGGTTTTGGGGATGGCCGACTCTTTCGGCCTGGCCTTTTACAAGGCCCAGGAGGCCGCCCAACAGACCCTGCCCTCCCAAGGGACCGTGTTGATCACGGTCTCGGAAATGGACCGGCCCGCGGTGCTGGAAGTGGCCCGGGAATTTGACCGCCTGGGTTTCCAAATCAAAGCCACCCAGGGGACCCATAAATTTCTCCGGGAACAAGGCCTCCAGGCGGAACCCATTCTCAAAGTCCATGAAGGACGGCCCCATATTGTGGACGCCATCAAGAATCAGGAAATCCACCTCATCGTCAACACCCCCAGCGGCAAGCTGAGCAAACACGACGACTCCTACATCCGCAAGGCCGCCATCAAATACAAGATTCCCTACATTACTACCCTGGCCGGCGCTCTGGCCGCGGCCCGGGGCATCGCCGCCTTCCGCCGGGGCCCCGGCCAGGTCCGCTCCCTGCAAAGCTATCACGCCGGGATTAAGTGAGGAGTGTTAGAGGTTTTTGGGGGAGGGGGCTAAGGGTCGCAGACCCTTACCCCCTCCCCCAAGCCTCCTCCCCCAATCCCTTAAGGTGTGCTAAAATCTGTAGCGAATTTTTTTAGACCTCATAAAGGGGGTTGGGAGGGGAGTTTGAGGGGAGG
>JBFLZI010000198.1:0-4589 GCA_040756315.1 Thermodesulfobacteriota bacterium | reverse complement strand
AGGGCCACAGGCCCTTAGCCCCCTCCCCCAATCCCTTAGGGGGATGAATAGGGATCAGGGGTCAGGGGCCAGGGGTCAGAAAGCGCCAGACCTTTAATCACTACCCCCTGATCCCTGACCCCTGACCCCTATTAAGCGGGTTGGGAGGGGGGTGTGGGGGGAAGGTTAGTAGCACAGGCTTTCAGCCTGTGCTCAGGTCCCTGGCCCTCCCCCACCAAACAAAAACCCTTGCATCGGGGGGGCGGGTTCTTTATATTATTGGCAAGATGACTAATATAGTATTGATTTTTCACGTGGTAGTGTGTTTTGCCTTAATATTTATCGTGCTCTTGCAGCATGGTAAGGGCGCGGGCATTGGCGCGGCCTTCGGCGGTTCGTCCCAGACGGTCTTCGGCAGCACCGGCGCGGCCCCGTTTTTGGCCAAGTTGACGGCCATCGCCGCCATTCTCTTTATGGTCACTTCCCTCAGTCTGGCCTTCTTAAGCAGGCAGAAGGCCCCCTCAGTCATGCGCGGGGTGGAGGGGAAGGGGGCTACCCAGAAGTCTGCTCCCGCGGGAGGCCAGACACCGGCGGCGCCGACAAAATCCGCCAGCCCGAGTCCCTCGCCCCAGGCGCCCGCCTCCGGGAAATGAACCCAGCTATGCCGAAGTGGTGGAACCTGGTAGACACGCCATCTTGAGGGGGTGGTGGGGAGACCCGTGCGGGTTCAAATCCCGCCTTCGGCACCAGATATTTTTTTCCCAAAATAAGTCACCTGTCGGTCCTACCCCCGGGAAATTTTTAAATCCGCGTTAGCGGCAAATCTCCGCCAGGGCTGTTAATGCCCAGCCCAAGGTCGGCTGACTTCCGGGATCAGGGTTCTCCGGCCTGTGGGTTAAATCCGCGTCTAAGGAGGCTAAAGGTTATGGAACCTTTTCAGATTACGGCGCCGACGGAACTCCTGGAATGTCTTACCCATCCCCCCCAGATTGTCGAAACCGCCAAAGGTCTTATGGAATATGGGGAAAAAGGGGAGGGGCCGGTAGTTCTCTCGGTCCATGGCGGCCCCGGCGGTTATGACCAGGGTTTGGGTCTGGGAGAGACCTTCCGGGCCAATGGCTTCAAGATCATGGCGGTGTCACGGCCGGGATACCTGGGGACACCCCTGGAAACCGGCCGGAGTTGCGCGGAACAGGCCGATGCCCTGGCGGCCTCCATCGATGCCTTGGGATTGGGGAAAGTCGCGGTCATCGGCGCCTCAGCCGGCGGCCCGGCCAGCTATCTTCTGGCGGCCCGCCATGCCGACAAAGTGGCCGCGTTAATTGAGATAGATTCGGTGGCTTTAAAATACGAAATTCACGTGAGTTGGCTGGAGGAGAAACTATTTTTGAGTAAGGCCGGGCTGTGGCTGGTGAATTTTTTCCTGGATCACTTTCCGGAAGCCATGGTGAAGAGTTTTCTGCAAGCCGAGAGCACTCTGGCGGGCCAGGAGCTTAATGCGCGGGTCAAAGAAATTGTTAAGGATGATTACAAGTTAGCCTGGGTCCGTTTTCTGATGGCTACCATGAGTGAGAAGATGGACCAGAGAAAAGCCGGGCTGGACAATGATTTACAGCAGTTAGCCGCCCTAGGGGCCTTGCCGGTCCAGACCATTGCCTGTCCTACCTTAATTATCCACGGCGCCGCGGACAAGGACGTGGTTCCGGCCCATGCCGAATATGCCCACAGAGCCATCAAGAATTCCGAACTTTATTTGATCCCGGGGGGCTCTCACCTGGGCTTCTGGACCGCGGACACGGCTTATGAAGCCCAGGAATATGCGGTGCGCTGGCTCCGGGGCCAAATCCAATAAGCATTTACCCTGTCTAACCAAAGTCCAAATAAATCTTTCTGGGGGAAGTCCTTGAGGGCCAGGAGGGAACCGCTCCTTTCTTGCCCATTTTATCGCCTCAGTATTCCTGGACAAAACCGCCTATCTCGGATAGAATTCCTTCTTTAGATTTCAACGCGATCCTAAGAGTCAGGCATGAAACGCACCCTATTGCTTAACCCGCCTTCCTTCCAGGATTTTGACGGGGGGGCCGGTTCCCGCTATCAGGCCACCCGGGAGGTGACCTCCTTCTGGTATCCCACCTGGCTCTGTTACCCCGCCGGCCTGATCCCGGAGTCCCGGGTGGTGGACGCGCCCCCGGAGAATCTCACCGTGGACCAGGTGGCCGCCCTGGCCCCGAACTTTGAGGTGGCGGTGCTCTTTACCACCGCCCCGTCTTTCTCATCGGACCTGGAGACCATCTCCCGTCTCAAAGAGAAAAATCCCCGACTGTTGGTGGGGCTGGTAGGTCCCCATGTCAGCATCCTGGCGGAAGAATCCCTTCAGAACGGCCCCCAGGTGGATTTTGTCGCCCGCCGGGAGTTTGATTACACCGTGCTGGAGGTGGCCCAGGGCCGGGCCTTCACGGAAATTCCGGGATTGAGTTATCGGCAGAACGGCAAGATCAAACATAATCCGGACCGGACCTTTATCCACGACCTGGACGCCTTGCCCTTTGTCAGCGACATCTATCATCGGGACTTAAATTTTAAGCATTACGAGATTCCTTATCTGCGTTACCCGTACGTCTCTTTCTATACCGGCCGGGGCTGCCCCCACCGCTGCGTCTATTGCCTCTGGCCCCAGACCTTTACCGGGCGGCGCTATCGGGTCCGCAGCGTGGCCAACGTGGTGGCCGAAGTGCGCCGGGCCTTGGAGCTGTTCCCCGAGGCCGCGGAGCTCTTCTTCGATGACGACACCTTCACCGCGCACCAGGAACGGGCCCGGCAGATCAGTGGAGAACTGCGGGGCCTTAAATTCACCTGGTCCGCCACCGCCCGGGTCAACACCGATTACCAGACCCTGAAGGCCATGAAAGAGGGGGGCGCCCGCCTCCTGGTGGTGGGCTTTGAAACCGGCTCCCAGCAGGTCCTGGAAAAAATCCACAAAGGGGCCACCCTGGATTTGGGGCGGCGGCTGGTCAAGTGGTGCCGGGAATTGGGCCTCCAGGTGCACGGCACCTTCATGGTGGGACTGCCCGGAGAGACCCGGGAGACCATCGAGGCCTCCATCCGCTTCGCCTGTGAATTGGACCCGGACACCATCCAGGTATCCCTGGCCACTCCTTATCCGGGCACGGAATTCTACGAGTTTTGCCGGGAGAAGGGTTATTTGCAGGACCACTCCCTGGTGAACGGCCACACCGGCTATCAGCAATGTGTGGTGGATTATCCCGGCCTGGCCGCGGCGGAGATTTTTAAGGCTGTGCCCCGTTTTTACCGGCGCTTCTATTTCCGCCCCGGCTACATGAGCCGGGCGGCCCGGGTGATGCTCCGGGACCCGGCGGAGCGCCGCCGTTTGCTGCGGGAGGGTCGGCAGTTCTTAAGCTTTCTGTTCCGGCGGCACCAGGGCCAGGGAGGAGCAGGAAAGCGTGGCCAGAGTTGCCCATGACCTGGACTGAATTGCTGCAGTTGGTGATTAACGGAGGTCCGGGAGTCTGCCAGATCGCCGTCACCAACGCCTGCAACGCCCGCTGCCGCTTTTGCCAGTTTCCGGAAGTGCCCCCCGGGGACCGGATCATGGCCGACCCCCAGCGGTTGTCCCAGGGGCTGGCCGCCCTGAAAAAGGCCAACATTCATTTTGTCAGTTTTACCGGGGGTGAACCCCTGCTCTACCCCGGCCTGCTGCCGGCCCTGGCCCAGGCCCAGCAGTTGGGGATGAAAACCATTCTCTGCACCAACGGCGTCCTGCTTTCCCCCAAATTGATCCGGGAATTGGCGCGGGTGGGCCTGGACACCATCATCATTTCCGTGGACGCCGACACCGGGGCCCGCCACGATGAACACCGGGGCGTGCCCGGGCTGACCTCCCACATTCAGGCCATGCTGCCGCTGCTCCGGGAGGCGGACCTGAACCCGGTGGCCTCGGTGACTTTGAGCCGCCTCATCGACGACCTGGACTCCCTGATGCTTCACCTGAAGAGTTTGGGGTTTGACCGGGTGACCTTTTCCTATCCCTTAACCCATCTGAACTCTTCATATTTAGGCTATGCCCCCCATGAATCGGTGGACTTCGACTCCCAGGAACTGTCCCGCTGGTTTGACCGCCTCAAAGCCTTGAAATCCCGCTCCCCCATCGCCATCCTCAATCCCCGGCTGTCCATGAGCGACCTGCAACGGCAACTCCAGGGGAAGGCCAGCCGGTTCCCCTGCCTGGCGGGCTATAAATATTTTTTTGTGGATTGGCACCTGCAGATTTTTCCCTGCCATTACCTGGCCCAAACCCTGGGGCCTCTGGAAGAGATACATCTGATCAATCCGGTGCGCAACGGCTGCTCGGCCTGCGTCATCGACTGCTATCGGGACCCAAGTGTCTATCAATATCTGGCCGTATCCGTGGCCAATACCCTGTCAGCCTGGCGCCAGGGGGAGTGGCTCAAAGGCTTGGGCTCCTTGCTGCATCCCTATAATTTCCTCTCACTGAGCGCCCTCCTGGAAGGCCGCCACTGGCTGCGGGATTAGAAGACGGTTGGTAGTGTTTTGGGGGAGGGGGCTAAGGGCCACAGGCCCTTACCCCCTCC
>JBFLZI010000197.1:0-4721 GCA_040756315.1 Thermodesulfobacteriota bacterium | reverse complement strand
TCCCCCACACCCCCTCCCCCAATCCCTTAAGAGGGTTAAAGATAGGCCTGGAAAGGCCGGGCCAGAGGCCCCGCCTTTCCAGGCCCCCCTAAAGGGTTGGGAGGGGGGCTTGGGGCGAGGGCAGGGAGCCGCGCTCCCTGGCCCTCCCCCCAAATCACCCTTTCCACTCCGTCTCTGTGTGCCGGTGGTGGCGGGGACGGTAACTCAGGCCCGGCGGCATTATCTGCGGGCGGCCCGCAAGGGTTTATGGGCGGAAATGCGCCTGGATTATTTAGATAAGCCGGATTTGCCCAAGTTGTTCCGCACGTTGCCCGGGCCGGTGGTTGTCACTAATCGCCCCCAGGCGGAAGGAGGCCAATGGACGGGGAGCGAAGGGGAGCGCCGGCGTCTGTTGGAGGAAGCCCTGGGTCTGGGGGTGCACTTTTTGGACGTGGAATGGCGCGCGGAGCCCGCCTGGCGCCGGGAGCTCTGGGAGCGCCGGGGGGGGACGCGCTTTATTCTTTCCTGGCATGATTTCTCCGGCACGCCGGACCCCTCCCGATTAGAGGAAATTTTTGAGGAAATGCTTGCCACCGAAGCCCAGGTAATTAAAATGGTCACCTGGGCCAAGGAGCCGGAGGACAACCTGAGGCTTCTGGCAATGATTCCCCAAGCCCGGGCCCGGGGGCGGGAGATCATCGCCTTTTGCATGGGGCCGTTAGGCAAATGGTCCCGGCTGGCGGCCCCTTTTTTGGGGAGCTTCCTCACCTTTGCCCCCCTGAATCCGAAGCAGGCCTCTGCTCCCGGGCAGATTACCGTAAACGAATTTCGCCGTATGTGGAGAATCCTCAAATGATCAACGGGCGCACGAAAATTTACGGCCTGTTGGGGCGCCCCGTGTCCCACTCTTTAAGCCCGGCCATGCACAATGCCGCGTTCCGGGAAAAGGGGGTAAACGCCGTCTATGTGGCCTTTCCGGTAAGCGATTTGCACCAGGCGGTGGCCGGCCTGCGGGGGCTGGGGATCGGCGGCGCCAGTGTAACCATACCCTTTAAAGAGGAAATCATTCCGCTCCTGGACCGGCTTGACCCCAAAGCGGCCGCCATCGGCGCGGTAAATACCGTGGTGGTCCAGGAAGAGGGCCTTATCGGCTACAACACCGACTGGGTAGGCGCAGTGGCGGCCCTGCAAGGCCAAACTGTCATCCAGGGAGAGCATTTCCTTATTCTGGGGGCCGGGGGCGCAGCCCGGGCCATCGCTTATGGGCTCAAGGAAAAAGGTGGGCGGGTCAGTCTCACGGATATCGAGCCGGAGAGGGCCGAAACCCTGGCCCGGGAGATGGGCGGGGAGGCCTTCCCCTTAACCGCCCTGAAAGACTGCCCGGCCCGGGTCTTAATCAACGCCACCCCGGTGGGCATGGCGCCCCACTCTGGAAAAATTCCCATTGAAGCTGATTTACTAGAGAAATTCACCCTGGTCATGGACATCGTTTACCGGCCTCTCAACACCCGCCTCCTCCGGGAAGCTCAATCCCGGAACTGCCGGACCATCGACGGGCTTGCCATGCTCATCTACCAGGCCACGGCCCAATTCTACCTGTTCACCGGCCTGCCGGCACCGGTGCCCACCATGTCCCAGGCCGCCTACGCCGCCTTGCAGGAGGAGGGGGAGTAGGGGTGGAATGATTTGGGGGAGGGGGCTAAGGGCCACAGGCCCCGGAGTTTCGGGTTTTTATACATAGCGTCATAAATAATTGAACATGTTTATGGTTTTTTTATATGCAGTATTGCCTATTTTGTCACCCTGAGCCGCAGGCGAAGGGTCTCTTGATTTCCGGTAAAGACGAGATTCTTCGCCGCCTGCGGCGGCTCAGAATGACAAAAATGGAGCATCATTGTCTATGTTCATAAATTAATGACGCTGTGTATAGTTTCTAGTTTCGAGAATTTTTAATTATTGATCTCTCTCGAAACTCAAAACTCGAAACTATTCTACTGGCCTTCCCCTTAGAATCTTTCTAAGGACAATCTACCTAAATCCGGGAGACAGCATGAGGCAGTATATTTTGGATGAGATCAGCCGGAGTGATATCCCCCGCGTCCGGGAATATCTGGCGGAGCACGCCGCGCCCTCCGGTTTGGAGGACATCTGGTGGGTGGACCTGAAGGAGGACCTGCTCAGTCCGGAGCAATATGAGCACCGGGAGTGCCGGCCTTTTATGTTCGCCATTGAAGTGGGGGACCGCTTTGTGCGCTTTGAGTTTCTTATCCGCAGCCAACAAACCCTGCACTGCTCCTGCATCGCCTTTGCCACCCGGCAGCAGCGGGACTTCATCCTGGCCTTCGCCGACCGCCTGGTGGAAGACCTGGCCCTCAGGACTTGAGGGGCGGTCTCTTTCCCGCCGGGCGTCCGGCCCGCGTTTAACTGGAGGAATTTAAGAGAATTAGGTTGACTTGCCGGGGGGCGGGATAAATAATTACTTGATAAGAATAAAACAAACACCTTTTGACCTATCGGTTTCACAGACCCTGCCCCGGTTAAGCCCGAGTCCTCCTTTAAGGTGAATCCGGTCTGATTGCCGCCCTTAGCCGGCGGCGGCGGGGGGCTGCACAGGAGAAGACCATGCAGAAATATCAATGTCAGGTTTGCGGCTACATCTACGATCCGGCTCAGGGAGACCCGGACAATAACATTCCCCCCAACACCCCCTTTGAGAGCCTGCCGGCGGATTGGGTCTGCCCTATCTGCGGGGCCACCAAAGAGCAATTCACCCCGTACGAGTGATGCCGCCAGGCGTTCCCTTTAATCCACCTAAAAGCACTATCTCCGAGGCAATCTGACATCATGACCGCGACGACACCGCAGCCGGAAGCCCCATCTCTTCCTCAAGACCGCTTAAAGAAACCGTTCTGGCGGGAATGGGGCGAGGCAATATTCATTGCCTTAATCCTGGCTTTGATCATCCGAACCTTTGTAGTGCAGGCCTTCTCCATCCCTTCCGGGTCCATGATGGATACCCTGCTGATCGGCGACTATCTCTTTGTCAACAAGTTAAGTTACGGCATCCGCAATCCCCTGACCAACAAGGTGTGGATCCCCATCGGCAAACCCCGGCGAGGCGACGTGGTGGTCTTCATTTACCCCCAAGACCCCACTAAGGACTACATCAAGCGGGTGATCGCCGTTCCCGGGGACAAGGTGCAGATTATTAATAAAAAAGTCTATATTAACGATAAGTTAACCGAGTTACCCCAGGCCGTCTTCAAAGACCCGACCATCCTGTCGGCCCGGGAATCACCCAAGGATAATCTGGGGCCATTGGTGGTGCCCCCGGATTCTTATTTTGTCATGGGGGATAACCGGGACCATAGTTATGACAGCCGCTTCTGGGGCTTTGTCCCCCTGGATGCCCTCCGGGGCAAGGCCTTTATGATTTATTTCTCCTGGACCGGAAAAAAATCCCAGCCTATATATCAAGCCCTCCCGGAGGGGCTGAAGGGCCTGCTCCAGCACTTTTCCTGGGACAGCCGGAGTTTCCGGGTGCGCTGGGACCGCATCGGTAAGATAATCCATTAAATAAAGTTACTTATAGGGCGGGGCGGGGTTGGCCAGGGGCGAAAAAGGGGCTGAAAGGGAGGGCGAAAAGGCGAAAAGGCGAAAAGGCGAAAAAAAGAAAGTTTCTCCCCTTTCCTCACCTCCTTTATCTGCAGCTTTTTCCCCAGGGCATGGTCGCGCCTGGTCAATGTTGGCTCTTATTATTTGGCTAGTCCTGGCCTGCAGCCCTTCTCCTTTAAGCCAACCGGTAGTTTTCGCCTCCCCGGATTCCCCCCGCCTGCGCCAGGTCGTGGCCGGGCTGCAAAAGAGTTGGGGACCCCAACCCCTGGAAGTGGCGGTGGCGCCGGAATTCGGCCCCCAGGGGCAGGAGGCCTTGCGCCGCCTGCGCTCCCGCCGCCCGCCCCTGATCATCGTCTTGGGAACTCCTGCCCTGATCCGGACCGCGCCGGCGGAAAAGACCCTCCCCGTGGTCTTCGCCCTGGTGGCCAATCCTTATTTCACCGGCGCCGCCTATGACCCCCGACATCCGGAGATTCACCAACAAAATATTACCGGCCTGGCCTCCCCTCCGCCCTTGGCCGCGGCCCTGGAGCAGGGCGCCCGGCTGCTGGGCCCCTGCCCCTGGGGGATGCTCTACGATCCTTTAGACGGCGAAGCTCTGGAGTTGGCGGCCCAATTTCCCCGGGAGGCCCGGCGTCTCGGCCTTACGCCCTTACTGGAGCAAAGCAGCGACCCTGAGGGCGATGCTAGGGGATTGGCCCGATTACTTAAGCGAGGCGCCCGGGTCATTTACCTGCCCCCAGCCAAGACCGCGTCGCGCTACGCCCCCCAACTCCTGGCCTGGGGCCGGGAGGGTAAAGTGCTGGTGGTGAGCAGCCACCCGGAAATTCCACCCCAGGGGGCCATTTTATATGTGGCCCTGGATTACGAAAAATTAGGGCAGGAGACCGCGGCCCTGGCCCGGCGGGTCCTTAACGGCGAGTCCCCGGCCAGAATCCCCATCACGGAAAAAATCCCCCTAAAGGTGAAAGTGGACGAAACCCTGCTGACCCGATTAATGGGCTACCCGGCTCCAGGGAGGATCAGGTGAGAATTTAGTTGCGGGGAGGGCCGGGGGAGCAGTGGCTCCCCCGCCCTCCCCTCAAACTCCCCTCCCAACCCCCTTTAGGGGGCCGGTGGAGAGAGGG
>JBFLZI010000196.1:0-4748 GCA_040756315.1 Thermodesulfobacteriota bacterium | reverse complement strand
TGGGGGTGGGGGTTTGGGGGAGGGGGTAAGGGCCCACCGGCCCTTAGCCCCCTCCCCCAACAACCCGCAGGGTTTGGTTCCAGAGATTAAAGGCCGCAGGCCTTTAATCTCTGAACATTCTAAAATCTAAAACAAACAACCAGACACATGCCCAAACGCACGGACATCAAAAAGATACTCATCATCGGTTCAGGCCCCATCATCATTTCCCAGGCCTGTGAGTTTGATTATTCCGGCACCCAGGCCTGCAAGGCCCTCCGGGAGGAGGGTTATCAGGTGGTGTTGATCAACTCCAATCCGGCCACCATCATGACGGACCCGGAGATGGCGGACCGCACTTATATTGAGCCGATAACCCCGGAGATGGTGATCCAGATCATCAAACGGGAGCGCCCCGACGCGATTTTGCCCACCTTGGGGGGCCAGACCGGCCTCAACTGCGCGGTGGCGGTGGCGGACACCGGCATCCTGGAAGAGTATGGGGTGGAGATGATCGGGGCCAATCCCCAGGTCATTAAAAAGGCGGAGGACCGGGAGCTGTTCCGGGAGGCCATGAAGAATATCGGCCTGAGGGTGCCCAACAGCGCCATTGTGCGGACCCTGGAGGAGGCCCTGGCAGCCGGGCCGGAGTTGGGCTATCCCGTCATTGTGCGCCCCAGCTTCACGTTAGGGGGCACCGGCGGCGGTATTGCTTACAACCTGGAGGATTTGCACCTCCTGGCCGCAGAGGGCCTGGAAGCCAGCATGATCACGGAAGTGATGCTGGAGGAGTCGGTCCTGGGCTGGAAGGAATTCGAGTTGGAGGTGATGCGGGATTTCGCCGACAATGTGGTGATTGTCTGCTCCATTGAGAACCTGGACCCCATGGGGGTGCACACCGGGGACTCCATCACCGTGGCCCCGGCCCAGACCCTCACCGACCGGGAATACCAGGCCATGCGGGACGCGGCCATCGCCATCATGCGGGAGATCGGGGTGGAGACGGGAGGGTCCAACATCCAGTTCGCCATCCACCCGGACACCGGAGAGATGGTGGTCATTGAAATGAATCCCCGGGTGTCCCGTTCTTCGGCCCTGGCCTCCAAGGCCACCGGCTTTCCCATTGCCAAGATTGCGGCCAAGCTGGCGGTGGGCTTCACTCTGGACGAAATCCCCAATGACATCACCAAGGAGACCTACGCCTCCTTTGAGCCTACCATAGATTACTGCGTGGTGAAGATCCCGCGCTGGGCCTTTGAGAAATTTCCCGGCGCGGAGGATTTCCTCACCACCTCCATGAAGTCGGTGGGGGAGGTGATGGCCATTGGCCGCACCTTTAAGGAGGCCCTGCAGAAGGGCATCCGCTCTCTGGAGATTTCCCGCTTCGGGTTGGGCCAGGACGGCAAGGACCTGGCCAAATTGCCCCCGGAGGAGCTGCGGGCCAAGCTCATCAGCCCCAATTCCAACCGCCTCTTTTATCTGCGCCAGGCTTTGCGGGACGACATGAGCGTGGCGGAAATTTACGATTTGACCAAGATCGATCCCTGGTTTCTCCACCAGATCAAGGACCTGGTGGAGTTTTCCGAAGAGTTGGCCAATTTCGGCAAGCTCCTGCGCCAGGGCCGGGGCCAGGAGCAGCTGCCGGAGATGCTCCGCCGGGCCAAGGAATACGGCTTTGCCGACCGGCAACTGGCCCACCTCTGGGGGGGCTCCGAAGTGCATCTGGCGGAGATGCGGGAGGCCCAGGGCATCAGGCCGGTTTACAAGCTGGTGGACACCTGCGCCGCGGAGTTCGAAGCCTATACTCCTTATTATTATTCTACCTATGAATGGGAGGACGAATCCCGGGGCACGGCCCGGGACAAGGTGATGATCCTGGGGGGCGGCCCCAACCGCATCGGCCAGGGCATTGAATTCGATTATTGCTGCTGCCAGGCCTCCTTTGCCTTAAAGGAGTTGGGGGTGGAGTCCATCATGGTGAACTCCAACCCGGAGACCGTATCCACCGACTACGACACTTCGGACAAGCTCTATTTTGAGCCGCTCACCCGGGAGGACGTGCTGAACATCGTGGCCACGGAAAAGCCCCTGGGCCTGATTCTCCAGTTCGGGGGCCAGACTCCCCTGAACCTGGCGGTGCCCCTGGGCCAGGCCGGGGTGCGGGTATTGGGCACTTCGCCGGAGGCCATCGACCGGGCCGAAGACCGGGAGCGCTTCAAGCAGATGCTGGCCAAGCTGGGGCTGCGCCAGCCCCCCAACGACACGGCCACCGCGGTGAACCAGGCCCTGAAGATCGCCCACCATATCGGTTACCCGGTGCTGGTGCGGCCTTCTTATGTGCTGGGGGGGCGGGCCATGCAGATCGTGGCCGACGACCAGGCCCTGGTCAATTTCATGAATTGGGCCATGGTGGCCTCTCCGGACCACCCGGTGCTCATCGACAAGTTCTTGGAAGACGCCATCGAAGTGGACGTGGACGCCATCTCCGACGGCAAGATCACGGTCATCGGCGGCATCATGGAGCACATCGAAGAGGCGGGCATCCACTCCGGAGATTCGGCCTGCGTCTTGCCCCCCTATTCCCTGTCCAAGGCCATTCAGGCAGAAATTAAAGAGCAGACCCGGGCCTTGGCCGCGGAGTTGGGGGTGGTGGGCCTACTCAACATCCAGTTCGCGGTGAAGGGCAACCACATCTATGTCCTGGAGGTGAACCCCCGGGCCTCCCGCACCGTGCCCTTTGTCAGCAAGGCCACCGGCGTCCCCCTGGCCAAGCTGGCCACCAAGGTGATGCTGGGGCATACCCTGGAGGAATTGGGCTTCACCCGGGAAGTGGAGCCTCCCTATTTTTCGGTGAAGGAGTCGGTCTTCCCCTTCCGGCGTTTTCCGGGGGTGGACCCCATGCTGGGGCCGGAGATGCGCTCCACCGGGGAGGTCATGGGCATCGACACGGACTTCGGCCTGGCCTTTGCCAAGTCCCAGTTGGCCGCGTCCCAGACCCTGCCCCTCACCGGCGGGGTCCTCTTCAGCGTCAAAGACCCGGACAAGCCCTTGAGCGCGCCCCTGGTCAAGGGCTTTCAGGACCTGGGCTTTCAGGTTTACGCCACCCGGGGCACCCACCAATGCCTGGAAAAACATGGGGTGGGCACCCAGGAGGTGCACAAGGTGCGGGAGGGGCGGCCCAACATCATCGACCGCATCAAGAGCCGGGAGATCGCCTTGGTGATCAATACCCCCCGGGGGCGCTACACTGCCGCGGATTCCTTCTCCATCCGCCGGGCGGCCCTGGAGTATAATATTCCTTACACCACCACCCTGGCCGCGGCCAAGGCTACTTTGCACGCCATTTGCAATCTGAAACAGGGCAAACTGGAAGTCAAGAGCCTCCAGGAGTATCATGAGATGGTGAGAGGAGGAGTTGCGGGGGGAGGGCCAGAGAGATGAACACAGGCTGGAAGCCTGTGCTACTGGCCCTCCCCCCGCACCCCCCTCCCAACCCGCAGATACCTAAATGTAGGGCGGGAAAGCGGAGCGCATCCCGCCTTTAGCCATGTAGGGTGCGCACGGCGCACCAATAATGGCGGGCAGTGCCCGCCCTGCACGGCTCCAAACCAGGAGGTTTGGCAACCAGGGCGTTCCCAAGCCGGAGCTTGGGAACGAGTTAAAAAATGTAGCCGCAGGCTTCAGCCTGCGCAAATTTTATGACCCAAACGACTTGCCTTTGTCAACTGTTCTCCCTGAGCCACCCTCACTCCCTATGATGTTGATGAGTTTGTAAATCTTATTCGAATTTGGTAACCTGATCCTGGGGATACCTATTGATTATAGGCAGGGAAATAACTAAGAAGAGGGTAAGCCCATGACCCGTCTGGAGAAATTAATCAAAGAGTTGCCCCCCGACCTGCAAAAAGAGGCCGAAGACTTCTTAGAATTTCTGCTCACCAAAAAAATCCGAAAGCCACCAGGCGCCCTGAAGCTGGATTGGCGGGGGGCCTTGCGCCACTTGCGGGACCAATACACCTCAGTGGAACTCCAGCACAAGGCCCAGGAATGGTGGGGAGATTGATGTATCTCCTGGATACCAATATTATCCTGGAACTTCTGCTTGACCAAGAACAAGCCGACCGGGTGGAGCAATTCCTAGTCCGTTCTTCACCGGCCAGCCTGCATCTCACCGATTTTTCCCTCTATTCTTTAGGCATAATTCTCCTCAGACTCAAATTATACGATGCCTTCCTGCGCGCCTTGGATGATTTGCTGGTCACTGGGGACATCCGGTTGATTCGCCTGGAAGTTGAGGACCTCTCCCAAGTATCTGACGCGGCGCGACAATTTAACCTTGATTTTGATGATGCCTATCAATACATCGCGGCGGAGAAGCATGACCTGGCATTGCTCAGTTTCGACCGGGATTTTGATCGCACCGCCAGGGGGCGTAAGACCTTGGAAGAGGTAATGGAGCAAAAATAGGCCCGCCGGGCGGCCCTGGAGTATAATATTCCCTACACCACCACCCTGGCCGCGGCCAAGGCCACCTTGGACGCCATTTGCAACCTGAAGCAGGGCAAATTGGAGGTAAAGAGCTTGCAGGAGTATCATGCCATGGTGAAACAATCCATAGCGCAACTAAGGGCGGTTAAGGGGTAATTAAACCACTACCTGCTAAAGCAGGTAGATTTTAAGACGACTGAAAGTCGGTCATTCGGCTGAACCCGATTGCTCCTCCGAAATGGTGAAAACATCTTTGGGCAGCGCTTTTTCTTGCTGCTCTA
>JBFLZI010000195.1:0-4775 GCA_040756315.1 Thermodesulfobacteriota bacterium | reverse complement strand
GCTAAGGGCCTATGGCCCTTAGCCCCCTCCCCCACATCTCTCTTTCACAATCACTCGGCGGATGGTAATTCCGTAGGGCGCACCAGGGGCACGAAGAGGACGGGCAGGCGGGCTTCTTCCTGAAGTTTGTCTTGTACCCGGCGGAAGCGCACCAGTTGTTGGATTTGGCTTGGGGTGCCCAGGGGTATGACCAGTCGGCCCCCTTCTTTAAGTTGTTGGGTCAGGGCCGGGGGCACCTGGGGTGCGGTGGCCGTCACCAGGATGGCGTCAAAGGGGGCGGCCTCGGGCCACCCCTGGTAGCCGTCCCCGGTTTTCACCCTGACCTGGGGATAACCCAATGCGGCGAGGCGTTGGGCCGCGGCCTTAGCCAGTTCCGGTCTGATCTCCACAGAGAAGACCTGATCCGTGAGTTCGGCCAGGATGGCGGCCTGGTACCCGGAGCCGGTGCCCACCTCCAGCACCTTATCTCCGGGCTTGACTTCGGCCCATTGGCTCATCAGGGCCACGATGTAGGGCTGGGAAATGGTCTGCCCGGAGCCGATGGGCAGGGGTTGGTCGGCGTAAGCCAGAGGAGCCAGGCGCTCCGGCACAAAGCGGTGCCGGGGCACCTTGGCCATGGCCGCCAGCACCCGGGCGTCGGTGATGTCCCGGCCCTGGAGTTGGCGTTTTACCATGCGCTCCCGGGCCAGTTCCAGGTTATCGGCGGGCTGGGCCCAAAGGGCTGGTCCCGGTCCGGCCAGCCCCCAAAACAGGAAAAAACTGAGGAGGACTTTAATTTTCATGAAGAAGTTGCTGATGGGGCAGGAGGCTTCGCCCTGAAGTCCGGGACAGCGCCCATCCCGGAGGCTGGAGCCAAGCCTCGGTAACAAAGATCATTCGGCCCGGTAGGCTAGTGGTCCTAGCGCTTCGTCTGGTCAATCGTCATGGTGGTGTAAGATTGATTAGCACCATAGGGATGAGTGCCGGACACGGTGCCCGTCACCTTGCCTCCCGGAAAAGATTTAATGGGACCGGAAAGATTACCGCCCATGTTAGGATCACTGCCGCCGCTCAAAGTGAAATGCAGGTTCATGTTGCCTTTCAAAGGTTGCCCCTTGATGCCCTTGAGCTGACCGGTGGCGTGAATGGTAAAAGTGCCGGAATCAGAGGGTTGGAAGCCCGGTCCATTAGTATCATTGGTCATTTTGAAGGTACCGTTGAAAGGCCCCGGAAAACTGCCGCCGCCGGACCCCCCGCCGTTAACTATTCTCAGCAGCATGGCTCCGGATGAAGTTGAGGTCCAGGTGCCGTTCCACACCTGGTTGAAATTAATGGTGACGAAGCTGGCGGGGCTGAAAATCGGGGGAGGCACAACTACCTGCACCAATTGCGGCCGCGGTTTTATCTCGGCCGCCACTTTGGCGATGGCCGGGGGCAGTTGCCTCACGGTGTTTTTGGTAACCTGGTCCCGCACCATGACGCCATGAATGGTCAACCTCTTCAGGTTATTCAAGACTTCCTGGGTAATGGGCATGGGCACCGTGGGAGGGAGATTTTGGGCCACAAAAGTGGCCATTCTTTTTCCCAGAATCACCTCTCCCGGGACTTCCGCATAGAGATTGCGCACCCCCAGTTTGGTATTGGCGGTATAGACCTCGGTAACCGTGGGGCGAAGCAAAGTGTACCAGTGGGTGCCCCTGACGCCCAGCAAAGCGGTGTGGGTCTTCATAATGAAATCCGGCTCTTCCCGCTGGAGAATCTTGTTGACCACCGTTTCCACCAGTCCCCGGTAAACCTGGAGCACCGCCCGGCGTTGCGCCTTGGCTTCATTATAGAGAAACTCCTCAATGGCCACCCGGCTCCCCGGCGCGATGGTGAGCAGACTATCGTCGATAAACTTTATCTGGGCCCGGGAACCGGACTTGGTGCGGATCACATCCCCCGGCTGCACCATATCATCCGCCTTCACCGGAATGGTGGGTAATTTCCCTGCTTTGAGGAGGTCAACATTACCTTCCACCTGAATAAACCGGCCTACCTCGGCAGCTCCCGCCACGCCAGGAAAACACAGGCTCAGCAACCCGAGCCAGGTGACGATCCACCGACAACTGCGTTTCATCTCCACCCCTCCCCCTGCGCTAGTGGCAGCCAGCGTCATTTCTCTTTTTATCGGTCAAATTAAACAAGAAGTTAAGTGTCTTTCCACTCTTATTATTAAAATTAAACTTTTTTTGATTATTTTAAGGAATACTTGAAGTCGGGACGGAAACGCAGGGTCAGGGAGGTGAATGATACCAATTCGCCGTCAAATGGAATTTTTTTTGAGTGCGAATCTGTCTGACCGGCTTCAGGCAGACGCCGGGAAGATTAAGGCGGGGTAAGGTGGCAATGATTATTGCTTGGGTAAGAGGGGAGAATAAGGCTAATAACGATACCCTAGCTGCCCTCCCCACATATGCCGGGTATAGTCATAGTACTTAATATTGGAGTTATCCCGGTTCAGATAATAATGGACGTTTAATTCCAGCCCCTTATAAATATTATAGGTGGCGCCTATCCCGAAGAAGTACATCTTATCTTTCCGTTTCGGGTTGCCCAGCGAGGTGGTCCCATCAAACCAGGCGTGGTCATAGGGCTGCAGTTGTAGCTCAATAAAAGGGTTGATTTTCAGGTCCGCAGTCACCGGATAGAGAATGGAGAAAAGTAGGCGGTGGCTGGTGTTGTCCCAATTGCTGCCGTTGGCAAAATCATTCTCGTAGGTATAACGAATCAAAAAATAGCCTTCTTGATTCTTAATGAAATAATAAAAGCCGAGGCTGCCGCCAAAATTACGGGCGGTGCGGTCGTCCTCCTGGAAAACTGTGGGCGTCCAGTAATATTTCCGGGAGAGGCGCCCCCCCAACTCTACCCCCAGTTGGGGCTTAATTAGATACAGGTAAGTAGGCGTTAAGACAAAAGCCGTAAAGTACTTATCCGAACCCACATCGGTGTAATTCCAGCTAAAGGGGAACCAGAGGCGGGCTTTGGTAAAGGAATAGGAAGGCGTCAGGCCCAGGGTGTGGCCGATCTGGTCATAAATAGTAATGCGCCGGTGCAGATTCTGATAATAGGAATATTGGGTCCACAGGGCCCAAGGTCCGGTGGGCAAAAGGTTGTATTCGAAGGTGGCCGTCTGGGTATAGACCAGGTCGCCGGCCCCGGAAACCACCGTCGCCGCGGAGGGGTCGCCGGGCTGCAAGGTAACGTTGGAATCGTAATCAAACCCTGCGGTCCCATAGAAGCGAAAAGGCCGGACATCCTTGAGGTGGCGATCCAGGGCCGTCACATAGCCCCGGGCGAAACCGGCCAGCGGGCTTTGGGGATCTAAAGAGATCACTTCCTCCATGGCGGTCTTGGCTTCGGCCAACCGTTGTTCCGCGGCCAGGGCCAAACTTAACTGAAATTTGGCGTCTTGGGCCAGAGCCGGTTCGGCCTGGGCCTGGCGGAAGTAATCCACCGCCTGGGCGAATTGCTTCTGTTTGAAGGCCGCGGTCCCCAGCAGGAAAGCCGTCTGCCCCGGCTGAAAGCCGGAGGCCTGGACTTGCTTGAGATAAGGCACCGCCTGGTCCGCCTGGTCCAGGGCCAGCAGGGTGTCCGCCAATAAGAGTTGGGCTTCCGGATAATCGGGCTTGAGTCGGAGGGCCTCGGTCAGCCATTTCTGGGCCTCAGGATATTGCAACAGGCTGCGATTCACCCGCCCTAAATAATAGGCCACCTCCGCCCGGCGGACGCCGCGCTGCCAGGCCTGAGTGAGCAGGTCCTGAGCCTCTTCAAAGTTTTCCTGTTCCAGATGGGCTAAAGCCTGTTGCACCAGGACGTCCTGGGAAGGCGCGGCTGCCGCCGCGTCCCCCGGCCCGGTGAAGACCCATCCCCAGATCAAGGCCAGGATGATAAAGGTCCCCATTCTCCTCCCCCTGAGGTTTGTGAGCCTCAAACCTTTATCAGCGATTGCTCCAAGTTACCACAGGATTTGGGTTAAATGAACCATTTTAAGCATTAAATTTATTTTTCTGAAACAGCCCAGGCCCTTGGCTCTCTTAAGGCCGTAAGGAAAATTATTTTCGGGGGGAAGGGCCAGGGCTGGGAGCACCGGCTTTAAGGCCGGGGGAAACCCTGACCTCCCCTATCCCAGTAATGTCCGGCAAGAAATTTGCATCCACCGGGCAATAAAGAAAATGACAAAATGTAGCCGCAGGCTTCAGCCGTCGATGGCACCGGCTGGGAGCTGGTGCCGCAAAATTCCCTCTCCCCTGGAAGGGGATAAGGCTGGGGTGAGGGGTGAAACGGACCCCAAGAACATTCCCCTCACCTTGACCCTCTCCCCCAAGGGGGAGATGGTAAATTACCTGGGAAATCAGGGAGATAACCATAGTCCGGGGTTGGCGTTTTCCCGCTAAGGGGGCTAGCCTCTGGCCTATAGCAATAATCTTGCCGGACACTACTGCCCCCACCCCCCCTTTCCACCCGCTGACGGGATACAAAAAAGGGCGGTGGCCCTGTGCCTGGGACGGCGGGATAAAATGCTTGCATTCAGTTAGGCTCACCAGTAATAATCTAAGCGAAAGGAGCACCCCGGTGCTCCTCCGCCACCTTGGGGGATCGTCCAACGGCAGGACAGCGGCCTTTGGAGTCGCCGATGGAGGTTCGAATCCTCCTCCCCCAGCCATCTTGAGAGTGACGCGAAAGTGTCTTGAGGGGAGGGCCGGGGGACCATTGGCCCCCCGCCCTCCCCTCAAACTCCCCTCCCAACCCCCCTT
>JBFLZI010000194.1:0-4779 GCA_040756315.1 Thermodesulfobacteriota bacterium | reverse complement strand
GTGCAGAGAGGGCCTTTGGCCCTCTCTGCACCGGTCTTAAAAAACCCCCTAAGGGATTGGGGGAGGGGGTAAGGGCCTGTGGCCCTTAGCCCCCTCCCCCAAACTAAATTTTGTCAGGGAGTATTGCTTGACCAGGCGTTTTAGATTTTTCGCCGGGGTATTTCTCGGTATCTGGTTATGGGTGGGTCCGGTCGTGGCGGGTCAGCCCGTTCAGGTATTGGGTGTCCGGCAGGTGTTGCCCAATGGTCTGGTGTGGTTGTTTTCCGAGCAGACCAGTCTGCCTTTGGTCACCCTCAATCTTCTCATCAAAGGGGGCACTCTGCGTGATCCTCCGGGGAAGGAGGGGTTGGCCAATCTCACTGCCCTCCTCCTGACCCAGGGCACCAAAACCAGGACCGCCACCCAGATCGCCCAGGAGGTGGATTTTCTGGGAGCCCGGCTCTCTGCCGCCGGCCAGGACGATTTTGCCTTAATCAGCCTCACCGTTTTAAAGAAAGACCTGCTTGCGGGTTTGACCCTCTTTAAGGACGTCTTGCTGCATCCCACCTTTGCTCCCGGGGAGGTGCGCCGCAAAGTCTCCCAACTTCAGGCTTCCTTTAAGACGGATGAGGACGAGCCCGGGGTGGTGGCGGCCCGGGCCTTTGATCGGCGACTTTTCGGGGCCAATCCTTACGGGCACCCTCCCAAGGGCACCCCTAAGGGACTGGCGGCCATAACCCCCAAGGACCTGGCGGAATTTCATTCCCGGTTTTATCGTCCCAATAATGCCATCTTGAGCCTGGCGGGGGATTTGTCTCGAAAAGAGGCGGAGAAGTTGGTCACTCAGTTTTTCGGGGCCTGGGAGCCGGCCCCTCTTCCGGAGCTGAAGCTGCCGGCTCCGCCGCCCCTTAAAGGACCCGAGCTGGAGGTCATCGATAAGAATATTACTCAGGCCAACATCATTTGGGGGCACCTGGGAATAGCCCGGGGGAACCCGGATTTTTATGCTTTCCAGGTAATGAACTATATCCTGGGAGGCGGCGGTTTTGCCTCCCGCCTGATGGACAATATTCGGGAGAAGCGGGGCCTGGCTTACAGCGTGGGCAGCGGTTTCGACCCGGGATTGGAGCCGGGTTCTTTTACCATCATTTTGGAGACCAAAAACGCCACCGCGGTGGTGGCGGTGGAACAAGCCCTGAAAGAGGTGGAGCGACTCCGGACCCAGCCGGTCTCCCAGACCGAACTGGAGGAGGCTAAATCTTATCTCATCGGCAGTTTCTCCAGGAAGATGGACTCCCTGGGCAAAAGGGCCGGGCTGATGGGCTATGTGGAACTGTACGGCTTAGGCCTGGATTATCCCTGGCGTTATGCCGATCTGATCCGGGACTTGACTCCGGCCGCCATCCAGAAAGTGGCCGCCAAATATCTCCATCCGGACCGCTATCTCCTGGTGGTGGTGGGAAATCAAAAGGAGATGCCGAATTTTCAACCAGTTTTATCCCCTCAAGGGACAAAGGAGAAGAAAGATGTATCCCAATAAACTGATGGCAAAATTAAAGCTGACCGGCACCATGTTGCTCATGCTGCTGGCTCTGGCCGGATTTTTTTCCGTCCCGGCGGCGCCGGCGGCCCTGGCCCCGGAGACTTTCGCCGAACTGGCCCAGAAGGACTCGCCCGCAGTGGTCAATATCAGCACGGAAAAGGTGATCAAGGGCCGGGACCGGGTTAAGGAATTTTTCGGACCCAGACCCTTTGGCCCGGGTCCGGGTCCTGGGCCTGGTCAACCGGATCCCTTTCGGGAATTCTTTGAAAAATTCTTTGGGGAAATGCCCAAGGATTTCCGGCAGCGCTCCCTGGGCTCGGGTTTCATCATTGACCCTAAGGGGTTAATTATTACCAATAATCACGTCATTGAGGGCGCGGACAAGATTAGAGTCAGGCTGGAAGGCGGCAAGGAGTACCAGGCCACCGTCAAAGGCCGGGACCCGAAAACCGATCTGGCCTTGCTGAAAATTGAAGCCCCGGGCAATCTTCCCTCCCTTACCCTGGGGGACTCGGACGCCATCCGGGTGGGAGACTGGGTCATCGCCGTGGGCAACCCCTTCGGCTTAGGCCATACCGTTACCCAGGGGATTATCAGCGCCAAAGGCCGGGTCATCGGGGCCGGGCCCTACGATAATTTTCTCCAGACCGACGCGGCCATCAATCCCGGCAACAGCGGCGGCCCCTTGCTCAATTTGAAGGGGGAAGTGGTGGGCATCAACACCGCCATCGTCTCCACCGGCCAGGGCATCGGTTTTGCCATTCCCAGCAACCTGGCCAAAACCATCATTCCCCAACTCCAGGAGAAGGGCAAGGTAGTCCGGGGCATGCTGGGAGTCCAGGTGCAAGTCGTCACGCCGGAGTTGGCCAAATCTTTTGGACTGAGCGAACCCAAGGGGGCCTTGGTGGCTGAGGTCAATCCGGGCTCGCCCGCGGAAAAGGCCGGCATCCACCGGGGAGATATTATCATTGAGTTTAACGGCCACCCCATCCAGGAGATGAATGAACTGCCCCGACTGGTGGCGGCCACTAAGCCGGGGGCTAAGGCTACGGTGAAAGTGCTTCGGAACGGCAAGGAGAAGACCTTGCCGGTAACCGTCACCGAACTGAAAGAAGAACGCCAGGCCGCCGGTCCCAGAGAAAAGGCGGTGGAAAGCCCCAGCGGTCTCGTGGTGGAGGAACTGGATGCCTCTATGGCCCGGCGCTTCGGTTTGAAGGAATCCCGGGGAGCGGTGGTGGTCCAGGTGGTTCCGGGATCACCGGGAGCCGAGGCCGGCATTCGTCCCGGGGACCTCATTCTGGAAATCAATGGCCAGACGGTGCAAAAAATCGGAGATTATCAACGCCTCATGGCCGGCTTGGAGAAAGGGGCCCATGCCCGTTTCTTAATCAAGCGCCAGGGCCATACCCTGTACTTTTCAGTGGAAATTCCCAAGAAATAAGAGACTCGGCTCCAAAGACCCGGGGCCGGAGGAGAATGCCGGCGGGGGAGGGGCCCAGGCCTGGCGGCCCCCCCAACCGCTTTGGCCGCGGCTTTACTGTTTCTCGATGATAACCAGGGTGTTTTCACTCACCCAGTCATAAAGGTCTTCCACATCCTTGTTTAACAGGGAGATGCAGCCCCTGGTCCAATTCTCGCCACTCAGGTTTTTCAGCTCGTCATGGGTGCCGTGGATCCCCACGTGACCGCCGATATCCGCGTTCGGGGAAATGCGCCCGGCTTTTTTGGCCCGGGCGAACTTCAGCCAGTTCTGGTTATTGGGGTAATCCAGCCAAATAAACCTGGACCAGCGGCGGTGGGGATATTTGGCCTTGATGCGATAAACCCCTTCGGGGGTGCAGGTATCCCCCTGGCATAATTTGTCCCCCTTGGGATTGAGTCCCAGCACCACGGGGTAAGTCTTGCGGGGCGTCAGGCCCTGGTATAAAACCAGTCTGCGGGCCTGTTTATGGACCACAATAACCGTGGGCGGCGGGCTTTTAAGACCGAGGCCGTTCTTTTTCAGGGTTTCTTTGATGAGTTGCTGGTCAGGGGTTAAGGGACTGGGGGGTGGCTTGGTGACGGCGGGCGCTTCCTGAGGGACCTCCGCCTCCACTATCTGGGCCTTTTCTCCGGCGCAGCCGGCGAAGGTCAACATTAATCCCGCAAAAGCCAATGATAACCAGAAGTTACGCATATTACCCTCCCCCTGTTTTTACAAATTAGGCGTAACTTCAAGTTACTTTAGCAAAAATAGAGATATAAGGCAACACCACTTTTAGATTATTTTAGTAATAAGGTTACCTTGATAAAATCCAGGCAATTCTATAAGCTGTTTCAAAATCTTCTTTCTGTCATCCCGAGCGAAGTGAAGGATTTTAACCTATTGGAAATGCGAGATTCGCTTTATATGAAAATGTAGCGCCGCCGCCTCGGCGGCGCAGAAACCGCCGAGGGCGGCGGTTCTACAATTTCATGGCTTGTTGTGACCTTTAGGTCATGATGGTTCGCTCAGCATGACTTTTTACTACAACGCCAGGGGTTGAAACAGCTTGTAGATCATGATCTTCTCATAAGAAAAGAAATTTTACTCGGGGCATTAAATCGATTGCCAAATGTAGCCGCAAGCATTTAGCTTGCCCAGGCTGAAGTCTGCGGCTAGGTTTGGCCAAAGGCAACCGGTTTCCTGCTCCGCGTAATACCTCAAACTTTTACCGTAATCTCCCTTACGATGGCCCTGCATCTCATCATTGACGGTTATAATCTGATCCGCCAATCTCCCTGGCTCAGCCGGATTGAGGCCGGGGACCTCCAGGCCGGACGGGAAGCGCTCCTTACCAGGCTGGCCGCCTATCGCCGGACCCGCCCCCAACTTAAGGTTACCGTGGTCTTCGACGGCTGGCTGGCCGGAGAGCGCCAGGAAGGCCGGGACCTCTACCAGGGGATCGTCGTGATCTTTTCCCGTCGGGGGGAGAAGGCCGACGAGGTGATCAAGCGCTTGCTGGCCCAGGAGTCCAAGGGGACCGTAGTCGTCAGCTCCGACCGGGAAATCCGGGACTTTGCCGATGGCCGGGGGGCCACCTGGGTGACTGCCGGCCAGTTTGAATCATTATACCTCTATCAAGCCGGCGGCGACGCCGACACGACCGGCCCGGAGCCGGCCTCATCCACGGGCTCCGCCAAAAAAGGTCCGGCCCGGCGCCCCTCCAAACGCCAGCGGCAACGCCAACAACGCTTGCGCAAGCTATAGGGGGTTTTTTCGACTGGATTTGGGGGAG
>JBFLZI010000193.1:0-4821 GCA_040756315.1 Thermodesulfobacteriota bacterium | reverse complement strand
AGGGCAGGGACCTCAGGTCCCTGGCCCTCCCCCCAAAATATCTTCCTAAACCTAAAACGCCTCTACGGCGTACTTGGCGATGAGATCCCCCACTTCGCTGGTGGTGAAGCCCATCTGCCCCGCGCCCATGCTTTTCAGGTGATGGGCCGCCACTTCTTTGATGCCGGCTTCCACCGCGGCCGCGGCCTTGGTTTGGCCCAGGTATTCCAGCATCATTTGGGCCGCGGCGATGGCGGCGATGGGGTTGATTTTCTGGAGGCCGGCCCATTTGGGGGCCGAGCCGCCGATGGGTTCGAACATGGACACCCCTTGGGGGTTGAGGTTGCCCCCCGCGGCCACGCCCATGCCCCCCTGGATCATGGCCCCCAGGTCGGTGATGATGTCCCCGAACATGTTGTCCGTGACCAGTACGTCGAACCATTCCGGGTTTTTCACCATCCACATGCAGGTGGCGTCCACGTGGGCGTAGTCCGGGGTCACGTCCGGGTACTCCCGGGCCATGGCCTCAAAGGCCCGGTTCCACAGGTCGGAAGCGAAGGTGAGGACGTTGGTCTTGGCCACCAGGGTGAGTTTCTTACCCCGGTTGCGTTTCCGGGCCAGTTCAAAGGCGAATTTGAGGCAGCGGTCCACGCCCCGCCGGGTGTTGATGGATTCCTGGGTGGCCACTTCCTCCGGGGTGTTATAGCGCAGGAAGCCCCCGGCCCCGGCGTAGAGGCCCTCGGTATTCTCCCGGACCACCACAAAGTTGATGTCCTCCGGCCCTTTGTCTTTCAGGGGGGTATCCACGCCCGGATAGAGCACTACCGGGCGAAGATTGATATATTGGTCCAACTCGAAGCGCAGCCGGAGGAGGATGTTCTTCTCCAGAATGCCGGGCTTGACGTCCGGGTGGCCGATGGCCCCCAGGTAAATGGCCTGAAACTGTCTCAATTCCTTAAGGACCGAGTCCGGCAGGGTTTCGCCGGTGCGGAGATAGCGCTCCCCGCCCAGATCATAATGGATAAAGTCAAATTTGCACCCCGCCGGCGCGGCCACGGCTTGCAGGACCTTGAGTCCTTCCGCCACTACTTCCGGGCCGGTGCCGTCGCCGGGAATCACGGCAATCCGATAAGTCATGCTTCCTTTGCCTCCAAAGTCTTCTTCAGGTGGGCCATCAGGCCGCCGTCCGTCAGGAGTTCCTGCATGAAAGGAGGAATCGGTTGGCTCAGAAAGCGCTTGCCCGTCGCCGGGACGACAATTTCCCCGGTATCCAGGTTGACGGCGATCTCTTCGCCATCTTTAAGTTCCGCCGCGGCTTCCGGGGACTCCAGGATGGGAAGCCCCATGTTGAAGGCATTGCGGTAAAAGATGCGGGCAAAACTGTGGGCGATGACCGCCGCGATCTTAGCTCCTTTGATGGCCACCGGGGCATGTTCCCGGGAGGAGCCGCAGCCGAAGTTTTTCCCGGCCACGATGAAATCCCCGGGCTGCGCTTTGCCGGCAAACTCCGGGTCCGCGTCCTCCATGACATGGCGAGCCAACTCCCCCGAGTCCGTGCTGATTAAATAGCGGGCCGGGATGATCTCATCCGTGTTGATATCGTCGCCGAATTTATGTACCTTACCTTTGAGCTCCATAAGCACCTTCCAGGGGCCGGAGGCCCCGGGCCTAAAGTTCTTTATAATATCAGAAAGAATAAAATAATTTCAAGGGGCAGAGGCCATCTACTCAATATCTTGGGAGAGGGGTCAGGGGTCAGGGGTCAGGGGTTAGTGATTAAAAGTCTGACGCTTCCTGACCCCTGTCCCCTGACCCCTGATCCCTGTAAGTTTAATTTATGCCGCCGCCGGAAAAGCTTTTTGTCTATGAGATTGAAGGCCGGGTCAACCCGCCCCCGGCCTTGACCGGGGATGACTTTCTGGGCTGCTGGCGGGAGGGGGAATGCTCTTATCTCTTTTTCTCCTCCCGGAAAGGCCCGCAGGTGCAGGCCTGGCTGGCTGCCCTGCCGGAGGCGGGGCGTTATCTTTCCGAAACGGAACTCAATTACGCCGACTGGGAGGCGGGGCAGCCCTTCAAAGCCACCTCTCTGGCGGGCTTTCATCTCTCTCCCATTTGGGAGAAGCCGGACCCGGCCCCGGGGGAGTTGGTGCTGCGCCTGGAGCCGGGCCTGGCCTTCGGCTCCGGCTATCATCCCACCAGCCGCTTGTGTCTGCAACTGCTGCGGCAAGTGTTCGAGGCAGACCCGCCCGGGCAAGTCCTGGACCTGGGCACCGGCACCGGCATTTTGGCTCTGGCCGCCCTGGCCCTGGGCGCTAAGCGGGTAGTGGCCGTGGAGTATAATGAGTTGGCGGTGCGCACCGCGCTCCGGAACGTGCGCCATAACCACCGGGAAGAAGAAGTGCTCCTGATCCAGGGAGACGCCCGCCATTTCGCTTACCCGGACGCGGACCTGGCCCTGGCCAACATTCACCTGGACGTCCTCCTGGACCTGCTGGGGGTGCCGGAGTTTCTCAACAAAAAATGGTATATCTTCTCCGGCCTTTTGGGCACCCAGATGACGGCGTTTCGGGACCGCCTGGCCGCCACGCCCTTAAAGCCCGTGACTGCCCTGGATGAAAACCTGTGGTTCGCGGTCCTGGCCGGGAACCGGGATTAGAGCGGATAGAGGGCGGGGAAACCCCGCCCCCGCAAGGCTGTTTGAGTAACGTTATATTTTTGACGGCAACTTAAGAACTCTGAAAAAGCCTTTTTTGTCATCCTGAGCGAAACGATGGATCTCCTATTGATGAGATTCTTCGGTCGCTACGCTCCCTCAGAATGACAATCTAGTGCACTTTTGGGTCTGCCTCATCAATAGGAGGTTTTAAATGGCTCCCCGGAAATCACCACGGAAAGCCCCGCTTCCCGCCCAGGCCATTATGGAGACGCCCCTGGGTCTGGCTTTTCTCTTCTTCTCGTCCAAGGGATTGCAAAGGCTGGCATTCGCCGGAGAAAAGGACTTTAAGGAAGGGGTGGTGATGGGCGCCAACCCGGAAACCCAGGCACTCCCCCCGGGAGTTTTGCAAGATTGGCACCACGGGGTGGCCCAGGCCCTGGAAGACTATTTTCACGGCAATCCTGCCTCCTTCGCGGCCCTGGACCTGGACCTTAAGGGCACCCCCTTCCAACTCCGGGTCTGGCAGGAACTCCGGAAAATACCTTATGGGGAGACCGTCAGCTACCAGGAACTGGCCCGGCGTCTGGGAAAACCCAAGGCTACCCGGGCGGTGGGCCAGGCCTGCGGCGCCAACCCCGTCCCCCTCATCATCCCCTGCCACCGAGTCATCGCCGGGGACGGCTCCCTGGGCGGGTACAGCTCCGGCCTGGAGCGCAAGCGTTGGCTACTTCGGCATGAGGGGTTAGAATTTTGAGGGGAGGGCCGGGATTAATGGAGGACAGGCGCCCTCGCCTGTCCAAGACAGCCGGGGGCGGCTGTCCTCCATCCGCTTTCCCCGCAAGCTCCCCTGCCCCCTTTTTTATTCCAATTCCCCCCTCCAAAAAGTTTTTTCTGTAGCCGCAGGCTTTAGCTTGCACCTATCGGCTATATCAACCCTGAACAACGCAGGCTAAAGCCTGCGGCTACATTTCATTCTAATGGTCTAATACCAATTCGCACTCAAACAGGTATTAAAATGTCGGGGCGAACCTTGTGTTCGCCTACTGATTTAGGGCGAATACCAGATTCGCCCCTACGGCAAAAATTTACGTTTAACGGCGAAATGGTATAAAAAGTCGCCAAGATGGTCATTCTGAGGGAGCGAGGCGACCGAAGAATCTCAGTTGATTGGATCATACGCCTCCAAAAGCAAGGATATACTCTTAGAGCCACAGGCTGGGTCCGAATTGTTGCTGGCATCCAGTCCCTCTTAAGTTTTTACCTCCTGGCCCTCTGGGTCCTCAGATAATTTGGCCTGGCATCTTGCCCGGGTTCGCACAGGCTGGAAAGCCTGTGCCACCGGCTCTCTCCCCCAGCCCCCCTCCCAACCCCTTTTAGGGGAGCCGGGGAAGGCAGGGGCGAAGCCCCTGCCTTCCCCGGCTTTCTTTTCCCCCTAAGGGGTTGGGGGAGGGGGTGTGGGGGAGGGGCAGGGGTCTCTGACCCCTGGCCCCCTCCCCCAGAACATTTCCCCAATCCCTCAAGGCCGGCAGCTGCGGCAGGGGCTATAGCCTTGGAGGTAGGCGTCTTTTAGGGAGTTGATCTGGAGTCGGTTGGTTTTGGCCATCTGTTGGCCCAGGCGGCAGTCGGGCCGATGGAAGCGCAAGGTCTTGCGGTTGGCCAGGTAGTAAGGTTCGTCCTGGCTCAAGGCTTTGAGCCAGATGCCCCGGCGGGCTTCCAGGGCCTCCCGCTGGGCGGCGATGAGGGTGTCCCGGTAGCGGACATTGGGAGGTATCAGGTAGACCCGGGCCAGGCCCTGGCGCACCAGTTCAACATTGACCATGGAGCCGTCCGCCAAGAGGAGATAGGCCAGCAAGCGGCCATAGCGGTCATAGCGCAACTGGTCGTATTCCAGGCGCACGGTTTGGCCCTGGGTCAGTTGGGATAGAAAGGCCCTGGCCTTATGGGCCAGGAAATCCGCGGGGCGGCCTTCTTTTTCCAGTTCCGGGGCATCGATCCCCAGGAGGCGGACTTTGGTACCGTTAGCCAGTATCAGGGTGTCGCCGTCAACTACCCGGGAGACCTGGGCTTCCTGGGGCGGACCGGGCTTCTCCGGGCCGCAGCCCCAGAAGAGGCAGCCCAGCAGGAATAGGAGCGGGGCTAGGAGAAGTGAATTGAGGGGAGGGCCGGGGGACCGCAGGTCCCCCGCC
>JBFLZI010000192.1:0-4831 GCA_040756315.1 Thermodesulfobacteriota bacterium | reverse complement strand
TCCCTGCCCTCCCCCCACACCCCCCATCCAACCCGCAGATGGGGTAAGCGTACCCCCCTGGAGGAGGTGGCTTTCTCTTTTGTCCTTAGAGCCAAAATAATTTCCCCGGTTTCTCCAGTCAAGGTGCGTTTCCAAGTTAAGGTAAATTAAAGAACCAAAAGGAGGCCCCCCTTGATTTAACCGATTCCGGATAAATATTTTAAAGAAGCACTCGATTAAAGTGAGAAGATCATCAACCAGCCCAGTTGATCACCCGGTGGACCATGAATCTTTTCCTCTCTGTAACAGAAGCACAAAGGAACCCTTATGAAAAAAATTCTGCTGTTATTATTGCCGGTCCTGGTGGGGGCCTTAGGAGCGGGCCTGCTCACCTCCCCCGGCAGCCCCAGGGAAACACCGGCTCCGGGGGCCGCCGTGGCTGAAGAGCCGAAAAATTTAGCCACCGCCACCTTTGCCGGCGGCTGTTTTTGGTGCGTGGAAGCGGACCTGGAAAAGGTCCCCGGGGTAGTGGAGGTCATCTCCGGATATACCGGCGGCCATAAGCAGAACCCCAACTATGAGCAGGTCTCCGCCGGGGGCACCGGCCATTTGGAGGCCGTCCAGGTGATCTATGATCCGAAGAAGGTTTCTTATCAGCAACTGCTGGACGCCTTCTGGCGGCACATCGACCCCACCGACGCCGGGGGCCAGTTTGTGGATCGGGGCCCCCAATATCGCGCCGCCATCTTTTACCATGATGCGGAACAGCAGCGGCTGGCGGAGGCCGCCAAAATAAAACTGGAAAAATCCGGGCGTTTTCAGAAGCCCATCGTCACCGAGATTCTCCCTTTTACCAAATTTTACCGGGCCGAAGACTACCACCAGAACTACTACCGCACCCATGCGGTGAAGTACAAGTTCTACCGCTGGAATTCCGGCCGGGACCAGTTTCTCCGCCAGGCCTGGGGGGAGGAGAAGCAGGCCGCAGGCAATCCGGGGGGCAAGCCGGGCGGCAAGCCGCCATACCCCAAGCCCGGCGACGCGGAGCTACGCCGCCGCTTGACCCCCCTGCAATACGAAGTGACCCAAGAGGAGGGCACGGAACCGCCTTTCAACAATGCCTACTGGAACAATAAACGGGCCGGCATCTACGTGGATATCGTCTCCGGCGAGCCCCTGTTCAGTTCCCTGGACAAATACGATTCCGGCACCGGCTGGCCCAGCTTCACCAAGCCCCTGGAGCCCGGGAACCTGGTGGAGAAGGAAGACCGGCGCCTGTTCACGGTGCGCACCGAAGTGCGCAGCAAACACGGGGATTCCCACCTGGGCCACGTCTTTCCCGACGGGCCGCCCCCCACCGGACAGCGCTACTGTATGAATTCCGCCGCCCTGCGCTTCATCCCCCAGGAAGACCTGGAAAAAGCAGGCTACGGCCAATACCGGAAACTCTTCACCCCGGAGAAATGAGTCTGGGAAAGGAAGATGTGGGGGGAGGGCCAGGGAAATTAGTAAGCTGAAAGCAGTGAGCAGTAAGCAGTTTAAGGAAGTGCCGATTTTCCTGCTCACTGCTCACTCTTAACCCCCCTCCCCCAAAAGGAGCGACCATGCGTTATCGTCTTTTAGGGAAGACGGGGTTGGAGGTCTCCGAAGTGGGGTTCGGGGCCATCCCCATTATCCGCCTGTCTCTGGACGAAGCGGTGCGGGTGTTGCGCCGGGCCTTGGAGCGGGGCATCACCTTTTATGATACCGCCCGTCTCTACGTGGACAGCGAGGAGAAGATCGGCCAGGCTTTCGCGGGGCAACGCCAGCGGGTGGTCCTGGCCAGCAAGACTATCAAGCGGGACCGCCGGGGCGCGTTAGAAGAACTGGAGACCAGCCTGCGTTATTTGCGCACCGATTACCTGGACCTTTACCAGTTGCACCAGGTTTCCCAGGAGGCCGATTGGCAGGCCCTCACCGGCCCCGACGGCGCCCTGGACGCGGTGGTACGGGCTAAGGAGGCGGGCCGGATCCGGCACCTGGGTTTTACCTCCCACAGCCTGGAGATGGCCGTCAAACTGGTGAAGACTGGGCTTTTCAGCACCGTCCAGTTTCCCTTTAACTTCATCGAAGAGGAAGCGGCCACGGCCCTGCACCCCCTGGCCCGGGAGCGGCAGATGGGGATGCTGGCCATGAAACCCTTTTGCGGCGGCCTGGTGGAGGACGCCCGGGTGGCCCTGGCCTACCTGCGCCAGTTTCCCGATGTCATCCCCCTGCCCGGCTGTGATTCGCCGGCCCGGGTGGACCAAGTGGTGGACTTCTATGAACAGGCATTGGCAGTGACCCCGGCGGACCGGGCCGCCATGGACCGCTACCGGGCCGAACTGGGGGACCTCTTCTGCCGGCGCTGCGAGTACTGCCAGCCCTGTCCCCAGGCGGTCATGGTCACTCCGGCCATGCTCTATGCCATCGTGGCCCACCGCATGGGTCCGGCCAAGGCCGCGGCCTTTGCCGAAAAAACCATGGAGTCGGTGCGCCTCTGCGAAGAGTGCGGCGAGTGCGCCGACCGCTGCCCCTACCACCTCCCCATCCCGGAAACCCTTAAGAAACACCTGGCCCTGTATGAAGAGCACCGCCAGGAAAAAGCCGAAAGAGATGATTAAATTCTAAGGGAATAACACTATAATTCTGCGCGCCTTTTCCTCGGAAATATGCCGCCTTGACAGGCCAACCTTTAGTGTGGCAATGTGGCTTCATTAGCCGGGCTGCAAAAATACCCCATCCTGACTAGACCTCTGGCAACCCTGGGAAGCGAACTGCAGCACTCTTGGCCCCCCTCTTTGAAGCCCTGAAGAGGGCCTGCCGGCGGAGGAGGTTCTTGGAGGTCGCGGCGGCCAAGTGCTGGCGGCAAGGCCGAACCCGGTTGGCTTAAACCAATAGTAAGGATTATGTAAGGGAATTTACCGAATCTGATCTTCAGGGTGGGCTAGGGCTAAGGGCAGGGGCCGGAGGGGCCCGGAGGTCGCGTCTTAATAACCAGGGATGACGTTATGAAAAAAACTAATCCCCATGTTCTGGTTTTTGCTTCCGGGACCAAAACCGGCGGCGGGTCCGGATTTGAGACGATGGTAAGAGCTTCCCGGACCAGGCCGCCGATTCTGGCTGCCTGGATCTGCGCGGTTGTCACTAATCATTTTGACGGCGGTGTTTGGCAGAAAGCCAAAGCTCTCGGGGTCCATTCCGAATACTGGGCTGGTCCCTATCTTGCCAAGGGCTACCGAAACTTTATCAAGTATTTTGATGCTGATTACGTCATGCTCTCCGGCTGGCTAAAACTGGTAGCCGGCCTTGACCCGGCCCGGACGATTAATATCCATCCCGGTCCTCTGCCCCGATTCGGCGGGCCGAAAAGTTACGGACACCATGTTCACGAAGCCGTCATAGCAGCTTATCAGCGCGGGGAAATTACCCACAGCGCGGTCACCATGCATTTTGTTGATGCCATCTATGACCACGGCCCGATATTTTTCACGCTGCCGGTTCCCATTGAACCGGGCGATACCCCGGAGACCCTGGCCGCGAAGGTGAATCGGGCTGAACATGAATGGCAACCCCGGGTTCTCAACTATGTGGTGCAGGGACAGGTGCGGCTGGTGGGCAAAGAAGTGGTTTATGCGACGGAAGACCTGAAGCGCCGGCTAATGCCGGAAGCCTAGCAAGCCAAAAGCGTAAAAATTGCAGGGAAGATCTAATCAATCAGGGCAGGTTCCCCAACCCCGCCACCGGACTCCCCACCGTCTCGCCCGATCTTTGTAATATAATTATTTGGTAAACTTCCGTGGCGGGAAAGGGAAGCGCATCCCGCCTTCAGTAGTTGGAGATGAAGTGAGGCAAAAGGCGGGAGGCGCTTCGCTTTCCCGCCCTACAGGCTACGGGTCTTTTTAATAGCTAACGGCTGACTGCTGAAGGCTGATAGCTTCTATCCCCGGCCCTGCCTCCATTGGTGGAGCCAAGGGGATAATGAGAGTATAATAACCGAAGGTTTTATGGACTTAACCGAGATAACCGCCAAAAGCGCCCTGGTCCGCTCCAAAATCCCCGGCGTGGATTACGTGATCAACCCCTATCTGGGGTGCGCCCACGGCTGCCGCTACTGTTACGCAGTGTTCATGCGGAAATACTCTTCTATGCACCGCACCTCTCCCTGGGGCAGTTTTGTGGAAGTGAAGATCAATATTGCCGAAGTCCTGGCCGCGGAACTGCGGCGGAAAAAGAAGCCCGGCCGGGCCCTGCTGGCCAGTGTCTGCGACCCCTACCAACCCGTGGAACACCGCTTTCGGCTGACCCGCCGCTGCCTGGAAGTTTTAGGGGAGTATGGTTGGGGCATCGATATCCTGACCAGGTCCCCCCTGGTGACCCGGGACCTGGACCTGCTTTTGGCCTTGCCGGACGTTTCCGTGGGGTTTTCCCTCGGCACCGATGACGACCGGGTCCGGAAAGTGCTGGAACCCCAGGCGCCGCCCCTCGGCGCCCGCCTGCGCGCCTTGCGCCGACTGCACGAAGCCGGCCTTTACACCTGGGCCTTTGTCGCGCCCCTCCTCCCCCTGAACCCGGACCGGCTGTATGCCGCCCTGGAGCCTTACGTCCATAACCTCATGGTGGACCCTTTGAACTACCGGAGTCAGGTAAGGGAGATCTTTCGCCGCCACCACTGGGATTATGCCCTGACCGATGACTACGCCGCTAAGACCGGCGCCCGCTTGCGGCAAAAATGGGAGACCCGAGGCCACCTCAGAGCCAAGACGGCAACTTGAAGATATGGGGGGAGGACCGGGGGAGCAGTGGCTCCCCCGCCCTCCCCCCACACCCCCCT
>JBFLZI010000191.1:0-4859 GCA_040756315.1 Thermodesulfobacteriota bacterium | reverse complement strand
CAAAGGCCCCGTCTTCCCTGGCCCCCTAAAGGGGGTTGGGAGGGGAGTTTGAGGGGAGGGCGGGGGAGCCACCGCTCCCCCGGCCCTCCCCTCAAAATTAGCTGTCACCCTACCCCTGGCAGCGGTGGCGGATGCTTTCTCCCTCCACCATATAGACCACCTGTTCGGCGATGTTGGTGGCGTGATCGCCGGAGCGTTCCAGGTTGCGGACCACGTTGATCTGGCTCTGTCCGAAGGCCACCGCCTCCGGGTTTCCGGCCATATCGGTGAGCAGTGCCTGGATGATGGTGCGGTCCAATTCATCCACTTCGTCGTCCGCCTTACATACTTCTCGGGCGAGCTTAACGTCTTGATTAAGAAAAGCCGTCAGGCTCTGGCGCACCATGGTCCGGACCATTTCGGCCATCCGGGGCAATTCCGCCTTAAGTTCCCGGGGGGGCAATTGCGTCATATACAGGGCCTCTTCGGCAATGTTTACCGCCAGGTCGCCCAGGCGCTCCAGTTCCACGATAAGATGGTCCACGGCCATCACCTGACGGAGGTCGATGGCCACCGGTTGATACAGGGCAATGAGCCGGACGCATTCGGCGTCGATGCTTTCTTCCTGGTCATTGATGGCCTTATCCCCGGCAATCACCTGGCGGGCCAGGTCCTGGTCCCGGTGCCACAGCGCGGCCATGCTCCGGTCCAGGGCCTGCTCCGACAACTGGGCCAGCTTCAAGAGCATCTCTTTTAAATCCGCCAGCTCCTGGTGGAATTTATCCAGCTTGGCCGTGGGCCCGGTTTTTTCCTCGGCAGCCATTTTATTCTCCCCTGAGGTTACTAGCAGCTTTACCTGGGAGTCTACCAATGGGAGGAATTTCCGGCAATAAGTTAAATTTCTCTCCGGGATTTCTTTTCCCTGGGCGGCCCAGGTCAGGCCTCCCGAAACTCCTGGAAAAAATTCGGCAGTTACGCCATAATTACGCCGGGAGTAGCGCCATGAACCCTAAGCCGGAACTAAGCCCGGGGCCTAACCGGAGACGGAGATGGTTTTTCCCCCGGAGCACCGTGGCCCAAATTGTGGTGGCCGTGACCCTGGTGGTGGTCATTGCCCTGATTTGGCGTCCTCCCTTTATGGAGTTTTTGGAACTCAAACTCTATGACGCCAAGTTCCGATATAGGGGGTCCCGGCCGGCCGGCGGAGAGGTGGTCATCGTGGGCATTGATGACGCCAGCCTGAAACAGGTGGGACGCTGGCCCTGGCCCCGGGAAGCATTCGGGGAGCTGCTTCAGCGCGTTAAAGACGCGGGTCCCCGGGTTATCGCCCTGGACATCATTTTTGCGGAAAAAGAAGAGACGGCCACGGTGACCGCCATCAAGAACCTGCGCCGGGGTATCTCTCAGGTGGGGGGGGCCAGTGCGCCGATCATGGCCCTTCTGGAAAGGGAGGAAAAAAGGGCGGATGTGGATCGGCGGCTGGCCCGGATAATCGCGGCAGGCCCCCCCACGATCCTGGGATTTTTCTTTAAAGGGGTGGGAGGCCGGACCCCGGAGGTGGATCTGGCCAAATTAATGGGCCCCAAGGTGATTCAAGCCAGCAGCTATAACGCGGTGCGCTGGCTGGAGCAAAAGCCCCAGCGTCTGCCCGTCATGGGGGCCGAAGGGGTGGAGCTCAACCTGCCGGAAATCACCCGGGCGGCAGCCGGCGGCGGATATTTTAACATGGTGCCGGATATGGACGGCACCGTCCGCTGGCTCCCCCTGACCCTGGTTTACGGGCCGGACTTCTTTGCGCCCCTGTCCCTGGTGGCGGCCCAGCATTATTTGGGGCGACCCTCTTTGGGCCTCACCATGTCCCGCCTGGGGGTGGATGGGATTCGCCTGGGAAAGCGGCCCATTCCGGTGGATCATTTCGGCCGCTTGCTCATCAATTATTTGGGCCCTCCGGGCATCATCACCACTCATTCCGCCGCCGCCTTGATGGCCGGCAAACTTCCCGAGGGGGCCTTGCAGGATAAGGTGGTCCTTTTAGGCGCCACCGCGGTGGGCATCTATGATCTGCGGGTGACCCCCTTTTCCGGAGTCTGCCCGGGCATCGAAATCCAGGGCACCATCATGGATAATATCCTGCGGGGGGATTTTCTGAAAAGACCGGGAATCGCCCCCTTCCCCGGCCTGGTCGCGGTTCTTCTCCTGGGGCTGCTCCTGGGGGTGGTTTTGCCCCGGCTGTCCGCGGTCTGGGCCTTTATTTTTGCTTCCTGCCTGCTCGGGGGCTATGCGGCCGCCAATTACCTCCTCTTCCGGTATGGGGGCTGGCAACTGGAGCTGCTGTATCCCCTGCTGGAGATCACCGGGGTTTATACCGGCATCACGGCTCAGCGCTTCCTCTCGGAAGAACGGGAACGGGCCCGCCTGAAAAAGGCCTTCCAATCCTATGTGGCTCCGGAGGTGGTCAATCAAATCATCAAGCACCCGGAACGCTTGCGCTTGGGAGGGGAACGCCGGGAGCTCACCATTCTCTTCAGCGACATTCGCGGCTTTACCACCATCTCCGAAACCCTGGAGCCGGAGGCCCTGGTGGAGGTGCTGCATGAGTTCTTAAATCCCATGAGTGAAATTATCGTCCAGAATGGCGGCACCATTGACAAATATATGGGGGACGCCATCATGGCGGAATTCGGCGCGCCCCTGGACCTTCCCGATCATGCCGCCCGGGCCTGCCGCACCGCCCTGAAAATGGTGGAAACCTTAAGGGACCTGGACAAGAAATGGGCGGCCCAGGGCCGCCCCGGCCTCCGGGTGGGGGTGGGGATCAACACGGGGCCGGTGGCGGTGGGCAACATGGGGTCGGAGCGCCTCTTCGATTACACCGTTATCGGCGACAACGTCAATCTGGCCTCCCGCCTGGAAGGCCTGAATAAGTATTATGGCACCGAGATCCTGATCACCGCGGCTACCGCACAGGCGCTTAGCGGGCAGTTCATCCTGAAGGAAGTGGACCTGGTCAAGGTCAAGGGCAAGACCCAACCCATCGCCATCCATGAGCTTTTAGGGGAAGGTCCGGCCGACCCGGACCTGGCCCGCTTCCTGGAAATCTATCACCAGGGCCTGAGCCTCTTCCGGGACCGCCGTTGGCAGGAGAGCGCCGCGGCCTTTACCGCGGCCCTGGAACTGCGCCCTCAAGACGTCCACCTAAGGAACTACCTGGAATTGGCCGAAAAACACCGCACCACCCCCCCAGCCCCGGACTGGGCCCCGGTCACCGCCATGGACCAGAAGTGAGGGGATGAAAAGATTTGAGGGGAGGGCGGGGGAGCCACTGCTCCTCCGCCCTCCCCTCAAATCTATCCTCCATCCTACCTCGGCTTGGCCAGTTCGTCGATTACCGCGGGAAAGAAGGTTTCCTGGAGGAATCTTTCGTCCTTCAGGTTAGCGTCGGTGATTTTCATTTCCTTAATCTTGGTCATGACCGCCCGGGAGATGGACAGCAGATCGTCCAGGGCTACTCTGGACAAAGCCGCCGGGTCGTTTTCCGTCATCACATCCAGCGTTCTCAGAGAAAGCCGGCTGACTTCCTTTAATTCCTGGACATCCTCCCTGGGTGCGGTGGCGGGATCGATTCCCAACTTCCGGAAAATCGCCGGGGTGAGAGTGTCCGTAACCGTTGCCAGCGCCCTTCTCTCTTCCAGGGTGGGGTTTTTGCCCTTGGCCGCCTCAATGGCCAGCCTAAGGGTGCTGCCGGTTAGCGTCGCAGCCCGGCCCAGGCCGGCCCCGGAAATGATAAAAAGGGAAATCAAGATAAGGAGAACTGTTTTGTTAACCAGAGTTTTTGCCATCTCGCCGTCCTTTTCTGGAGGTTGGGGCTGATCCCGGTTTATCCTGGCCAGGCTTTCAGAAAACCGGCCAGACTGGATTGATCGGCCACATTATAAAAATTTTCCCCCGGTTCCTGGGGCAAAATTTTACTCACCAGGCCCTTGAGCACGTTTTTCGGTCCCACCTCCACCCAGGTATCCACCCCCGCAGCCTTGAGGTTCAGGATAAGCTCGGCCCAGCGCACCGGAGAGGTGAGCTGTCCGGCCATGATCCGGCGCAGGCGCTCCCCGTCGCTCTCCGGCGCCGCAGTGGCATTCAGGTAAACGTGCAGGCGGGGGGAGTGAAACTGACAGGTGGACAAAAAGTCGGCAAAATCCTGGGAGGCCCCGGCCATCAAGGGGGAGTGCCAGGCTCCGGAGACCTTTAAGGGCACGGCCCGGCCCCCCGCGGCCTTGACCAACTCCCCGGCCCGGGCCACCAACTCTTTAGTGCCGGAAATCACCGTCTGTTCCGGGGTGTTGAAATTGGCCAGGGCCAGGGGTCCCTCTTTGAGCAAAGGCTCCAGCAGCCCCGCCAGTTTTTCCGCCGAAAGCCCGATAACAGCCGCCATAGCGCCGGGATGCAAGTCCGCCTCCCGCTGCATGAGGCGGCCCCGTTCCCGCACCGCGGCCAGAGTGTCCCCGGCGCTGAGCACCCCCGCGGCAAACAGGGCGCTGTATTCCCCCAGACTGTGGCCAGAGACCGCCTGGGGCACCACCCCGGCATCCGCCAGGGCCTGAAACAGACAGAGATTGACCACCGTGATGGCGGGCTGGAGATTCACCGTCTCGGTAAGTTCCTCCAGAGGCCCGGAAAAACAGAGACGCTTTAAAGGCAGACCGGTAATCTCCTCCCCCAACTCAAACAACGCCCGGGCCTTTGGGTCGGACTCATATAAATCCTGGCCCATACCCACATACTGGGACCCCTGCCCGGGAAATAGAAAAGCCAATCGGTTCATGGGTGTTACCTCTGGAGTGTTTTGGGGGAGGGGGCTAAGGGGCACAGCCCCTTACCCCCTC
>JBFLZI010000190.1:0-4962 GCA_040756315.1 Thermodesulfobacteriota bacterium | reverse complement strand
GTTGGCCCCGCCTGTCCCGGCCCCCATAAAGGGGGTTGGGAGGGGAGTTTGAGGGGAGGGCGGGGGAGCCACTGCTCCCCCGGTCCTCCCCTCAAATTCATCTCCGGAAATAATCCACAATCGCCGCTGCCAAGGCCGGAATGGTGTATTCCTCCGGCTGGACTTGAGGCGTGAGGCCGTATTCCTGCAAGGTGGCCCCGGTGATGGGGCCGATGGCGGCTACCAGGGCTTTCTTGGCCAGTTGTTGAAATTTTTCTTTACCCACCAGGGCCGCGAAGTTGTGCACCGTGGCGGAACTGGCAAAGGTGAGGATGTCGATCTCTTCGGATTCGATAAAAGGCCGGGCCTCCGGGGGGATTTCCTTGGGCGGCCGGGCCTGATAGACGGGCGCCACGTCCACCTGGGCCCCGTGTTGTGCCAGGGTTTCCGGTAGAACTTCTCTAGCCACCTGGGCACGGGCCAGTAGAACCCTAGTGCCGGGGGTGATATGGGGGAGCAAGGCCGCGGCCAGGTCTTCCGCCTGATAAGTCTCCGGCACCAGGTCGGCGCTAAGGCCGTGATCTTTCAAGGCCTGGGCCGTGGCCGGGCCGATGGCCGCGACTTTGACCGGCCCCAAGCTCCGCAAATCCAGGCCCTTGGCAAAAAGCCGTTGCATAAACGCGGCCACCCCGTTGGCGCTGGTGAAGATGAGCCAGTGGTATTGAAAGAGCTGCTTTAGGGCTGCGTCCAGAGGACCAAAGTCATCCGGGGGCACGATCTCCAGGGTGGGCACTTCCAAACAGCGGGCCCCCGCGGCGGTAAGCAGTTCAACCAAATGGCTGGCCTGCTCCCGGGTGCGGGTAATCAGCGCGGTCTTGCCCCACAGGGGCCGGGTCTCCCACCATTTCAGCCGCTCCCGGAGCCCCGCCACTTCCCCCACCACCAGGACCGCGGGTGGCTGGATGGCGGCTGCCTGGGCTTTGTCAGCAATGTCCGTTAAGGTGCCGGTGACGGTGCGCTGCTCCAAGGTAGTGCCGGACTGGATCACCGCCGCGGGGGTCTCCGGGGGCCGACCGGCCTCCATCAACCGCTGGCAGTTTTCCGCCAGGTTCTTCACCCCCATGAGAAAGACCAGGGTGCCCCGGCTCCGGGCCAGGATGTCCCAGGGGATAGAGCTCTCTTCTTTGCCCGGCTCTTCGTGCCCCGTGATCAGGGTGGCCAGGGAGGCGTATTGCCGGTGGGTCACCGGGATACCGGCATAGGCGGGCACCGCCACCGCGGCGCTCACTCCCGGCACCACTTCAAAGGGAATGCCGCCCTGGGCCAAGGCCTCGGCTTCCTCCCCGCCCCGGCCAAAGACAAAGGGGTCGCCCCCTTTGAGGCGCACCACCTGATTACCGGCCTTGGCCTTAGCCACCAAAAGCTGATTGATCTCAGGCTGGGGGAGGCTATGCGCCCCGGCCTTTTTGCCCACATAGATGACCTCAGCCTCGGGAGGCGCTTCTTTCAGTAGTTCCGGGCTGGCCAGTTGGTCGTAAACTATCACCTGGGCCTGACGGAGGAGCTTCAGGCCCTTAACGGTAATCAGCCCCGGGTCCCCGGGGCCGGCGCCCACCAGATAGACTTTGCCTGTCATATATTTTTTTGAATTTCATACCAACTCGCCGTCAAAAATAATTTTTCCCCATAGGGGTGAATCTTGTATCCGCCCTAAATCGGTGGGCGAACACGAGGTTCGCCCCTACATTTCAATACCTTTTGAAGGCGAATTGGTATTAGTTGTCATTGTCGATTTATTCGGATTAAACTATTTTAATATTTTTGGTGGGCAGTGCCCACCCTACACCTGATTAATATCAGTGGTCTCGCCAGGTTTACAGGAAATTCCCGATGAACTGCCCCAAATGCGGCAAGCCCTTGGACCCCGCCCGGCACGGGGACCTGGTCTTTGACGGCCAGGTCTGGTGCGACGGCTGCCATATTTATGCGCGCCAATTGCTGTTGCCCCGGGAATTTCCGGAGATCCAGGATTGGAGCCGAGAGATCTGTGAGGCTTTCGGGTACCCGCCGGTTATCCTGGTCCCAGGCGATCCGCCGCCGCCTCCCGGCCCCTTCGACTATCTGGAAGACAAAAAAAAGGTCCTGATGGCCGAAGCCGACCACCGGGAAGGCTGCATCACCCTTTATCCCGCCGGTTGCCGCCTTACCACCCTGTGTCATGAGTTGGCCCACCTCATCACCGGGCAGGACCACACCCGGGAGTGGGCCGAGACCTTCGCCCGGCTGGTGGCCTGGGTGAAGGAACGCCTGCCCGAGGACCATTTCACCAAAGGTTTTTCGGTGAATTTGTTGCAGTCCAATGAGGATGAATAAGTAGAACCGCCGCCCTCGGCGGTTTACGCGGCCATCGGGGGCGGCGGCCCTCCATTTCCCTAAAGATGACACGACCGCCGCGACTCGATCTGCTCCACTACCCCGGTGTACTTCTCGTGGATCATTTTTCGATCGAATTCCCACATCTGGGCCAGCATAGCTTCCCTTTCCGCCGGAGTGAAATACTCCATACAGGGAATGAAGAAGTGCTGGTCTTCTTTTTCAATATGTTTCGGGTAAAAATCGGCCAGCTCTTCTAAATATTGCAGAATCCGGTCCAGGGCTTCTTTCTCTTCCCGGAGATAACTCTCTTTGGCCTGGATGAGCTTGCCGGTGGTCTCCCGCCCCCATTGATGCTCCGCGGCAAGTTCGGCCATGACCTGTTTATGCTCGGGACTAAGCTCCTTCTTGGCCAGTGCCGCGAAGAGAATGTCCTCCTCTTTGCCGTGATGGCAGCGGTCCGCATAGGTGCGCATAAAATCCACGGCAATATCAATGAAAAAGGGGTCCACAAAGGCGAACTCCGGGTCCACCGCCACGTTGTCCTTAATGCGCTGCAACTCCTGATGCATCAGGGCAATCATCCGCTCAATCAACCGGTGTTCCATCATCAACGGGCCGATGGGTTGCATATTTGGTCTCCATATGGTTATAGGGGAGGGCCGGAGAAATTAGTGAGCAGTAATCAGTAATCAGTGATCAGTCTATTCCACGTTTTTTACTGATTACTGATTACTGACCACTGATCACTGATCACTAACCAGCCCCCTCACTCACATCACTCTAAATCTTCACCAGCTTATACTTGCGGCTGCCCAGGCCCAATTTATCGGCGTAGGCCAGTTGCCGGGGCCAGTCCACCTGGGGATAGACGTCTTTGAACTTGTCGCTGCCGGGGGACAGGTCTTTCAGGATGGAGCCGGGGAGGCCCGGGCTGTGGATGACCAGGTCCGCGCTGGCCTGGTCCAGGGCCACGGGGTCCAGGGAGGCCAGAATACCTAAGTCCCCGACAATGGGCGCGTCATTGTGGCCGTAGCAGTCGCAGGCCGGGGAGACCTGGGTGACGAAGTTCAGGAACACGGCCCGGTCCTCCTTGTCTTTGAGCGCGCCGTAGGCGTATTCCATCATCTTTTCCAAAAAAGTGGGGATGGATTCATTCCATTGGATTTCGATGTTGCCGTAGGGGCAGACCAGGATGCATTCGGCGCAGCCCACGCACTTTTTCGGGTCGATCTTGGCCTTCTTGGCCTCCAGGTCCAGGCGGATGGCCTCCTGGGCGCAATGGGCCACGCAGTCCCCGCAGCCGGTGCACTTTTTTTTGTTGATTTTGGGGGAGATGTTGGAGTGCTGGGCCAGCTTGCCTTTCCGGGACGCGCCGCCCATGCCTAAGTTTTTCAAAGCGCCGCCGAAGCCGGAGAGTTCGTGGCACTTGAAGTGGGACAGGACCACCAGGCCCTCGGCTTCCACCAGGGCTTCGGCCAGGAACACGGTCTTGAAGTGCTTTTTATTGATGGCCACTTCCACTTCCGCCTTGCCGGTGAGGCCGTCGGCGATGACTAAGGGCGCGCGCACCACGGCAAAGGCAAAGCCGTTTTCAATGGCGGTGGTGAGGTGGCTCACCGCCTGGGAGCGGGTGCCCACGTACAGGGTGTTGGAGTCGGTGAGGAAGGGCCGCCCGCCGGCGGCCCAAAGCGCCTCCACCACCTGGCGCACGTAAATGGGGCGGATGTAGGAGGTGTTGCCCCGCTCGCCGAAATGAAGCTTCACCGCGATCAAGGGGCGTTTCTTTTTGCGATGAATGACGCTTTTGATGTTCACCGCGTCCAGGAGCTTCTGAAACTTCTGGAAATTGGTCTCCTTGGCGGAGGCCCGGAGGTCCATGAAATAAACTTGGCTGGGCATGAAATCACCTTCTTAATTAAGCAGAGTCTGGTAAGGGGTAAATGGTCATAGGAGAACCCTATCTAACTCAGGAGGTTTAGGAATCAACATCAATTAAAATAATCTTTACGGGAACTGCAGGGAAATGTCTCTTTAGACGCTCGATGTCATATACTAGCTGTTCTCCATAAGATACCCCTGTTGACATATGTTTACTCAGAGCATGGCAAGGAACAATTTCGACCCCTACATCAGCTTTATTTTCATTGAAAAAATATTGGAATTTAGCCATATCATAAAACATAAAAGCATATTTGCCGAATTGCACTTCCACTAAAACATTCCCTTTAACAAAATCGATTTGCTTAAAAGCCCCATGAATTTTAACTTCGTTATTTGGTATAGTTATCGTATATGTGTCTTTCAATTCATGGTAACCAAACTCAGCAAATGCACTCTTAAATTGTGCGTTCATATCTTTTGGCGAATATAATTCTTTCCCCAGCATGGTCTTTTCTCTGCTAATTTTAGTTTTACTTGCCGAGACCTTCATAATAACATCGTATATTTCCCGTTCATATTCAGGAAACCTAATTTTCAATAAACGATTATTGCCTTTGCTCTATAGAATATGGTATAATTTGCCTAAATAATTGACCAAATGGAGCAAGGTGATGCAACAGAAACCACTCAGCCTGATGCAATTTCAAAAAAAGTTTGGCACTGAGA
>JBFLZI010000189.1:0-5001 GCA_040756315.1 Thermodesulfobacteriota bacterium | reverse complement strand
TCCCCTCCCAACCCCCTTTATATATCGGTAGCACGGGCATCTTGCCCGTGCCCGCACAGGCTGGAAGCCTGTGCTACCGTTTATTCATAAGGGATTGGGGGAGGGGGCTTGGGGAGGGGGTAAGGGGCTGTGCCCCTTAGCCCCCTCCCCCAAACCACAACCATGAATACCTTACGGCGGTTTTATGTTTCCCCGGAGGGGGTTAGGGGTGAGGTGGCGGTGTTGGGTCCGGAGGAGACTCATCATCTGGTCCGGGTAGTGCGTTTAGGGGTGGGAGCTGAGGTAGCCGTGTTTGACGGCCAGGGCCGGGAGTGGCAGGCGGTGGTGGAGAACTTAAGCCCGGAGGGAGCGGTCTTGAAAGTGGTGCGCCCCTTGGCGCCTCTGGCAGAATCCCCCCTGAGCATCGCCTTGGGAGTGGGCTTGGCCAAGGGGGAGGCCATGGACGGGGTGATCCGCCAGGCCACGGAGATGGGGGTTAAGAAAATATTGCCCTTCATCTCCAGCCGCTCCGAGAGGGTGACTCTGGAGAGGGCGACCCGCCGCCGGGCCAAGTGGGAACGGTTGGCTCAGGAGAGCTTGAAATCCTCCCAGAGGTCTTATTTGCCGGAGATTGCCCCGGTCCAGGATTTTGCCGGGGTGTTGGCAGGTCCGGAAGAAGTGAAATTGCTGTTCTGGGAGGAGGAAAGGGGAGGGGGGGTAAGTAAATATTTCTCCCAAACCCGCCCCGCCGGAGTGCGGCTGCTCATCGGCCCGGAAGGGGGCTTTTCCCCGGAGGAAGTGGCCCTGGTCAGGGAGAAGGGTTATCAGACCGCCAGCCTGGGGCCCCGGCGCCTGAAAGTGGAGACCGCAACCCTGGCCGCCCTCACCTTGATTCAACACGCCTGGGGGGATTTGGCCTGATGGCCTCTTTGCCTTACCTGGACCTTAATTCTCATCTGCGGGCCCGCTTCGGCGAGCGGGTCCAGAAGGTCACCCTGGACGCGGGTCTCACTTGCCCTAACCGGGATGGCCGGGTGGGGGTGGGGGGCTGTATCTACTGCAATGCCCGGGGGTCCGGCACCGGGGCCTGGGCGCGGGGAATGACCCTTACCCAACAGCTTCAGGAAGGTCTGCGGCGTTTGCAGAAGCGCTATGGGGCCAGGAAGTTCATTGCCTATTTTCAGAGCTTCTCCAATACCTATGCCCCGGTTTCCGTGTTGCGGGCGCTCTATGAGGAAGCCCTGGACTTCCCGGAGGTGGTGGGCTTAAGCCTCGGCACCCGCCCTGATTGCCTTTCAGAGGAAATCCTGGACCTGCTGGCGGACTATGCCCAAAACCGCCTGATCTGGCTGGAGTTGGGCCTGCAATCGGCCCACGACGCTACTTTAGAACGCCTGAACCGGGGCCACGATGTGGCCTGCTTCACCCAGGCGGCGCACCGGGCCGCGGCCCGGGGGTTGGCAGTCGTGGCCCACATCATTTTAGGCCTACCCGGGGAAGGGCCGCCAGAGATGGCGGCCACGGCCCGGTATCTGGCCGGCCTGCCCCTGCACGGGGTAAAGATCCACCTGCTCTATGTCATTCGGGGCTCCGGTCTGGCCCGCCTCTATGAGGCCGGAGATTACCGCTGCCTCACTGAGAAGGAATATTTGCCTTTGGTAGTGGATTTCCTGGAGCTTTTGCCGCCCCATTTTGTCATCCATCGGGTCACCGGGGACCCTCACCCCGAGGAACTGCTGGCCCCGGCCTGGTGTCGGGATAAGTCCCGGGTCTTGGGCCTGATCCGGGAAGAGTTCACCCGGCGGGGCAGCCGCCAGGGGAGCCGTTGGCAGGCATCATCTCAAACCCTCGGTTCCACCCAGTTCCGGATCACGGAGGTGGCGGATGTCCCGGCCTGAGCGGCCCCGACGCCTGTGGCCCTATGTCACCGGGGCCGCGATTCTCGCCTTCGGGCTGTTTTTCCTGGGCTTTTATCTTAGGGAACTGTGGTGGCACCATTTCCTTCCCTATTATTACTGGCTCCATGACTTCTTAAGCGACAAAGAGAAAGTCCGGCTCTGGGTGAAATCCTGGGGGGCCTGGGGGCCTCTGATTTACATCCTTCTCCAGGCCGGTCAGGTAATCATTGCCCCTCTGCCCGGGGAGACCACCGGGGGCCTGGTGAGCGGCTTTCTCTTCGGGGCCGGGCTGGGGGTGGTCTATTCCCTCCTCGGCCTGGTCCTGGGGTCCACCATCGCCTTTCTTTTGGGGCGCTGGCTGGAGGAGCATGTGGTCACCCGCTGGGTCTCCCCGGAAGTCATGGAACGCTTCCGCTTCATCATGGAGCGCCAGGGGGCCCTGATCTCCCTGTTGCTTTTTGCCCTGCCCTATTTTCCCAAAGATTACGTCTGTATCATTTTAGGGCTGAGCGGCATGCCTCTCCGGGTCTTTTTAGTGGTAATGACGGTGGGGCGTTTTCCCGCCACCCTCCTCTTTAATCTCCAAGGCGCACAACTGTATGCCGGCAATTATTACAGTTTTATTATTTTAGCGGCGATTTTTCTGGTGCTGGCGGTGATCTTGTTTTTTCTGCGAGACACCTTGTACCGCTGGCTGGTGCGCCTGGGGGAGGGGCCGGGCCAAGAGGTCAGCAAAAAGGGTTGAGGCAGTTAAGCATAAGATAAACCAAAATAGCCAACCGTAGGGGCGCAATGCATTGCGCCCTTGGGGCTTGAGGAATCACGCCCCGACAAATCATAAAACCTGGATTACCGGTAGCCCAGGCAATTCCTCTTTTTTGGGCCAGGAACAGACTGGCAGCCGGTGCTACCATGCAAATATATGGGGTTGGGGGAGGGGGCTTGAGGGGGAAGAGGAGGCGGGGACCAGTGGCACAGGCTTTCAGCCGGTGAAAGCCCCTGGCCCCCTCCCTCAAATACCACCTACAAGGCACATTCTATGTCATTAGCGCCCATTATTTTAGGCACCGCGGGTCACATTGATCATGGCAAGAGTTCTTTGATCAAGTTATTGACCGGCATTGATCCGGATCGGTTGAAGGAAGAGAAGCTCCGGGGCATCACCATTGAGTTGGGTTTTGCCTATCTGACCTTGCCTACCGGGCAGTTGCTGGGGATTGTGGACGTGCCCGGCCATGAGCGCTTTGTGCGCCACATGGTGGCCGGGGCCAGCGGCATGGACCTGGTGGCCCTGGTCATTGCCGCGGATGAAGGGGTCATGCCCCAGACCCGGGAGCATCTGGAGATTTGCCAGCTTCTCCGGGTCAAACGGGGTTTGGTGGTCCTGACCAAGGTGGACCTGGTGGAGCCGGACTGGCTGGAGTTGGTGGAGGAGGAGGTCAAGGAGGCGCTCCAGGGCACTTTTCTGGAAGGTGCCCCCGTGGTGCTGTTTTCCGCGGTCACCGGGGAGGGCAAGGAAAATCTCCTGGCCGCGCTGGGGGAGTTGGCCGCCCAGGTGCCCCCGAAACCCACTTCCGGCATCTTCCGCCTGCCCGTGGACCGGGTCTTCACCATCAAAGGCTTCGGCACCGTGGTCACCGGCACGGCCATCTCCGGGCACCTTAAGGTGGGGGAAGGGGTGATGGTCTATCCCCCGGGTTTTAAAGCCAAGGTCCGGAGCCTCCAGGTCCACGGCGCCGCGGTGGAGGAGCTTCTCGCCGGCAACCGCTCCGCCGTCAATCTCCAGGGATTGGAGAAGGCCGAACTGGATAGGGGCATGGTGGTGGCCACCCCGGCTTCCCTGCTTCCCAGCCGCCGGCTGGACGCCTTTCTGGAAGTGCTGAAGAGCGCGCCCCGACCCCTGAAGCATCGCCAGGCGGTGCGTCTCCACACCGGCACCAGCGAGCGCCTGGCCGTGGCCCTGCTTCTGGACGCGGAAGAGATTGCCCCCGGAGCCTCGGGCTATGTCCAGTTCCTCCTGCGGGAGCCGGTGGCGGTGAAGCCCGGAGACCGTCTGGTGATCCGCAATCTCTCCCCGGCCATTACCTGGGGCGGGGGACAAATCCTTCACGTCAATCCGCCTCGCCATAAACGGTTTCAGGAAGGCGTCCTGGCGGGCTTGGCCCTCCTGGAAAAAGGCTCTCCGGAAGAGGTCTTGCGCTTTTACCTGGAGGAGGCCGGCCCCGGGGGCCGCTCCCGCCCGGAGTTGGCGGCCCTGCTGCCCTGGGACCCGGCGGAGTTGCAAAACCGGCTTAATTCCCTGACCTCCCAGGGCCAGAGCCTGAAATTCGACCCGGAAAATGAGCGCTATCTCCTGACCTCCACCGCCGCTACTTTAGAAGGCCAGATTTGCCAGCATCTCAAGACCTACCATCAGCAAAATCCCCTGAAGCCGGGGCTTTCCAAAGAGGAACTGCGCCGGAAATTGCCCCCCCAAGTGGAGATGCGCCTCTTCAATTTTGTCCTGGCCCGACTCCAGAAGCAGAATCAGGTCGCGGTGGAAAAGGACCTGGTGCGCCTGGCCGGCCACCGGGTGCAGTTGGCCGGGGAGGCGGAAGACCTGACCCGGCGCTTAGAAGAATTGTACCGCCGGGGCGAACTCAAACCCCCTACCTTAAAGGAGGTTATGGAGACCCTGAACGCCCCTCCGGCCCAAATCCAACAACTCCTCAGGGTCCTGGTGAACCAGGGGCGCCTCATCAAGGTCAAAGAAGACCTCTACTTCCACACCGAGGCCCTGGCCCGCCTCAAGGCCGACCTGGTGGAGTTCCTGAAAAAACACAAAGAAATCAGCGTAGTGCAATTCAAAGACCTGACCCAAACTAGCCGGAAATTCACCATTCCTTTACTAGAATATTTTGACACTAATAGAGTAACCGTAAGGGTTGGAGAAACGCGCCGTTTGCGGGAGGGAGTGTAGCGTGTTTTGGGGGAGGGGGCTAAGGGCCGCAGGCCCTTAACCCCTCCCCCAAACCCCCTCCCCCAATCCCTTATATGGGGAAATAGCTGGACCGGAAGCAAGGCTTCCGGCCCTAAGTTACTAACGAGAATCTTGGTAGCACAGACTTCCAGCCTGTACGGGCAC
>JBFLZI010000188.1:0-5016 GCA_040756315.1 Thermodesulfobacteriota bacterium | reverse complement strand
GCCCCTGGCCCCCTCCCCCAACCATCCTCAAGTCCCCTCAGCCCCGGCGCTGGTGGATCAGGGTCTGGACGCTCTTAGGGTCGGCCAGGCCGAACCAGAACATGTCCGGTCCCCCGGACTTGTCCGTCATGACCAGGTTTCCCACCCGGAGCATGGTTTGGGTGAAGCCCCGGCGCACCAGCACCTCCCCCAGGCGGTCCCAGGGAATTTCCTGCTGCCGGTCCGGCCAGCGCCAGATTTTCTTCACCCCGGCAGCGGTGACGTGATATTCCTGGCCCCATCTGTGATAGACCACCGCGGCCACCAGAAGCAGGCCCAAGAGGAGTCCCAACCAGGGGGGCAGACCCACCTCCGGATTGATCAGGGGTCCGAAGAAACAGAGGGCCATGGCCACATAGTAAACAAAAAAAGCCCGGCCGCAGGGACGGAACACCTGACTGGTTTCTTTGCCGCCAAGTTCTTCAACCGCCATCTTCCCGCCTTTCTGCTTTAGGAAAATATTAGGTTTTTAACGGCAAATCCAGAAAAATCTCTGGGGGGTCGCCGGGGGGAGTTTTAGCGGGTAATGAAGGAATGGAATTTGGCGGCCAATTTGGGGTCCAGTTTCTGGAGAATTCTGTGTTCCTCCAAGGCGGCCCCCTTATCCCCCATGCCGACGTAGGCCAGGCCCAAGTTGAAGTGGGCCGGGGGATAACCCGGCTTGAAGCGGATGGCCTGTTTGAATTCCCCGGCGGCTTGTTGGAAGCGGTTCTGCTGGTAATAGACCATACCCAGATTATAATGGGGGAGATAATAGCCTGGCTTCAGGCGGATGGCCTGCTGGCAAGCGTCCGCGGCTTCCTCCAAGCGCTTCAGCCGGAGATAGGCCACGGCCAGGTTGTTTAACAGCACCACGTCGTCGGGTTTCAGTTCCAGGGCCCGGCGGTAGGTGTGGGCCGCCTTCTCATAGTTGCCGGCATTGAAATAGTTCAGGCCCCGGTTGAAAAGTTTCTTGGCTTCAGCCTCATTTTCTGCCTCTGAGGCGCCGCCCCAACGACCCGCCTGGGGGTCTTTCACCAGGCCTCCGGTTCCCGGCTCCAGGCTCTGGATACGTGAGGCGGGGATGGCAAAATTCAGATTCTGCCCCCTTCTTTGGTGAGAGAATACCACCCCCATCACTTCGCCCCTGAGGTTCACCACCGGGCCACCGCTGGAACCCGGGGAGATGGGCGCGGAAATCTGGATGATTTCGCCAAAATTCGAGGTATGGCGAATAGCCGACACCATGCCGTCGCTCACCGTCTGGTCCAACCCCATGGGACTGCCCACCACCACAACCCGCTGGCCCACTTCCGGCCTAGCTCTACTTAAGTAAAGATAGTTCTTGGTGCCCCGGGGGGAGTGTGCGGTAAACAGCACCAGGTCGGCATGGGGATCCGCGGCGATCACCTCTTTGATAGGATAGCGGCGGCCGTCGGCGGTCTTGATTTCCGCCCGCTGGTAGCCCTTGAGCACATGGAAATTGCTGATCAGGTGCCCTTCCGGGTTGATAAAAAAGCCGCTGCCGGACTTCTTGATTTTGCCGTGGGCGTCATGGATCAGGATCGTCACCACTGCGGGCCGGACGCGTTTCACCAGTTGGGGCAGATTCTCCTGGGCTAGTGCCAGCCCAACCCCGGCATAAAGAAAAAACAGCGCCAGAACCACCTTAAGGGCCCACCGCCGCTGCATACTTCCTCCCCGGCAAGATCGGAAATTTTCCGGCTATCTCAATATTCTTTCGGGTAATTGCCGGATTTTAATAAATTTGCCGGGGAGGGGGCGGAGGAATTGGAGTGCCCCCATTCTGGCGGGTCAGACGCACCTGAGAAGTCATGAGAGCTCTGCAAAAATCTTTCAAAGTGCTTATTCAATGTAGAGCCGCTGCCCTCGGCGGCTCAAAAACCGCCGGGGGCGGCGGTTCTACATTTTAAGAACGCGTGATTTTCCTTTTTGCAGTCTCGTCATTTCAAAACCTAGATCAGCCATCATTCTAATCAGCCACGCAAGGATAAGTTAGGGGAAAAATCACCCCCCTTTTCTAAAGGGGGGCAGGGGGGGATTATATGACCGACTGATAATCTCCCTAAATCCCCCTTTAGAAAAGGGGGACTTAAAACCACCCCTGCCAACTTTTTGCTGATTAAGAACTTATCTGAAGTCTCGGATTAGGTTTTGAAATAGGTTCAGGACAAAGGCTGGGGGGGGTGGTAAATTATTGCCACCCGAGGAGCACCGGCCGGAAAGCCGGTGCTACCAAAATATCTGCGGGTGGGGAGGGGGGTGTAGGGGCATATGCGCTAACTTAAGTTAAATCACTTGGATTATGGTAATTTATGTCATTCTGAGCGAAGCGAAGAAGTTCTAAAATTATTGAGTAATTACCGAGATTCTCCACTCCGCTTCGCTCCGTTCAGAATGACAAAAACTAATATTTCTTTACAAATTATTTGTCAATATCGACTGAGTTAGCGCTTATGGGGTGTAGGGGGAGGGCAGGGAGATCATCTCCCTGGCCCTCCCCCCACAAACATTTCCCCTCTCAATAAACCACCCGGAAGTCTTCCAGGTCGCCGACGTAGGGTTGCCAGTTGACCTGGACGTCGTCCACGTGGGAGTAGGGGGGGCCTTGGTGGCACCAGGCCAGCATGGTGTCGATGACGGCCTTCTCTCCTTCAAAGACCGCGGCCACCCGCCCGTCCGGGAGGTTGCGCACCCAGCCGGTGAGGCCCCTTGCCCGGGCTTCGTCCCGGGTGTGGGCCCGGAAGAAGACCCCTTGGACCCGGCCGGAAATCAACACCTGGACCCGGGCTTTCCCTAACGTCATTAGCTCCTCCTCAACAATTCGGCAAAGGCCGCTTCATCCAGGATGGTCACTCCTAATTCCTGGGCCTTGGCGTATTTGCTCCCCGGGTCCGCTCCGGCCACCACGTAGTCGGTCTTGGGGGAGACCGAGGAACTCACCTTGCCGCCCCGGGCGGTGACCAGGGTCTTGGCCTCTTCCCGGGAAAAGCGGCTCAAACCGCCGGTGAAGACAAAGGTCTTACCGGCCAAGGGCGTTTCCGGGGGCTTCTCCGGGGGTGAAGGGGTCACGCCGGCGTTTTTTAGTCGGTTCAGGATCTCCTGATTCTTGGGATTCCGGAAATATTCCCGGATGCTGCCGGCCACCTGGGGGCCCACGCCTTCCACCTGGAGGAGGTTCTCTTCGCTGGCCTCCATGAGAGCATCAAGGCTTTGAAAATGCTGGGCCAGGAGTTGTGCCGTGGCCTCCCCCACGTAGCGAATCCCCAAGGCATAGATGAAGCGGGCCAATGGGGGCTTTTTGCTCCCCTGAATGGCGCCGATGATATTGGCCGCGGACTTCTCCGCAAAGCGCTCCAAAGGGATGAGGTCATCTTCGGTGAGACGATAGAGATCGCTCGCCTCTTTCACCAGGCCGGTGTCCACCAGTTGCTCCACGATCTTTTCCCCCAGGCCGTCAATGTCCATGGCGGTCTTGGAGGCAAAATGGCGGATGCCCCGTTTCAGCATGGCGATGCAGTCCGGGTTGGGGCAGCGGGTGACGGCCTCGCCGGGGGGCCGCACCAGCGCGGCGCCGCACACCGGGCAGTGGCCGGGCATTTTGAAGGGGTGGGAGTCCTTGGGGCGGTCTTCCAGGATCACCTTGACCACTTCCGGGATGACGTCCCCGGCCCGCTGGATCAGGACCGTGTCTCCCACCCGCACGTCCTTCTTGGCCACTTCATCTTCATTGTGGAGGGTGGCCCGGCTCACCATCACCCCCCCCACTTCCACCGGCTCCATCACCGCCATGGGAGTGACCGCGCCGGTGCGGCCCACATTGACTTCGATGGCCAGGACCCGGGTGGTGGCCTGGGTGGCGGCGAATTTGTAGGCCAAGGCCCAACGGGGGCTGCGGGTCTTGCTGCCCAGGCGCTCCTGCAGGGTTAGGGAATCCACTTTGATGACCACGCCGTCAATTTCATAGGGGAGGCCGTGGCGCTGATGCTCCAGGCGTTGGTGGTAGGCGATGGCGGCCTCAATGCCCTGACAGCGTTCGATCAAAGGGTTGACCCTGAGGCCCCAGGCCTTAAGCGCGGCCAGCACCTCAGAGTGGGTGGCGAAAGTCCGACCCGCGACTTCGCCGATGCCGTAGCAATAGATTTTCAAAGGGCGGCCCGCGGTGATATTGGGGTCCAACTGGCGCAGGGAGCCGGCCGCGGCGTTCCGGGGGTTGGCGAAGGGCGGCTCACCTTTGGCCAGGCGCTGTTCGTTTAACTTTTTAAATTCCGGGAGGTCCATATAGACTTCGCCCCGGACTTCCAGGAGGGCGGGCACGGGTTCTTCCCGGCTCAAGAGCTGCAAGGGGATGGTATGGACGGTCTTCAGATTCTGGGTTACATTTTCCCCCCGGACGCCGTCACCCCGGGTGGAGCCCACCGTGAGGCGGCCCTGTTCATAGACCAGTTCCACGGCGCAGCCGTCCATCTTCGGCTCCGCCACATAAAGGAATTCCTCCTCCGTACGCAGGAAGCGTTTCAGTCGCTCGTCGAACTCCCGGGCCTCGGTTTCACTGAAGGCGTTCTCCAGGGAGAGCATGGGAATCCGGTGGGTCACCGTTTCGAATTTTTCCAAGGGAGGCGCGCCCACCCGCTGGGTGGGGGAGTCCGGGGTCACCAGTTCCGGGTATTGGTCTTCCAGATGTTGGAGTTCCTGCAGAAGCCGGTCATACTCCGCGTCGGAAACCACCGGATCATCCAGGACATAATACCGGTAATTGTGGTAATGAAGCTCGTCCCGGAGCTTCTGCACCCGGGCGGCGACTTCTTTGGGAGGCGTGCCAGGCGGCTGCTGCATGGATTGACCAAGGAGAGAGAGATTGGGGGAGGGGGCCCGGGGCCAGTGGGCCCCTGCCCCCTCCCTCAAACCCCCTCCCCCAACCCCTTATGGGGTCATTAAGTTGGTCCGGCGCCGGCGGGGCTCAAAGCCCCGCCGGTA
>JBFLZI010000187.1:0-5101 GCA_040756315.1 Thermodesulfobacteriota bacterium | reverse complement strand
GGGACCTCAGGTCCCTGGCCCTCCCCCCACAACTCATCCCTCCCCCCATCGCTTCGTCAACCCGTGTTCCAGGCCCAGGTGGTCCAGGACGCGGCCCACAAAGTTTTGGGCCAGTTCCGTGAGGGATTGGGGTTTTTGGTAGAATCCCGGCATGGCCGGGAAGATGGTGGCCCCGGCCTCCGTGGCTTGCACCATATTGCGCAGGTGGATGAGGTTTAAAGGCGTTTCCCGGACCACCAGGATCAGGGGCCGCCGTTCCTTCAGGTTGACTTCCCCGGCACGGTGGATGAGGTTCCGGGACTGGCCCTGGGCAATGGCCCCCAGGGTGCCCATGGAACAGGGGAGGACCAGCATGGCCTGGACCCGAAAAGACCCGCTGGCTAAAGGCGCGGCGAAATCCTGGACCTGGTGCACAATAGTGCGGGGGCCCACCAATTCCGGGAGGCTCAAACCCAATTCCAGCTTAAGCACCTGTTCCCCGGCTTCGGAAGCCAGGGCATGCACCTCCAGGTCCGGGCGGGTCTCAAAATAGGCGAACAATTCCCGGGCATAGAGCATGCCGCTGGCCCCGGTCAGGGCCACCACGTAACGCTTCAATCCAGTCCCAGGCGGGGCCATAATTCATCCACCTTGCGTTTAATTTCCGGACTCATCTCAATCACCGGGGGCCAGTCCCGGGTAAAGCCCTCTTCCGGCCACTTCCGGGTGCAGTCGATGCCCATCTTGGAGCCGTAGTGGGGCAGGGGCGAGGCATGGTCCAGGACGTCCACCGGCCCCTCCACGAAGACCACGTCCCGTTTGGCGTCCACGTTATTCCCCAGGCGCCAGAGCACCTGGGAGAGGTCCTGGACGTCCACCTCCTTATCAAAGACCAGGATGATCTTGGTGAACATCATCTGGCCCAGGCCCCAGAGGGCGTGCATGACCTTGCGGGCGTGTCCCGGATAGCGCTTGTCAATGGCCACAAAGGCCAGGTTATGGAAGACCCCCTCCACCGGCAGGTTCAGGTCCACGATCTCCGGGAGTTGTTTTTTGATGAGGGGGATAAAGATGCGTTCCGTGGCCTTGGCCATGAAGCAGTCTTCCATAGGAGGCTGGCCCACGATGGTGGCCGGATAAACGGCCTGACGCCGCCGGGTCAGGGCCGTAAGATGGAAGACGGGATAATCGTCCGGCAAGGAATAATAGCCGGTATGGTCGCCGAAAGGGCCTTCCCGGCGATATTCCCCGGGCTCCAGATAGCCTTCCAGGATGATCTGGGAATTGGCCGGGACGAGCAAGGGCACGCTGACACAGGGAACCAATTCCACCGGCTCCTGGCGCAGGAATCCGGCAAAAAGCATTTCATCCAAATCTTCCGGCAGGGGCGCGGTGGCCGCGTAAGTGACCGCCGGGTCCGGGCCGATGGCCACCGCCGCGGGGAGGCGCTCCCCTTTGGCCTCCGCCACCCGGAAATGTTGCGCGCCCCCTTTGTGGCGGTGCCAGTGCATCCCGGTAGTAGCCTGATCATAGACCTGAAGGCGGTACATGCCCACATTGCGCTGGCCCGTCTCCGGATGATGGGTGATGACCACCGGCAGGGTGATGAACGGCCCCCCGTCCAGAGGCCAGCAGGTCAGGACGGGAATTTTGGTCAAATCCACTTCCGGGCCCTGATAGACCACTTCCTGACAGGGGGCCCGGGAGACCGTCTTGGGAAAGATATTGGCCAGCCGCCGCAATTTTGGAAGCAATTTCAGCTTCTTAATCAGGGTGTCCGGGGCTTCCGCCTCCAGGAAACTCAAGATCTCCCCGGCGATTTCCTCCAAAGCGTCCACTTCCAGGGCCAGACACATGCGCTTCAGAGACCCGAAGGCGTTCATCAGCACCGGCATCTCATAACCCGCCACCTGCTCGAACAACAAGGCCGGCCCGCCCCGCTTGCACACCCGGTCAGTGATCTCCGTAATCTCCAAATAAGGACTCACCGGCTCGGCAATGCGCTTGAGCTCCCCCCGCCGATCCAAAACCTCCATAAACTGCTGCAAATCCTGATAAGCCATTCTTCCTGCCTCATTGGGAAAGAGTGTTTTGTGGGGGGAGGGCCAGGGACCTGAGGTCCCTGCCATCCCCCCACACCCCCCTCCCCCTAAATAAACTGCAACACGGGTAGCTCCGGTAGAGCGCCGTAGCGGTGCAGGTAGCGGTAGAAGGCGGACAGTCCTTCTTGCTGGCCAGTGTTCAGGGTGTAATTCAGTTGCTGGAAATAGTTGAGTAATTGGTCGGTGTCCAGATTTACTGATTGGCTGGCGAAGCGGCAGATCTCTTCCAGGGCGGTGAGGCCCCAGTCCCGGGCTTGGAGCAGGGTCTGATGCGCGGCCCGGACCTTGTCCGGATGTTGGGAAAAGAAGGCCCGGCGGACGGCCCAGACCCCGAAGACGAAGGGCAGGCCGGTGAGCCGGTGCCAGGCCCGTCCCAGGTCCAGAAAGTAGGGATAGCGGCCCCGTGCCCGGAGGCGCAGGGCCTCATCGCCGATGGCCAGCAAGCCGTAACAGCCGTCAGGTAGACTTTCCCCCACGGGTCCGGTGCGGTAATAAGGGCGGGCGCCGTATAGTTCATAGAGGACGATCTTCACCAGAGCCGCGGAGGTGGCGGAACTTTCGCTGAGGAGCACCTCCCGGCCGCTTAAGCGGTGAAAGGGCACCCGGCTGAAGAAAAGGACGCTCCCCACGTCTCCCTGGGTGCTGATGGAAAGGTCGGGAAGGAGAAGGTAGTCCCGGAAGTTTCGGCCATATTCCACGGAAGAGATGGCGCTCACGTCCAGGGCGCTGCTGGCGAGCAAGGCGTTCAGCTCCGCCGGGGTGCCGGAGACCATGGCAAAACCGTTGGGCACGTAAGCCTGCATGATGGCGTAATCGATGGGAAGGACATTGATATAACGGATGCGTCCCAAGCGGAGGTCAGCTTTCATGTCCGGCCTCCTTCCCGGGAGGGGAAATCCAGGAAATCTTCCCCCCGGCCCCGGCGTGAAGCAGGCCGGGCCACAGATTTTCTCCGGTTCCCAGGGGAATGAAGAGGAGGGCGGCTTTCTTACCTGGGGTCAGGCTGCCCAGATCGGCCCCGCGCCCCAAAGCCCGGGCGCCGTGTAGGGTGCCCAGAGCCAATAGCTCCGAGGGGGGAAAGTCGGGGTATTCTTCCAGTAAGCAGAGCATTTCTTTGAAGAGATTCAGGTCCGCGTTGCTGGCCAGGGAGTCGGTGCCCAGAGCCAGGGGGAGGCCGGCTTGCCGCAGTGCCGGGAGCCCGGGGAAACCCGCGCCGGTGAAGCGGTTGGACCGGGGGCAAAGGACCACCGTGGTGTGGCGGCGGCCCAATATTTCCCGGTCGGCGGGTTCCAGCCACAGACCGTGTATGGCCAGGGTGTCGGCAGTTAAGAAACCCAAACGGTCAAGATAGGCCGACGGTGAACAGCCGGGAGGCCGGTAATCGGAGAGCCAGCGCCCCCGCTGCTTAAGCAAGGTCTGAAAAAAACCATCCCCATGCTCAAGGAACAGGACTTCCTCCCGGGATTCCGCCAGGTGCACCGCGCTCAGGCGCCCATAGCGCCGGTTCCACTCCCCCAGGCGCCGGAACAGGGCCGGGGAGACGGAATAGGGGGCATGGGCCGCGGCGGAAAAATTGGCGGCGGTGCGGGCCGAGGCGGTGGCAAAGATGGGAAAATCCGTTTCCAATGGTTCCTGATTCAAGAGGTCGAACCCCAGGCACTCATAAAAATAATGGAATTCAAGATTACTGGCCGCCAGCAGGGGAAGACTCAAGCCGGTGTTGCTCACCTCTGCCGCCAGGATGGTGCCGTAGCGTTCCAGTTCCGCCAAACCTTGCTGCACCCCCTGATGCAGGTCTTCGGGGGACAGCCCTGCCATTCCGGCCAGGGCGGCTGCCAACCAGGAGCCCAGGTCCGGTTGGGGAGCGAGGCGACCCCGGAGCGCGGAAAACTCCAGATGGACGTGGGCGTTCACCAGGCCCGGCAGAATGGCCCCGGCACCGTGATCCAAGCAAGGGCCGGCATACTCCCGCCTGAGGTCCCCGGCCCGGCCCACCGCCACTATCCGGTCCCCGGAGACGGCCACTGCCCCGTCTTTCACGGGAGGGCTGTCAATGGGCGCCACCCACTTGGCCCGATGCAGGACTAGGTCAGCCAAGTGCGCCAATCCTCCCCGATATCGCCCCGGACGCGATAGCGTTCCATGAGCCGGGGGCAGGGGCAGGCCCGGCCCAGGGCCGCCAGTTCCGGCAGCACTTTTAAGACTATTTCGGCAAAAGCTGATTCCACCTGCCGGACTGCGTCCATCTCCGCAGGCGTGGCCAGGCCCTCAAATAGCACTCCCGGCTGAAAGGGCCGGTCCATTAGCCCCTCGGCAAAGTTGACGGGATAGCATAAGGCCCCGTAGCAAAATTCCAGTTCCCGGGCTAAAAAGACCTCGGGCACCAGGGTCATGCCCACCAGGTCCCCCCCCAGGAGCTTGAACTTGCGAATCTCCGCCGGGGTTTCCAGGCGAGGGCCGCTGGTGGCCACATAGACTCCCTGGGTATGTAGGGTAAACGGCCCTTCTGCCAGGGTTTTAATCAGGACTTCCCGCACTTCCGGACAGAACACCGGATTATGCCGGATAAAACCTAAGCCCTTCTGGGGGAAAAAGGTAGACGGCCCCCCCCGGCTCTCATCTAAGATATCGTGGGGCACCACCAGATGCCCCGGCGCCATGGCCGCATTAATGGCCCCGGGCGCGCACCAGGCCAGGATTTTCTCCACCCCTAAGGACTTCAGGGCATAGAGGTTGGCCCGGTCATTGACATAGGGCGCGGAGACCGCATAACTCTCTTCTCCATGCCGGGAAAGCACCGCAAAATCCACCCCTGCGTGCACAAAGGAGTGGATGGGATTGCTTTCCCCAAAGGGCGTCTGAAACGACTGAGTTCCCTGGGAGACTAGTCCCCGGACTAAAAAGTCCTTATGCGCCCCCACCCGGGCGATGACGGCGATTTTGGGATTGAGGGGAGGGCCGGGGGAGCGCAGCTCCCCCGCCCTCCCCTCAAACTCCCCTCCCAACCCCCTATAAGGGGT
>JBFLZI010000186.1:0-5141 GCA_040756315.1 Thermodesulfobacteriota bacterium | reverse complement strand
CTCCCCCGACCCCCGTAAAGGGGGTTGGGAGGGGAGTTTGAGGGGAGGGCGGGGGAGCCACTGCTCCCCCGGCCCTCCCCTCAAAAATTTCTTGCCTTACCTCTCCACCCTGCCGAAGTGGTCGAATTGGAGGGTGAAGGTGCCCCGGCCCTGGGTGAGGGAGCGCAGGCTAGTGGCGTAGCCGAACATGTCCGCCAGGGGTGCGTGTCCGGAGATGAGGGCCACCGGGCCTTTGGCCAGGAGTTGTTCGATTTTGCCTTTCCGGGCGTGGAGGTCCCCCAGGACGTCGCCGGTGAATTCTTCCGGGGTGATGATCTCCAGGCGCATAATAGGTTCCAGGAGTATGGGCTGGGCCTGGGCCAGGCCCTGTTTTACCGCGCTCATGGTGGCGATGCGGAAGGCCATCTCCGTGGCTTGGCCTTCCTTGACCAGGGCGTCTTCCAGTGCCACGGCGATGTCCACCCCGGGATGGCCGAAGACCGGTCCCCCTTCCAGGGCCTCCCGGACGGCCTGGGAGATTATCGGCACAAAAGCATAGGCGGCGTGGTCTTCCGAGAGAAGGGAGACAAAGGAGTTGCCGGCGCCTTGGGGCCGGGGGGCAAAGCTTAAGCGCACCTGGGCGAAATGTTGTTTACCGGCCAATTCCCGGTCGAAGACGCCGGTTTCGCTGGCGGCGCCGGTAATGGTTTCCCGGTAAACCACCTGGGGGCGGCCGGCCCTGAGGTGCGTATTAAATTCCCGTTCCAGGCGATGCAGGATGACCTCCAGATGCAGCTCCCCCATGCCGGAGAGCAAGGTCTGGCCCGTCTCCTCATCGGTGTTGACACGCAGACTGGGGTCTTCTTCGGCGATGCGGGTTAAGGCCGGTCCCAGGCGTTCCTGGTCGTCCCGGGTCTCCGGTTCAATGGCCAGGGAGATCACCGGAACATAGGAAGAGATCGGCTCCAAGACAATGGGGCGGCTGGCGGCGCACAGGGTGTCCCCGGTGGTGGCGGCCTTCAGGCCCAGGAGGGCCACGATGCTGCCGGCGTGGGCCGCGGCCAGAGGCTCCCGCTTATTGGCGTGCATACGCAGGATGCGGGCCACTTTTTCCGTTACCTGTTTAAGGGGGTTGAAGACTTCCTGCCCGGTCTTGAGGGTACCGGAATAGAGGCGCACGTAAGTCAGGCGCTGGCCCTGGTCGATCATGATTTTGAAGGCCAGGGCGGCCAGGGGGGCGTCGTCCTGGGGGGGGCGGGTCTCCTCCGCACCGGTTTGAGGATTCTCGCCCCGGATGGGAGGCACCTGGGTGGGATTGGGGAGAAAGTCCTTGATGCCGTCCAGCAGGGGTTGGATGCCTTTGTTGCGCAGAGCTGCGCCGCAGTAAACCGGCACTCCCTTCAAAGACAGGGCGGCCCGATGGATGGCCGCCTTAAGGTCGGCGGCGCTCAGAGGTTTCTCCGCCAGATAGGCCTCCAGCAACTCGTCGTCCACTTCCGCCAGGGTCTCCAGCAAGGTCTCCCGGGACTCTTCGGCAACCTGGCGGTAGTCCGCCGGGACGTCCAGTTCCTCAAAGACCGCGCCTAGAGTCTCCTCCTGCCACCTTAAGGCCTTCATCTTCAAGAGGTCGATCACCCCCTGAAAGCGATCCTCCGCGCCCCAGGGAATGGTGATAAGCAAGGGCCGGGCCCCCAATTTTTCCCGCAGGCTGTTAACCGACTTGAAGAAGTCGGCCCCGGGGCGGTCCATTTTGTTGATGAAAGCCAGCTTGGGGACCCGATACTTATCGGCCTGGTGCCAGACGGTCTCGGACTGGGGCTCCACTCCGGCCACCCCGTCGAAGACCCCGATGGCCCCGTCCAGGACCCTAAGGGACCGCTCCACTTCGATGGTAAAGTCCACGTGGCCCGGGGTGTCGATGAGGTTGATGAGCGCGCCCTGCCATTCACAGGTGGTCACCGCCGCGGTGATGGTGATGCCCCGTTCCTGTTCCTCAGGCATCCAATCCATGACCGCGGCGCCGTTATGGACCTCTCCGATCTTATAAGTGCGGCCGGTATAATAGAGGATGCGCTCCGTCAAGGTGGTCTTGCCGGCGTCGATGTGGGCAATGATGCCGATATTGCGGATGGCCTGAAGCCGGGAACTGGTCATGGGCGCGCCTGTCTTAAAACCCGGAAATGAACCAGGATTTTTTTAAATGAATTTGCCCTTAGTTTCAACCTTTAATACCGTTTTCGGTTTTCGGTTTTCGGTTTTCGGTTAAAAAGACATGTAATGTCAAGTGGATAATCATATAACTGATTTAATCTGAATCGAAAATTTGTATAATGCTCACTGCTGAACATTATGAGTTGCAATCCCCCGGATTTCCGATTTTGCCCTTGCTGTGGCGGGCCGTTAGAGAAGCGCCGCTTGAATGAACATGAACGCCTGGTCTGCCGGGACTGCCGCCGGGTGCTCTATATCAATCCCGCGGTGGGGGTGGCGGTGGTCATCCGCCGGGGGGAGGAAATTTTATGGGGCCGCCGGGCCGCCGGTGCCTATGCGGGGGCCTGGTGTCTGCCCTGCGGCTATGTGGAGTGGGGCGAGGAGGTCCGGGAGGCCGCGGCCCGGGAGTTCCGGGAGGAGACGGGCCTTGCAGTGGAGTTAGGCCCGGTGTTGGCGGTGCACAGCAATTTCCATGACCCCCAGAGGCTCACGGTGGGCCTCTGGTTTGCCGGCAGGGTGGTGGCCGGGGTGCTTCAGCCCGGTGACGATCTGAAAGAAGTGGCCTTCTTTCCCCTGGCGGCTCCCCCCTCTCCCCTGGCCTTTCCCACCGACCTCCTGGTCTTAGAGGAACTCAAGGGGGGAAGAGTTCGAGAGATTCCAGACTCTCCAGTTCTTTCAAGGAAACCATAGCTATCCGGTAGGTCTCCAGGTCCAAGACCGCGAAACTGAAGGTGGGATAGCGCCCTTCTTCCAGGGTGAAGGCGCCGGGGACAATCAGGTAGATGTTATCCGGTTCCAGGGAGACGCAGGCCTGACGCGCCCGAAATTCCTGGGGCCGCACCGAATCATGGATATAAAGGAGATGGCTGGCCGGGGGATGGAAGTGGGTGATGCTGGGGACATGGGTATGCCCGTGGCACAAAAGCAACGGCGGCCGCCCGGACTTGGGGCCGCGTTCATAGGCGTGGAGCCGATCCTTGAAGTGGGTCCAGAGAATAGCCCGGGTATGGGCCAGGAACACCCCTTCCTCCAGCTCCAGGGCCTCGCCGTTCCGGGTGGCCGCCGGCATCTGGGGGCCATAGACGTCATAGACCCAATAGAGCCGGTGCCGGGAGTCCATCCGAAGCCAGGGCTCGAAGGGGCCGGGCAGGCAATCTCCCAAACAGGCCAGACGCTTAACCCCCAGCCCCTGGAAAAAGGCGAAGAGCCGGGGCAGGCCGGCCTGGTAAGAGTGGGTATCGGACACCAGGGCCAGCCGCCCCATTAAACCCCCAAGGTGTCTGTAAAAAGGAAGTTATTTCTCCCTATTTGAAACCACGAAAACCGCAGGCGAAACCGGGATGCCCTTTAAGGCGCTCCAACAGTTGGGATAGAAATTTCAGGGCCTCGTCTTTATCCTTGTCGATGACAATGCCCTCAATCATCTGCTGGTCCTGGTCCGCAAAGACGATCTCTTTATCCGCCATAGTCCTTCTCCTCGGGCTGTCAGCCTGAATAACCTTTATACCACTTTGGGGCCACAAGCATGTCCGGGATGGCCCTTGATTTTGTCCAACAGGTCAGCGCACAAGCGGAGGGCCTCGTCCTTGTCCTTGTCAATGACGATGGCCTCGATTTTTTGCTGCTCGGCATCGGCGAAATTAATGGTCACATTTGCCATGTGTCCCCCTCCTTTCCTTAAGACTTAACCAAATTTAATCACCTCCCCCGTTAGTGTCAATGGGAGATTGCCTCCCGGGGGAAAATCGGGGATAATTACTAGAAAAACGGCTTTTCCCGCGCTTAGTTGACAAGGAGACCCACCTTTGCCCAGATTAACCCGTGATCGCACTCTTCCGACCCTATGTCCGTTTTGCCGTAGGGGCATTTCCCCCCCGGTGGAAATGGAGGGGCTGTGGTATGAATTCGACGGCGGCTTTTGCGAATGCGGGGCCACCTATGCCCTGGACCCCACCGCGCGCAACGGCGGCGCCGTCCTCCTCCAGGCCATCGTCCAGGCCTGCGGCGGCGACTGGGACCTGGCCCTGACCCTGGCCCCCGGGGTGGATTACGACGAAGCCTACCTGACCCAATACAACAGCCTGACCCACCGGTTGGGAGGCAATGCCTTCGGCACCATCTACTTCATCCGCCGCCGGTCGGAAGACGCCCCTCAAAAAGACACCCATTCCTGAGGAGGGGGAAAAGAGAGAGGGGTGATCTAATCCAGGTCGAGATGCGCTACCTTTTCCTCAATAATCCGTCACCTTAGCAAAAATTCTTGACAATCCGCGCCAGATAGCCTAGATAATCTCTAAGAGTTATGTCAGGCGAAAGCCATCCAGACTCCCTGGGTGGCTTTTTTATTTGGGGGGGCCATGCGTCTGGTAATGATCGATAACTACGATTCCTTCACCTATAACCTGGTGCAGCTTTTTTACGAGTTTGACCTGGAAGTCCTGGTCTTCCGCCATGACGCGGTTACTCTGGAAGAGATCGCCGCGTTGCGCCCCCGCTGGCTTTGCGTCTCCCCCGGCCCCAAGGCCCCGTCCCAGGCCGGTATCAGCAAGGCGGTGATCTCCCGTTTCTATAAAGAGATACCCATCCTGGGAGTCTGCCTGGGCCATCAGGCAATCAACGAAGTCTTTGGGGGCAACACGGTCTGCGCCCCCCTCCCGGTGCACGGCAAACGCTACCAGGTCTTTCATACCGGCCGGGGCCTCTTCCAGGGCCTGCCTTCCCCCTTCTGGGCGGCCCGCTACCACTCTTTGATGGCCGCGGCCAACTCCCCGGAACTGGAAGTTACCGCCCGCAGCAGCGACGGCGTCATCATGGGCCTCAGCCACCGGCGCTACCCCCTGCACGGCGTCCAGTTCCACCCGGAATCCTTCCTCACCGAACACGGCCGGGAACTGGCAGCTAATTTCTTGGAGTTGGCGGGTAGGGTTGTTTGGGGGAGGGGGCCAGGGATC
>JBFLZI010000185.1:0-5143 GCA_040756315.1 Thermodesulfobacteriota bacterium | reverse complement strand
GTTGGCCCCGGCCCAACCAAACTTTAAAAACCCCTAAAGGGATTGGGGGAGGGGGTAAGGGTCCACGACCCTTAGCCCCCTCTCCCACAAGGCTTCGATTATGTCTTTTGCGTAGCAAAGGACATAATCGGATATTATTTTTATAAAAACCCGTGCCGGGCCAGGAAATCCTTAGTCAAGTCAGACCCGGACCCGGTATGGGGCCCCAACAGCTTGGCCACATACTTGCCGATGATGTCCGTCTCCAGATTGACTTGATGCCCCACCTGCAACCGGGCCAGAGTGGTTTTTTGCGCGGTGTAGGGGATGATGTTCACCGTAAAGTCGGTCCCCTGCACGGTATTTACTGTAAGACTGACACCATCTACGGCTATGGAGCCTTTTTCGATGACGTAACGGCTTAAAGGCTCGGGCAGTTCAAATCTGAGGAGCAGGGACGCCGGTCCTTCCCGGCGTTCCTTCAGGACCCCGAGGCCGTCCACGTGGCCGGTGACCAGGTGCCCGCCCAATCGGTCTCCCAGCCGCAAAGCCCTTTCTAAGTTTACCCGGTCTCTCACCTTTTTCAAGGATAAAGTAGTGCGGGCCAGGGTCTCCGGCGAGGCTTCCACTTTGAAGGCCTGGGGGGTTATGTCCGTCACCGTGAGACAAGCCCCGGCCACTGCCACCGATTCCCCCAGGACCAACTCCGCCACCGGGAAGGGGGGCGCGACGGCCAACCTGACCCCCTCGGCCATGCGGGTGATTTCGACGATCTCACCAACTCCTTCCACCAATCCGGTAAACATGGATTCCTCTCAAAAGACTTTCCAAGGGCCAGGGGCCAGGGATCAGGGGGAAGATGAATACCAATTATCAACCCAAACAGAACTGACCCCTGATCCCTGTCTATCAAGCCACCGTCACCTCCGGGCAGAGGTAAACGTCCTGGACCGCTTGAATAAGTTCCACCCCTTCCGCCAGGGGTCTTTGGAAGGCCTTGCGTCCCAGGATCAGGCCCATGCCCCCGGCCCGCTTGTTGATCACTGCGGTGCGCACCGCTTCCGCCAGGTCGTTGGCGCCCGCTTCACCCCCGGAGTTGATCAGGCCGGCCCGGCCCATATAACAATTGGCTACCTGGTAGCGGGTCATTTCGATGGGATGGGTGCCGGCCAGGTCCGCATAGACCCGGGGGTGGGTCTTGGCGAAATTCAGTACCGTGAAGCCGCCGTTCACCGTGGGTTGCTTCTGCTTGATGATATCGGCCTCAATGGTCACTCCCAGGTAATTGGCCTGGCCGGTGAGGTCCGCGGCGGTGTGAAAGTCCTTGGCCGCGGTCTTAAAGGCCGGATTGCGCAGATAACACCAGAGGATGGTGGCCAGCCCCAACTCATGGGCCGCCTGGAAGGCCTCGCTGATCTCCTGAATCTGGCGCCGGGATTCCGGGGAGCCGAAATAGATGGTGGCCCCTACGGCCGCGGCGCCCAGGTCAAAGGCCTGCTCCACCCGGGCAAAGAGATTCTGGTCATAGATCTCCGGATAAGTGAGAAGCTCGTTATGATTGATTTTGAGCACCAAGGGAATTTTGTGGGCGTATTTCCGGGCCACCGCGCCCAGGGTCCCCAAAGTGGAGGCCACTGCGTTGCAACCCGCCTCCAGCCCCAGCTTGACGATGTTTTCCGGGTCAAAATAGATGGGGTTGGGGGCAAAGGAAGACGCGGCGGTATGTTCCACCCCCTGGTCCACCGGCAGGATGGAGAGGTAGCCGGTGCCCGCCAGGCGCCCCTGGTTGAACAAAGCCGCCAGGGAACGCAGGACGCCGATGGGGCGGTCGCTGGCCACCCAGACCCGGTCAATAAAATCGGCTCCCGGCAGATGCAAGGCCTCCTTGGGAAAACCGGTGCATTTATACGTGAGTAACTCTTCGGCCTCAGTTCCTAATAAAGTCTTGATTTTTTTGATCATCGTTTTCCCCTTGCATCAGCTCCACCGCTATCCGGGCGGCTCTCGCCGAGGCCCCCGGACCGCCTAAATTGTTAATAATCCGTCCCAAACCCAGTTTCAAGGCCGCCAGGCCCTGGGGATTTTGTATTAGACTGATAACCTCTTGGGCCAGGCGGGCCGGAGTGAATTCCTCCTGCAAAATCTCCGGGAACAACCTCTCCCCGGCCAACAGATTGGCCATGCCGATATGGTCCACCTTTATGAGCCTTCTCCCCAGTTCATAACTGAGAGGGGCCAAACGATAGACTATAATAGTGGGCGTGCCCGCCAGGGCCGCCTCCAGGGTGGCCGTGCCCGAAGCCACCACCGCCAAATGCGCCGCGGCCAAAGTTTGGTAGGATTGGCCGAGGATTATTTTGAGAGGAGGGCCGGGGGAACGCAGTTCCCCCGCCCTCCCCTCAAACTCCCCTCCCAACCCCCTATAAGGGGTTGGGGGAGGGGGTATGGGGGAGGATTGTAAGTGGGTCCGTGACCCCTGGCCCCCTCCCCCAAGTATCTTTATCCTCAAAAACGCGGCTCCGGGCAGAACCATTAGCGGTCCTAAGACCAGGGGCAGGCTGAAGGGCCGGCCCAGGCTGCTCAGGACCAGCATCCACCAGGTCAGGGCCAGGGCGCCGAGGCCGAAGCTGAAGGAGAGGCGCTCCCCCCAGGAAAAGTCCCGGAGGGCCGGAGTCAGCAGGGCCAAGCCCCCGTAGCCCACCAGGAGCAGCCCGGCCAGGCCCAGCAGGAAGCGCCCCAGAGCTAGTCCGGCCTCAATCATAAAAAAAACCCTGGACGCGGGAGTAATCCACCCGGAAGGCTGGTCCGGGCCCGGGCAGATCCAGGGCCGTAAAGGCCGGAGAAGCAAGAACGGCCTGCATCCCCGGTCCCGAAGAGACCTTTTTATCCCGCACTAAAAGGAAAGTGGCCCGGTAGCAGCGGCTGGCATAAAAGAGAAAGGTGGGGGGCACCGTAGGGGGGAGGAGGATGCGTGGGCGGGGGTAAAGCAGGTAGCGGGCCTCGATCTCCTTTCCGGCTTCGTAATTGTCCAGGAAGATATAAGTGGCGTCAGGGGGTATGACTTGGGCCAGACGCATCAGCCAGCGGTAGAAGGGGTCTTCCTGGCGCACGGCTTCGCCCCAGGTCCCTTGGCTGATCCGGCGGGCCAGGTTCCGGGCTTCGGGGATGAAGTGCCCGGCCAGCCACAATACTTGCAGACCCCAAAGGGTCAGAATAAGTCTGGTGAGCCAGGACTTCCAATTAGTAGATGCCATCATTTTCCCGGGGCGAATTTTCATGCCCCTTAGGCCACAACAAACCAAGTCTTTAATCCCAAAAACGAAATCGCAGGATATGGAAGATGGCGGCGATGCCGTCCCGCCAGGTGATCTTCTTTCCCTGGGAGTAATCCCGGCCGTGATAGCGGATGGGCACCTCGTAGATGCGCCAGCGTTTTTTGGCCACCTTGGCGGTTAGTTCCGGTTCCACGCCGAAGCGGTTGGATTTGATGGTGATGTCCTTCAGCACTTCGGCCTTGAAGACCTTGTAGCCCACTTCCATGTCGGACAGATTCAGGTTGGTAAACATATTGGAGAGAGTGGTGACCGCCCGATTGCCCATGTAATGCCAGAAAAACAGGACCCGGTGGGGCTGGGCGCCGATGAGGCGGCTGCCGTAAACCACGTCGGCCAGGCCCTGGGCGATGGGTTCCAGCAGGGCCGGATAGTCGCTGGGGTCATATTCCAGGTCGGCGTCCTGAATGATGACCACCTCCCCGGTAATCTGGGCGAAGCCGGTGCGCAGCGCCCCCCCCTTGCCTTGATTGCGTTCATGGTAGAAGACCCGGAGATTGGCATGTTCTTCAGCCAGACGGCTCAGTATTTCCCGGGAGCCGTCCTCCGAGCAATCGTCCACCGCGATGATCTCCTTGTCATAGGGGGTGGCCTGAACCCGGCGGATGACTTCCTCCAAGGTGTCCTTTTCGTTATAAACCGGGATGACGACGCTCAATTTCATCTAAAGCAACTCCTTGCTGACGCGGCTTGGCATAAAACTATACCACTTTTTGATGATAACTAAGAGCAGGAAGTTAAGGATAAATTTCCTTAAAGGGAGGAGCCATTAGCCCCCGATAGTCACCATGGGGCGGCAGGAGAAGGGAGATTCCAGGGAATTGAATTTAGGCGCTACCGGTTTGCGGCGGATGGCTTCTTGGAAAATTTCGCCTAACTCCGCCTCCGTAGCCCCCTGGCGCAGAGGACCCTTCAGGTCGATCTCCGGCGCGGCAAAGAGGCAGGGGCGCAGCCGACCGGAGCAGGTAAGACGCAGACGGTTGCACGCCGAGCACTGATGCTGGCTCATGGGGCTGATGAAGCCCAATTCCCCGGCAAAGCCGGGCAGACGCACGATCCGGGCCGGTCCGTCCGTAGGCCGGCGGGCCAGGGTCTCCATAGGCCCCAAGGCCGCCAACCGGACCAGGACCTCGGCCATGGGCAGAAAATGGTGGGACCAGCGCCTCTGGGAAACGGTGGGCATAAATTCAATGAAGCGCACCTGCCAGGGGTAATCCCGGGCCAGGAGGGCGAAGTCCCCCAGTTCATCATCGTTGATGCCCTTCAGGACCACGAAGTTGAGTTTCAGGGGACGGAAGCCCAGATCGGTGGCCCGGGCGAGTCCGGCCCTGACTTGAAGCAAATTATCGCTGCCGGTGAGTTGCCGATAACGGTCCCGTTTCAAGGTGTCCAGGCTGACATTCAGATGGCGCAATCCCGCGGCATAGAGGTCCGCTGCCATTTCGGCCAAGAGCAGGCCGTTGGTGGTCAGACAGACTTCCTCCACCCCGGTCACCTCCTTGAGGTTCCCCAGGAAATCCACCACTCCCCGGCGCATCAGGGGTTCGCCGCCGGTGACCCGGATCTTATTGAGACCCACCTGGGCCGCCACCCGGGCCAGACGCAGGAACTCTTCATACCGGAGGATTTCGGGAGCCGGCAACTTTTCCCAACTGCCCCAATGGGTGCAATAGAAACAGCGCAAATTGCAGCGGTCGGTAATGGAGAGGCGCAGGTAATTGATCTGCCGGCCGAAACTGTCAACCATGAAGATCTTAATCCAAATTATTCCTTTGCTCCGCGCAGAGAATAATTTTTTTAAGTGGGGGGAGGGCCAGGGACCCGAGGTCCCT
>JBFLZI010000184.1:0-5168 GCA_040756315.1 Thermodesulfobacteriota bacterium | reverse complement strand
ACCTCAGGTCCCTGGCCCTCCCCCCACAAGCTAATAAGAGGGGAGGGCGGGGGAGCCACTGCTCCCCCGGCCCTCCCCTCAAAAAATCGCCTATCAGGAGAAACGGTTTATGGCTAGGGGTAAGTCCCGGCGGCGGTTATCCAAGGATCAGGATGAGGTGTTGACTCTGTTCCAGCGTGCTCTGGAGGTCTTGAAGGTATTCCGGAAATGGATTTTATTGGGGGTCGTCGGGCTGGCTCTATTGGTGGCGGGTTGGGAGGTAAAGGTTTATTTCGCTGGGAAGCGCAACGAAGAGGCGGCCACGGCTCTCACCCGGGTCCGCGCTAAGTTGAACCGGCCCGAAGAGGCGGCGGCCGCGGTCAGCGCCCTGGAGCAGGTGGTGCAGAAATACGGCGGTACGCCCGCGGGCCGGGAAGCCGCGTTATTCCGGGCACATCTCCTCTATCAGATGCATAACTATGGGGAGGCTGCCCAGGCTTACCGGGAACTGCAGGCCGGTCCGGCCGGGCGGGACCCCGGCTGGGATTACCTCATTGACGAGAGCCTGAGCTACTGTTACGAGGCCCAGGGGGATTATGACCAGGCCGCCCAGGTGCTACAGGCCGCGGCAGATAAGGCCCCGGGTTTTTATAAAAGGGAGTTGATGCTCCGCCTGGCCTGGATGCTGGAGAAGGCCGGCAAAGCCAAGGAAGCGGCTCCCTATTGGCAGCGCTTACTGGAGGCGCCTCCCAATCCGGCGCTGGTGCCTTATCTGAAGGAGAAAGTAGCCGCCCTGGACGCGGCCAAGAAGAAATAACGGTTACTTTGCCTCTTTTTGGGCTTGGAGCTTGGCCCTGACTAAATCCAGATTAAGTTTAATCAAGGGCTGCAGGTCCTGGTTGCCATAGACCGCGTCCAGGGGCCGGAAGGCCAGGCAGATTCCCTCCACGTCGCACACCTGGTTCACCAATACCTGATAGCCCTCGGCCTTGGGCCAGGCCTTTTCCAGCAGGATCAGGGCCTTTTCGTAGTCCTTCTTCTTGACCAGCAGGGCGGCCAAATTATTCAGGGCCAGGGGCTGGTCCGGATACTTCTGCAGGATTTCCTGATAGATCTTTTCCGCCTGGTCCAATTTACCCTCCTGGAGCAGGTCGTAGCTCTTGATCAACCTCCGGGTCAGGTAGCCCATTTCCTGGGCCATAATCAGTCCCGGGCCCACCAGCAGCAAGACCAGGAAAATCGCCGTCCCCCAACGCGCCCGCCGTCTCATCTCTTAACCCTCTGTGCGGTTTCCTTCATGGTGAATCATTTTGCTTAAAAGTAAGGGGTTTTCCGGGTCTTGTCAATGGAAGGGCACCCGGGAGAATGCTTTAATACCAATGCGCCAACCAACGTAGGGTTTTGTCCTAGGGGCGAATACCAGATTCGCCCCTACGGGAAAAATTGTCGTTTGATGGCGAATTGGTTTCAGCCGGTGGGCCCCCTGACCCCTTCCTAAAGCAAAAAAAAGGCCCCCAGAGGGGGCCAGTTACAGGGATGGGGCGGCATCGAGGATTATTTAGGTCTCGGGCCAGTGCCACCCACAGGCTCGGCTCTCATTAACTGTTTTACCATGTCGATGTTCACCTTGATCATGGGTGCCAGTTCCTGATTGCCGGTGCCGGCGGTTACCGGTTTGAAGGCCATGCAGATGCCGCCTACCGCGCATACCCGGTTGACCTGCACCATGTAGCCTTGGGCCTTGGGCAGGGCCTGGTTCAGAAGGGTGTCGGCTTTGTCAAACTTCTTTTTCTTGACCATGATGGCGGCCATGTTGTTCAGGGCCAGGGGGTTGCCAGGTTCCTTCTGTAAGATCTTTTCCAAAACTTTCTCAGCTTTGTCGTACTTCCCTTTTTCCGTCAGGTCGAAGGCGTCCATTAACATCTTGGTTACATTCATTTCAGGCGCAGCTTTTTTGGCTTTCTGCGCGAAGGTGAGTCCTGCCCCGCATAAAACCAGCGCCAGAGTGATGCAGACTACTTTAACCCACGTTCTTTTCATATGATCCACCCTCTCTCAAATGTTAGCGGTTTTGTGCGTTGCCGCCCCGTATCCCTAATTATGTGCCTCCTTGGGAGATTGTCAATGTTTTTAGGTGCAGATCGCCGGATTTCCTGGCTTTAGCCCCAGGCTTTATCTTGGTAAACTTATTGAGATTATTAATAATCGAGGAGCCCAGCCTTTCTGCCAGAAGTTTTCGGAGAAGATTTGCCACCCGGGTGAAATTTTTGGGGCTTAATCCTTGAGACGGGGATCGATGGCCTCCCGAATGCCTTCTCCCAGAAGATTGTAGCTCATTACCGTCACCAGAATGGCCAGGCCGGGAAACACCGACAGCCACCAGGCAATTTCGATATTATCCTTGCCCATGGTGAGGATATTGCCCCAACTGGGAGTAGGGGCCTGGACCCCCAAACCCAGAAAACTCAGGGTGCTTTCCGCCAGGATGGCCCCGGCCACTCCCAGGGTGGCGGAGACCATCACCGGGACCAGGGCATTGGGTAACATATGCCGCCAAATGAGGCGAAAGTCCGAAGCACCTAGGGCCCGGGCGGCCACCACAAATTCCCTTTCCCTTAAGGAAAGGAACTCGGCGCGGACCAGGCGGGCTACTCCCATCCAACCGGTGAGGCCGATGATCACCATGATGTGCCAGATGCTGGGCCCCAGCACCGCGATGACGGCCAGGATCAGGAAGATGGTGGGGAAACAGAGCATCAGGTCCACCAGGCGCATGAGCACCTGGTCCACGACGCCGCCATAATAACCCGCCAGGGAGCCCACCAGCAGCCCGATAAGGGTGGCGATGCCCACCGCCACGAATCCCACCATCAGGGAGACCCGGGAGCCGAAGATAATACGGGACAAGACATCCCGGCCCAAGATGTCGGTGCCCAGGAGGTGGGTGGGGCCGGGGGGCATGAGCATCTCTTTGAGGTCAATATAATTGGGGTCATAGGGGGCCAGCCACGGGGCCAGGAGGGCCACAGCAAACATCCCGGCCACCAGGACCAGGCCGCTCATGGCCAAGCGATTGCGCCGAAACCGGCTCCAAAATTCCCTTTTCCGCATAAGTGCCACTAAGTTATTAAGTTATGAGGTTTTTGGGGGACAGGGGCTGTGTTCCCAGGTCCCCTTTCCCAAATTCTCGTTTATCCTGCCCTGATCCGCGGGTCCACCAGGGCGTAGCCCACGTCCGCCAGCAAGTTGCCCAGCAAGGTCAGGATAGCGCCGATGACCAGTTCCCCCATGACCAGGGGATAGTCCCGGGACATCACCGCCAGCCAAAACAACTGCCCCATGCCGGGAATGGCGAAGATGGTCTCAAAGATCACGCTGCCGCCGATAAGACCGGGAACGCTCAACCCCAGCATGGTGATCACCGGCAGCAGAGCGTTTCTCAGGGCGTGTTTGAAGATGACCGTGCGCTCCGGCAGTCCCTTAGCCCGGGCGGTGGTGATATAGTCCTGGCGGATCACTTCCAACATGCTGCCCCGCATGTACCGGGACCAGCCGGCCAGGCCCATGAACGCGGCCCCCAACACCGGCAGGGTCACGTGCGCGGCCAGGTCCCGGACTTTACCCCAAAAGGAGAGTTGGGAGAACTGCCAGGAAGTAAGGCCGGAGATGGGCAGCCAGTCCAGATAGACCCCGAAGAACAGAATGAGGAGCAGGGCCAGCCAAAAGTTGGGCATGGCAAAGCCGAAGAAAACCAGGAGGGTGGTGGCCTTGTCAAACCAGGAGTGGGCCCGATAAGCGGCCAGTACCCCTAAGGGCACGGCCACTATCAGAATGATGGCTAAACTCATGAGATTAAGGCTTAAGGTGATGCCGACCCGTTCCTTGATCTTATCCCAGACCGGGCGGCGGTCCGGGGAAAAGGAGAGGCCAAAGTCCAGGCGGGCCAGGCGTTTGAGCCAGTCCCAATACTGGACATGCAGGGGCTTGTCCAGACCGTAGAGTTCCTTCAAGCGCTGCTGGGCCTCCAGGGACGCCTTGGGATTCATGATGGTTTGAATCTCCACCGGCGTCCCCGGCGCCAGGTGAATGACCGTAAAAGCCACCAGGGTGATCCCCAGGAGCATGGGGAAGATGAGCAGTATTCTTTTGGCCAGATAGAGCCACATAGGTCTGACTAGCGCGCCGGGATTGAATCAACCTTTCTTGGGGGGCGGTCCTTTTTCCCGGGGCCGGCCGCCAGCCGCCGGAGTTCGGCAATGGCCTTGGCATAATCAGGCTGGCCGAAGACCGCGGTGCCGGCTACAAAGACCTCACCGCCCGCCTGGCCGACCTGGGCGATGGTAGCCTCATTCACGCCGCCGTCCGTCTGAATCTTCACCTTTAACCCGGCCTGATCGATCATCTTCCGGAGGCGGCGGATTTTCGGGACCACCCCGGGGATGAAACTCTGGCCGCCAAACCCGGGGTTCACGGTCATCAGGAGGACCATGTCCACATTTTCCAGAACGTAGCTGACGTATTCCAGGGGGGTGGCGGGGTTCAGGGCCGCCGCCGGCTGGCAGCCCAGACGCCGGATGGTTTGCAGGGTGCGGTGCAGGTGAGTGCAGGCCTCCACCTGGACGGAGATGATCTGTGCCCCCGCCGCGGCAAAATCCTCCAGATAGCCGTCCGGCTGGGCGATCATCAGGTGCACGTCAAAGGGCAGAGGCGTGTGGGGCCGCAAGGCCTTGATCACCGCCGGGCCGATGGTGATGTTTGGGACAAAATGACCGTCCATCACGTCGATATGGATCATATCCGCCCCCGCAGCGGTGACGGCGCGCAGTTCTTCTCCCAAGCGGGCAAAATCCGCCGCCAGAATGGAAGGGGCAATCAAGGCCATAAGTTGCCGGTCTCCTTATCTTCCAATGTGGGCAATCTAAGGCTAACTTAGCTTAATTCCACTATTGATGCAAGGACTTGAAGGGGGTGGCGGGGGGAGGGGGCTAAAGGCTTCAAGGCCCTTAGCCCTCTCCTCCGCACCGTCAGCACCAACATCACCTTGACACCATCGCGGCATTTCCTCTATCCTGCCAGTGACGGATTGTTATTATTCGGCTTGGTAAGGCGAGGCCAAAGGCCTCGCCTTACCAAACCCCCTAAGCGGGTTGGGAGGGGGTATGGGGGGAGGGCCAGGGACCTCAGGTCCC
>JBFLZI010000183.1:0-5209 GCA_040756315.1 Thermodesulfobacteriota bacterium | reverse complement strand
GCCAGTAGCACAGGCTTCCAGCCTGTGCTACTGGCCCTCCCCTCCACTAAAGATAATTTTAACTTATGTCCTTAGCGAAGCTAAGGGCATAAGTTAATTAAATTAACTTAACAGAACCGCGATAATGCCGCTGAAAAAAATGGCGTCAAAGGTGCCGGCCCCGCCGATGGAGGCCACCGGCGCCCCCAGGCGGGTGATCTCCTTCAGCTTCAAAAGGTCTGCGCCGATCAGGGTGCCCATGGTGCTGGCGATATAGGCGCTGGGGGCCCTCAGTTCCGGGGGACACAGGAAGAAGGCTCCCACCGCCGCCAGGATGGGGGGAACCAGACCGGGCACAGCGATGCCCAGGCCCTTTACCGGCTGCGCCAGCCGGTACATCACCACGGTGATCAGGGCCAACAGTATGGGCAGACCAAAAGAAAACGTCATCTTGGCAAATAAATATAAAGAAAGAATGGTGGGGATCAAGGCCCCCCCCACGTTCACCGCCAGCACCGTCTTTTCCCGGGTGGGCGCCCGGGGCAGGCGGACCCGCATGCCGAAATAGTGGATCTCCTGTGCTCCCATTACCTCCCGGCCTTCCAGGGTGTAGATGGGGATATTCACCAGGCTGCCCAGCAGGGTTAGGATGAGGAGCCAGAAGATCATTTGGGGGGAGAGGCCCAGACGGGTGAAGGCTTCCCCGATCATGCCCACCAGCAAGAAAGGCAGGAGAATCAAGGCCAGAAAGAAAAACAGCAGCATCAACAAAAAAATTAACGGGGGAAAAATCATGACAGATATATCCTTAAAAGGATCAGCCGATAACCATTCCAGGAGCTTGATTATTCCGGCTGATTCAATCCTCCAGGCAATAAGCCCGCATCTTGAAATTCAATTCCTCTAAAGAAATGCCCAGGACCTCCGCGGCCTGACGGCGGTTTCTCGACATCTTCTCCAGGGTGCGCAGGATCAACTCTCTTTCCAACTCCGGCAGGCTGGGTTCCCCCTCCCCGGTGAAGGGCGGCGCCGACTCATAGCGTTGCAGCAAAAGGGGCAGGTCATTTAAAGTCAGGCTTTTCGTCTGACAGACGATGACCCCCCGCTCGATGATATTTTCCAGTTCCCGGATGTTGCCCGGCCAGGCATAGGCACGGAAGGCCTGCAAGACCTCCGGGGCCAGGCCTTGCACCGGCCGGTGATATTTTTCCCGGTACCGGCCTAAAAAGTAGTCGGCCAGCATGGGCAGGTCTTCCAGTCTCTCCCTTAAAGGCGGCAGGGTGATGGGGAAGACGTGGAGGCGGTAAAAGAGATCGTCCCGAAAGTTGCCCGAGCGCACCATAGCCTCCAGGTCCCGGTTGGTGGCGGCGATAATGCGCACATCCACTTTGATGGTGCGGGTGCTGCCCAGGGGTTCGAACTCCCTGGTCTGCAAGACCCTGAGGATCTTGGCCTGGGTGGTGGGGTGGAGCTCGCCGATCTCATCTAAGAACAGGGTGCCCAGATGGGCCAGAAGGAACCGGCCTTCCTTACGGCTGGTGGCCCCGGTGAAGGCCCCCCGTTCGTGGCCGAAGAGTTCGCTCTCCAGCAGGGTCTCCGGGAGGGCGGCGCCATTGACCACCACAAAGGGGCCTTGACGCCTAAGGCTGTTCAGATGGATAGCCTGGGCCGCCAGTTCTTTGCCGGTGCCGGTCTCTCCCAACAACAACACCGTGGCCTCGGAGGGGGCCACCAACTGGAGCAGGCGCAAAACCTCCTGCATGCGCGGTGACACCCCGATAACCCCTGGAAAAAGAAAGCTCACCGCTCCCTGGCTCTCCTCCGGATAAGATGGGCCACCCCATGACAGCGGCAGGCGGTGGCGATTAAGGCTTTCCCTTGATAGCCGGACAAAGCCTGCTTAAGATGCAGCAGCTCCCGGGGAGAGTAGCCCCCCACCCCCGGGGCCAACTGGCGGCTGGGGATAATCAGCAGCCGGCAGTCGGGCAAGGCTAGTTCAGCCAATTCCTCATAAAGGGCCCGGTCCCGGGCCTCACCGCTCACCGGACAGACCTCCGGCTCAGCACAATCATCCGGGCAGAGATGGGTGGCGCGACTCAGGTAAAGCTCCCCTTGGGGCCCCCGATGGACAGTGGGAACCAAATTTCCTACCTCCCCTGGCACCTTCAGGGTCTCCCAGTCTCCCTCCTCCCGGAGGGCTTCCGTCAGCCAAACATAGGCCACATGGATGGGCACCATGGGAATCAGCCAGTCCCAGGGGGGGGAGTCGGTTAAATTCTCCCGCAGATAAGCGAGGGCCTCGGCCGCCACCCAGGTGACCCGGCCTAAGGACAGGGATTGGGCCTCTTTCAAGGCTTGGGGGTCTTGCTCCACCACCACCAGGTGGGCGCTGGCATCTTGTTGAGGCAGCCTTTTTTGGGCCAAACGTCCGAATTTCCCTGCCCCCAGAATGAGGTAAACCGCCATGGGCCTTAATCCCGGCGCGGAAATACCCCGATGACGGTGGGAAGCCAAAACTGCTGGCGCTCGAAGATATTCCCTAGGCGAGACTTCCAGGCCGGGGGGGAAAAATACTCGAAATCTTTCATTTTAATATAGAGTTGCGCCTCGGTGCCCCCGTCCAGGTTGAGGGCGCTGTCAATCTCAAAGGCGCTGGCCTTAAGAAACAGGGCAAAATCATGCAAAGTAAAAAAAGCGTTGCCGGTATTAAAGATCAAGATGTTGCCGTGCCGATCCGTAGCGATGACGGTGCGGTGCGCCGTCTTCTCGCTGTTGGCCACTCGGATGCGACCTTTGTAATCCAACAATAACGGGAAGGATTGCACCCCCTGGGTCCAGGGAAGTTTGCGGGGATCAATGGGACTGGGCGCCAGATCCAGGATGGTGGCCCGGGGTAGGTCCGGAGACATGCCTTTCGGTTCGGCCACAAACATGCCCCGCATCTGGCGATTGCGCCGGGGGCCGAAAGGCTTGCCGTCCACTATGATCAGGCCCACCGGTTTGCCCTTAGGGGTATAATAGCTGGCGTTAAACACCACCGGGGCCTTGATCTCTTCCTGCCAGGTAGTGATACTCTGGGGGGCATGGTGAAAAACCCGGAAGGCATTATTGGCCGGATCAACCTTGACCACGGCCAGGTCTTCCACCACTTCTCCGTCAAGAAACACCTGGACCTCGGCGAAACCCAGGCCCCGTCCCAGGGAGCGCCATTGGGGAAGACTGTGTCCCCATTCCTCCCCCCAAGCCAGGAGGGGGTGGCCCCACCATGCCAGGCAGCACAGAAGCAGTCCCAGAATCCTGGCGATCAATACCTCTTCCTTGCAGGTTACTAAATTTTCGGTTACTTTACCATGTCAGGGAGATTTCGTCCAGAAACATAAAGCTATTCGGGAAACCGCCGGTTTTATCCCCCCGGGCCGGGCACAAACCGGCAGTTGCCCAAGTTACCTCCCTAAATCGATGGGGCTGCGCTGATCATCATATGTCTATCCGCTTGGCTGATTCCCACGCCCATCTGGATGAACCGGAACTTAAACCCGATCAGGCGGAGGTGGTGCGCCGGGCCCGGGAGGCCGGAGTGGCCCTGATCGTCAATGTGGCCATCAGCCGGAAAAACTCCTGGGAAGTGTTAAACACCGCCCATCAATACCCCTGGGTCTTCGCCACTATCGGCTTTCACCCCCACGGGGCCGGCTCCATCAGCCCTAAGGACCTGGAGGACTTGACCCCTCTGGCCGCGGACCCCAAAGTGGTGGCCGTAGGCGAAATCGGCCTGGACTTTTACCGCCGCCGCTCCCCGGAAGAGGTGCAACAATACTGGTTCCGGCAACAACTGGAGTGGGCTTACGCCCTGAACAAGATCGTGGTTATCCACACCCGGGAAGCCACCGCCGCCACCCTGAAGATTCTCCGGGAAGAGCGCCACCAACTCCGGGGCGGAGTGATGCACTGCTTCGGCGGCAGCCTCGAGGAAGCCCACAGCTTCCTGGACCTGGGCCTCTACCTCTCCTTTTCCGGCACCCTGACCTACCCCCCGGCGGAACCCCTCCGACAAGTGGCGAAGAGACTACCCCTTGACCGCCTCCTGGTGGAAACCGACTGCCCCTACCTGCCACCCCAACCCTGGCGGGGCAAACGCAACGAACCGGCTTACATCACGGCCACCACCCAGACCCTGGCCCAACTCCACAACCTTACCCTGGAGGAAATGGCCCGGCAAACCTGGCAGAACACCCTTACGGCCTTCAGCCTGGAGGAGAAGGAGGGGAAGATAGTTTTGAGGGGAGGGCCGGGGGACCACGGGTCCCCCGCCCTCCTCTCAAACTCCCCTCCCAACCCCCTTTAGGGGTTTGGGGGAGGGGCCAGGGGCCAGTAGGCCCCTGCCCCCTCCCCCAAAAGACACCCAAACCCTTATGAGTCAAATTGCGGAAAATTTGGCAAAGGTGAGGGGGCGTATTGAGGCCGCGGCCCGGCGGGTGGGCCGGGACCCGGGAGAAGTGCGTCTGGTGGCGGTGAGCAAGACCGTGCCCCTGGCGCGTCTTCAGGAGGCGGTGGCTGCGGGTCATAAGCTTTTTGGGGAAAATTATCTCCAGGAGGCCAGGGAAAAGATCGGGGCACTGGGGGCCGGCCTTAGCTGGCACCTGGTGGGCCATTTGCAGACCAAAAAGGCCAAGGCCGCGGTGGAGCTCTTTGACCTGATCCATGCCGTGGACCGCCCGAAGCTGGCCCGGGCTTTGGAGGAAGCCGCAGAGCGCCGGGGCAAGGTCCAAGAAATCCTCGTGCAGGTGAAACTGGCGAAGGAGGAGACCAAATCCGGGGCGCCTCCGGAAGAGGTGCCGGCGCTGCTGCAAGAGATCGCCCGGATGCCCCATCTTCGAGTGCTGGGGCTGATGACCATGCCTCCCTGGTTTTCCGACCCGGAAGAGGCCCGCCCCTACTTTCGGGCTTTACGGGAACTGCGGGACCGTCTCCGGTCTCAAAATATCATCCCCGGCCCCTTAGACGAACTGTCCATGGGCATGACCGGGGACTTTGAAGTGGCCGTGGAAGAAGGGGCCACCCTGGTTAGAGTCGGCACCGCCATCTTCGGCCCACGGAGTGGGTAGGTAGGGGTAATAAATTTGCGGGGAGGGCCGGGGGAGCAGTGGCTCCCCCGCCCTCCCCTCAAACTCCCCTCCCAACCCCCTTTATGGGTTTGGTTGGGCCGGGGCCAACGGCCCCGGCCCAACCA
>JBFLZI010000182.1:0-5231 GCA_040756315.1 Thermodesulfobacteriota bacterium | reverse complement strand
GGGTCTGCGACCCCTGGCCCCCTCCCCCAAATCTACTCTTCTCCGCCCTCTTCCCCCTCCCCCAGTTCCAGCAGGCCCGACTTTTTTAAGGCGGCGATGCCGCCCTGGAGGTTGACGGCGTTGCAGAGGCCGGCGGTCTCCAGTTGGCGCAGGGCTTCGTAGGAGCGCACCCCGGAGTTGCACACCACCAACAGGCGTTTATCCCGGGGAATCTCGTCAAAGCGGTGTTTCAGGGTTTCCTGGGGGATGTTCCGCCAGCGGTCTCCAAAGTGGGCCACGTAGGGCGCGGCGTTGGCCGGGCCCCGCACGTCCAGGCAGAGGTCATCTTCCGCCCCCTCCAGGAAGCATTTCTCAAATTCCGCCACCTCCATGGTCCGATTGTAGCCGTCCAGGATATTTTCCGCGGTGTTGGCCAGGGCGTTGACGATATCCAAGGCCGCGGCAAAGGGAGGCGCGTAAGCCACTTCCAGGTTGGAGAGGTCCTCCAGGGCGCCACGACTCAAAAGCAGCGCGGCAATGCTGTTGATGCGGCCCACCAGGGCGTCGCCGTTGTGGCTCAGGCCCTGGGCCCCCAGGAGCCGCCGGGTCTTCCGGTCCGCCACCAACTGCAAATACATCAGGTCCTGGGTATGGTAGAAATGGGCCCGGTCGGCCTGGACCACCAGGGCCTGGGCCGCGTCGAAGCCGGCGCTCTGGGCCGCGGCTAAAGTCAGGCCGGTGCCGGCAATGGCCATCTCAAAGACTTTCAAAGTAAAACTGCCGACAATGCCGGGGAAAGTGGCATGGCCCCCGGCCAGATTGGTGCCGATGACCCGGCCCTGGCGGTTGGCCAGGGAGCCGGAGGGAAAATAGACCCTTTGCCCGGTCACCAGATGGAGATTCTCAATACAGTCCCCCCCGGCGTAAATGTCCGGGTCGGAGGTCTGGAGGCGGGCATTGACCACAATAGCCCCCCGGGGGGAGACCAGCAGCCCGGCCTGGCGGGCCAACTCCGTGTTGGGTTCCACCCCCACCGCGGTGAGGACCAGGTCCGCGGCCAGGTTCCCGGCGGCAGTGATCACCTCCAGGGAATGGTCCCCCGGGCCGGGGCGAATCTCCTTAACCGTTTCCTCCAGGCGGATTGCCACTCCCTTCTCTTTCAGATGCTGTTCCGCCATGCGGGCCAGGCCGGGGTCCAGGAGGCCGGGGAGGACCTGGGGGCCGATCTCCACCAGGGTCGTCTCCACTCCCCAGAGGTCGCCCAGGGCTTCCGCCATTTCGCAGCCGATGGCCCCGGCGCCGATAATCACCGCCCGGGCCACCTGTCCCTGGGAAATCCTCTCCTTGATGGCTACGGCCTGGTGCAGGTTGGCCACACTGGTCACCCCGGGCAGGTCCAGACCCGGGAGGGCCAGGCGCTTGGGGCGGCTGCCGGTGGCCAGCACCAGGTAATCGTAAGGCAGGTCCTCCTCCTGGCCGGAGTCCAGGTGGCGCACCCGGACTGTCTTGGCCCCCCGGTCCAGGGCCAAAGCCCGGGTCCGGGTTTTGACCAGGACGTCTTTGGCCCCGGCAAAAAACTCCGGGGTGCGCTGCATATGAAAACTGGTGCTCATCAATTCCTTGATGTCGCTCAAATCTCCGGAAATATAATAAGGGATGCCGCAGCCGCCGTAGGAGATGTACTCTTCCTGATCCACCAGGGTGACTTCAAAGTCCGGCCGAAGGCGCTTGAGGCGGCAGGCCACCTTGGGCCCCAAGGCCACCGCGCCGATGATGACCACCTTTTGAGACATGGGTTAATTTCCTTTGGTTTAGCAGGTTATTGTGCGGGGATGGCCGGGGAAAATCAGTGATCAGTGATCAGTGATCAGTCTTGGGCCTTTGTTTCACCAGAAGCTATGGCAAAACCTCTACGCCGTCCGAAATGTCATTCTGAGCGAAGCGAAGAATCTCGTTTTTTCAATAAGTTGAGATCCTTCACTTTGTTCAGGATGACAGGGAAAATAGGTTTTGCCATAGCTTCTGATTACCGATCACTGATCACTGATACCCCCCTCCCCCAAATGTCAGTTTCCCCTCGCCCTTCGAGATCACGATTCTTTGGAACCTTCGCCGGAAGTGTCCTTATCGGTCTCGGCCTCAGCGGTGAGCACCTCCGGATGCCAGAGACGCTGGCTTTGGGTTTCATGCTGCCGGTGTTGGCAGGGATCAAAGCCGCAGATGGGACACTCCGGTTCGGCGCAGGGGTCAACGTGAATAAGAATATCCGCGTCACTGCCGAAATGGGCTTTAAAGATGCCTTCCAATTCCTTGACTTCCCGATGCACTTCGGACAGGGTGAAATCATAGGGCAAGACCAGGTGAAAGTCCAGGAGCACCTTGCTCCCGGAGCGCCGGGCCCGGAGTTGATGGACGTCGATCCACTTGCCTTTGCGGTGGGAGGCCAAAATGGCGGAGATCTCCCCCAGAAGCCGGGGGTCGGAAGTATCCATCAGACCGGAAGCGGCCTGGCGCACCAGTCTGGCGCCGGTGATCAGGATGCTTACACCCACCACAGCGGCCACTGCGCCGTCCAGCCAGAGCCAGCCGGTGGCAAAGACCAGTCCCAGTCCCGCCAGTACCCCCACGGAGGTATAGACGTCGGTGAGGAGATGTTTGCCGTCCGCCACCAGGGCCAGGGATTGACTGCGTTTGCCGATGCGGAGCAAACCTATTCCTAGCAGGCCGTTGGCCAGAGCCGTGGCGGCCACCAGCACCAGCCCCTGCTCCAGTCGCGGCAGGCCGTGGGGATTCAGGATCTGGGGCCAGGCCTTGAGGAAGATGCCCACCGCGGCCAGGATAATCAAAGCCCCCTCAAAACCCGCGGAGAAAAATTCCACCTTGCCGTGTCCGTAAGGGTGGGAAGGGTCGGGGCGCTTGGCGGCCAAAAGGATGCTGCCCCAGGCAAAGGCGCTGGCCACCACGTTAATTATGGACTCCAGGGCATCGGAGAGGATGGCGGAAGATTGCGTCAGCCAGTAGGCGTAAAATTTCAGGGCCATCAGCCCCAGCCCCAGCAGCACCGAAGCGGAAATAGCGATGAGGCGGACTTTCAGATTGGCGGCGGTGGCGGCATCGGCTCTGGTGGTAAACATGGCAGCGGCTTAACTAGACCTGCAGAGAGAGACGGCGTCTGGGGACATCCTAGGCATATTAGCCAACCTTGGCGGCTCTCTAATTATAAAGATAACTTAAGGTCATATAAATCACTATATTTTCTGAAAAGATAGTCCAGGAAATATCGGGGCTTAAGGTCCTCCCCGGTCACTTTCTGCACGAGGTCCCGGGCCCGGTAGCGGTTTCCTTGTTGGTGAATCCGTTGCCTAAGCCAGTCCCGCAAAGGAGCAAACTCCCCCCGGGCGAAGAGGTCTGTTAGCGGCCCCAACTCCTTCTCGGCCCGGGCGTAAAATTGGGCCGCGTAAAGATTCCCCAGGGTATAGGTGGGAAAATAGCCGAACAGCCCGGCGGACCAATGCACGTCCTGCATGACGCCCTGGGCGTAATCCGGGGGCGCGCAGCCCAGGTAGGCCCGCATCTTCTCCTGCCAGGCCCCCGGCAAATCCTCCACGGTAAGTGCGCCGCTAAGCAGCCCCCTTTCCAGCTCAAAGCGCAGGAGGACGTGCAAATTGTAGGTCACTTCGTCCGCCTCCACCCGGATCAGGCTGGGGCGCACCTGATTGACGGCGAAATGGAAGGTCTCCAGGCTGACGTCCTTGAGCACCGGGAAAGTGGACTGGGCCAGAGGGTAGAAGTGCCGCCAGAAGCCCCGGGAGCGCCCCACCAGGTTTTCCCAGAGCCGGGATTGGGATTCGTGAATGCCCAATGACACGGCCTCCCCCCGGGGGGTGCCCCAATGTTCCTCCGGCAGGCCCTGGTCATAGAGGGCGTGCCCGGTTTCGTGCAGGGTGCCGAAGATGGCCATATTGAAATAATTTTCATCGTAGCGGGTGGTGATGCGCACGTCTCCGGGGCCGATCCCCGCGGCGAAGGGGTGGGCCGTGGGGTCCAGCCGCCCGGCGGCGAAATCGTAACCGATGCCCTCGGCCAACAGAGAAGCAAATTGCTTCTGGGCCGGGGCGGGAAAAAGGCGGTGCAACACCCCGGGGTCCGGGCGGCGGGAGCTCCCCTGGATGGCTTCGCACAGCCGGACCAAGTCGGTCCGCAACTCCCCGAAGAGGGGCGCTAAGCCCGCGGCGGTCTCCTCCGGTTCATAATCGTCCAGGAGCGCGTCATAGGGTTCCTGGGCATAGCCCAACGCCTGGGCTTCCTGCCTTTTTAAGTCGAGTAAGCGGGCCAGATAGGGTTTAAAGGTGGGCCAATCGTTTTTGGGCCGGGCGATTTCCCAGGCCGTTTCCCCTTCCGCCGCGGCTTGGGCCAGAGCCACGGCCAGGTCCTGGGGGATCTTGACGGCCCGGCGGTAGTCCCGGCGCCATTCCCGGACATTCACCGCCTCTGTCCCCTCCGGGTCCAGCACCAGGTCCGAGGCCTCCACCCGGGTCAGGTTTTCCTCCCAGAGGGGATCAGTCCGGCGGATATGTATCCACTTGGCCAGGAGGGCCAATTGGGAGGCCCGGTGCGCGTGGCCTTTGGCGGGAATCTGGGTGCGCTGATCCCAAAACAGGAGTTCCTGGATAGAGTGAAGCTGGGCGATCTCGAGGCTCTGGGCCTTTAACCACTGGTAGGCTTCTTGAGGTTGCATTTGTCGGTCAATTGTTGTTTGGGGGGGCTAAGGGCCGGTAGTACAGGCTTCCAGCCTGTGGGAACCCCTTACCCCCTCCCCCAACCCCTTAGGATTTAATTTAGGGCAGACAGTGAAGCTTATCTTCTGGTGCCCAAGATTATCTAATGCAGCCCCAGACTTCAGCCGGCGCAAGCTAAAGCTTCTTTTTAACTTGTTCCCAAGTTGCACTTAGGAACATATTTTTCAGCCAAGCTAAGCTTGGCAACCACTCCCGTTCCCAAGTACAACTTGGGAACGAGGGGACAGTCGGTTGACAATTCATGTGGCGGGCAATGCCCACCCTATTAGGCCTCCCGGCAGGAGAATGGTTATGGTGGGCAGTGCCCACCCTACATCATGAACTTCATTTTATGAAGTTCATTAAAGAAAATCCGATTATTCCCTTTGCTCCGCAAAGGGAATAATCTCTTTCAAGTGGGGGGAGGGCCAGGGACCTGAGCACAGGCTGGAAGCCTGTGCTACTGGCCCTCCC
>JBFLZI010000181.1:0-5338 GCA_040756315.1 Thermodesulfobacteriota bacterium | reverse complement strand
TACAGTACACTCGTTCTCATGGCCTGCCTCCTTGGTTGTGGCTCTTGGCTGTTAGTCCTTTAGGCTCACAGCTTAACCCACGTTTGCAAGGTTCGCAGGCCTTTAACTTTCAACCATTATGTCTACAGGAGTTTACCAAATAATTAGAATTTAAAAATCAATCACTTCAAGATCATTAATACATAGGCGCGATTCCCAGCTCTAAATAGATTCATTAATTTTTAACTTGTTCACAAGCGCCTGCTGGCAAACAAGGAGAAAAACCTATTCTGGTCTTGGGGAGGGCAGCAACAGGTGGGACAACTTTAATCCAAATAATGTAACGGCAAGCCGGCCGGGTGGGCCGGGCCCACCCTGGATCGATTTACCTAAATTTCCGGGCCGGCTTTCCGGCTGCTTCATTCGTCTTCAAAACTCACTTCCACCACGAAAGGTCCGGAGTCGGTGTCAAAGGGAATGGCGATGGTGGGGGCTTTGCATTGATGCCGGATTTCGTGCCCCGGCCCGGCCACGACGATGGGAATGGAGATCCGGAAGGTATAACCCTGATTACCCAATTCGTTGCGGGCGGTGCCGGAAATCATGTTGGTGAGTTCCCCCACCGCGTCTTTAATTTCGTCGTTGACCTCCGGGAAGTCCTCCCCCAGCATGTTGGACACAACTTTAATGATGCACGGGGCGCTGAAGGTCAAAGACATGGAGCCGTTCGGGGGGCCGGTGATGCCGATGATGCCGGAGACGTCGCCCCGGGAGACATGGTCATTTTTCAAAAACGGCTTTCCTGATTTGGCCTCGGTAAAGGCCATGGTTTTCAGCACCGTGAGCGTGGCGGCGAGGAAAGGATTGATGAATGCGACGTTCATGGAAAGAAATTACCTCCTGAGATTTAACCCGGGAACCCCTTGCGGTTACGGCACCGGCTAGACCAACCCCTCATCCATTAGAATTTATCGGCTGACAAGCCCCACAACTTAACAAAATAAGTTACATAAACTGGCCGGGAAGTAGAACCCATCAAGCCCAGCCGGATTTTTCGCCCCCATTCTCTTTACGATTTGCCTCCGGGAATATTTATTATAGATTGATGGGTAAAGGGGATTTACCGGGAGAGGCTGGATAAGTCAACTTCTAACTCATGATGATCCAGGGCTTAATATGATTCGGGATATTTTTGAAAAATCTATCCTCATCTTCGGCTGTGGCAACGTCCTGTTGGGGGATGACGGCTTCGGCCCGGCGGTAATCCAGTACCTTAAAGACCACTATCCCCTGCCCCGGGAGGTGCTGGCCCTGGACGTGGGCACCTCCATCCGGGAGCTGCTGTTTGACTTGCTGTTAAGCGCGAAGAAACCGGCAAAAATCATCATCATTGACACGGTTGATTATCCGGGGAAAAAGCCGGGAGAGGTCTTTGAAATTCCCGTGGCGGGCATCCCGGCCCAAAAGACCGCGGACTTCTCCCTGCATCAATTCCCCACGGTGAATATGTTGCAGGAGTTAAAGGATCATAGCCAAATCGACATCCGCATCATCGCCGCCCAAATCGCTACCCTGCCGGAAGAACTCCGGACCGGCCTTTCCCCCCCGGTGGCTGAAGCCGTCGCCATCGCCGGCGAGGAGATCTATCAAATGATTAAATTGGGGGAAGGGGGCTAAGGGGTTTATTTGGGGGCGAAAAGGCGAAAAGGGGAAATAGCGAAAAGGGTTATGAAGTTTTGTAGAAAAATCCTCTCCTTCCCTTTTCGCCGCTTCGCCTTTTTCCCTTTTCCCCCTTCTTATATATCCGGCCCTTCCCCCATTGGAAAAACCTTATTCTCGTTGGGAAAACAGAGGAATAACCGGGCATTAAATTCAAATCCGGGCCGCGACTCCACCCGAATGGTGCTAAACTAATTTTTGTGCAAGTAATCCTTGAAAAAAATTTCTCAATCTTTTATCATGAAATTTACCGGTAAAACCCTAAGCAAGGGAAGGGTTCTGTGATAAAGACCAGAGAATCCTAATATCTGAATTAAGGGGAAAGTCCATGGAAGCTCCTCTGAAAGTAGATAAAAAGCACCGAAAAATCGCCGTCGCCCCGGAGTTGGCCGACCGCTGCTTCACTTGCGGCACTTGCGCCGGCGGCTGTCCGGCCTCCAACCTGGTCCCCGGCTGGGATCCCCGGAAGGCCATCCGGGCCTTGGCTTTCGGCCTGGATGACGAGGTGGTGGAATCCAAGTGGCCCTGGGTCTGCACCCTGTGCGGCCGCTGCCAGTATCAATGCCCTATGGGGATTCAGTTGATGAAGACCTTCCGGGCCTGCCGCACCGCCCGGGAGCGGGACAAAGTGCCCGGCCCCATCCACAAGGGCACCATGATGGCCATGCAGAGAGGGAACAACCTGGGCATCCCCCGGGATGATTTCCTCATGCTCCTGGCGGAGCTGGGGGTGGAGATGGAAAATGACGAGGAATGGCCCTGCCCCGGCTTTTATGTGCCGGTGGACAAGGAAGGAGCCAACATCATCACTACCATCAACTCCAAGGAACCTTACGGCGAGCCGGACGATATGAAGTTCTGGTGGCGCATCTTCTATGCCGCCAAGGAAGACTGGACCGTCTCCTCGGTGAACTGGGAAGGGGTCAACTGGGGCCTCTTTTCCGGGGACGACGAGAGCATGAAGGAACAGGTGCGCCGGGTTATCGAAAATGCCCGACGACTTAAATGTAAAACCATCTTGTACCCTGAATGAGGGCACGCCTACTATGCAACCCGGTTCGGGTTCATGAATTGGTTTCCGGAAGTTTACCAAGAATTCAAGGTGGTCAGCGTCTTGGACCTGCTGGAGGAATACATTACCTCCGGCCGCATCAAGCTGGATAAAACCAAAATCCACCACCCCTTTACCGTCCACGATCCTTGCAATTACGTGCGCAAGTCTTACATGCTATGGAAAGATGAGCCTAACAACGGGGAGTTGGCCCGCTGGATCTCCAAGCAGTGCATCGATGAGAGCCTCTTTCGGGAAATGATCAACGATCCCCTGAACAACTTCTGCTGCGGCGCCGGGGGCGGCGCCTGGGCCATGCCCTACGACGAGGAGCGCCTGGCCTACGGCAAAATCAAGGCGGACCAGATCAAGGAGACCGGCGCCGAGCTGGTCATCGCCCCCTGCCACAACTGCCGGGACCAGATCTTAAAGGGCCTCCCCAAGGCCCATGACATGGGCAATTACAAAGAGACCATGTACATCTGGGAACTGGTGGCCAACTGCCTGGATTACGAACCCTGGAGCCAGGAGGAGATCGACAAGGCTCACGCCGAACGGGACGCCCAGTTCGAGCGGGACGGCGTTGAACTGGAGGAAGAAGAGGAATAAAAATACCCGAAAAGAAAACTTCTTCCTGATACCATTTCAGCCCGGCAACCCTTTCGGGGTTGCCGGGTTTTTTTATCCCCGGTTAGGGTCACTGGCGTTGGCATTATTCCCATTACATGGTAAATTTTGGCAAAATAAGAAGTGTATTATAAGGATAACTGAATCTTATGAATACCGCCTACTCACCCCCACCCCTGGACTTTATTCGCCAGATCATCGCCGCGGACCTGAAGGCCGGTAAACACGAAGGCCGGGTAGTGACCCGCTTTCCCCCGGAACCCAACGGCTACCTGCACATCGGCCACGCCAAGTCCATTTGCCTCAACTTCGGGGTGGCCTTGGAAAACCAAGGCGTTTGCAACCTGCGCTTCGACGACACCAACCCCACCAAAGAAGAAGAGGAATACGTGGAATCCATCAAGGCCGACGTCCGCTGGCTGGGGTTCGACTGGCAGGAGCGTCTCTTCTTCGCTTCGGATTACTTTGAGGAACTCTATCAATACGCCGTGCACCTGATCAAAACCGGCAAGGCCTACGTCTGCAGCTTGAGCGCCGAGGAAATCCGGGCCTATCGGGGCACCCTGACGGAGCCGGGGAAGGACAGCCCGTACCGGAACCGCTCCTTAGAAGAAAACCTGGACCTCTTTACCCGCATGCGGGCCGGGGAATTTCCCGACGGCGCCCACGTGCTCCGGGCCAAGATCGACATGGCCTCTCCCAATATCAATATGCGGGACCCGGTCCTCTACCGCATCCTCCATGCCAGCCATCACCGCACCGGGGACAGGTGGTGTATCTATCCCATGTACGATTACGCCCACCCCATTTCCGACGCCCAGGAAGGCATCACCCATTCCCTGTGCACCCTGGAGTTTGAGGACCACCGCCCCCTGTACGACTGGCTCCTGGACCAACTGCCCGTGCCCTGCCATCCCCAGCAGATCGAGTTCGCCCGCCTCAATCTCACCTACACGGTGATGAGCAAGCGCAAGCTCCTCAAACTGGTGAACGAAGGCCACGTCCGGGGCTGGGACGACCCCCGCATGCCCACCCTCTCGGGAATGCGCCGGCGGGGCTACCCCCCCGCGGCCATCAGGAAATTTTGCGACATGATCGGCATCGGCCGGAGAGAAAACCTGGTGGACCTGGCCCTCCTGGAATACTGCGTCCGGGAAGAGTTAAATAAACAGGCCCCCCGGGTGATGGCGGTGCTTCGGCCCCTGAAGGTGGTCATCGACAACTATCCGGAAGGCCGGGTGGAGGAACTGGAAGCCATCAACAATCCCGAGGACCCGGCCATGGGGACCCGGAAGGTGCCCTTTTCCCGGGAGTTATATATTGAGCGGGACGATTTCCTGGAGGACCCCCCGAAAAAATTCTTCCGCCTGGCCCCGGGCCGGGAAGTGCGCCTGCGTTACGCCTATTTCCTTAAATGCGTGGGGGTGGTGAAGGACGATAAGGGGGAGATCAAGGAACTGCGCTGCACCTACGACCCGAAAACCAAAGGCGGCTATGCCCCCGACGGCCGCCAGGTCAAGGCCACCCTCCATTGGGTGTCCGCGGCCCAGGCCCTGCCTGCCGAAGTGCGCCTCTATGACCGCCTCTTCAGCAAACCCAACCCCGCCGAGGCCCGGGACGAGGACTTCCAAACCTTTCTCAATCCCCACTCCCTGGAAACCCTGACCGCCTGCCGGGTGGAACCCTCCCTGGCCGGCGCGGCGCCGGGCCAACACTACCAGTTCGAACGCCTGGGCTACTTCACCCCGGACCCGGACTCCTCCCCCCCTAACCTGACCTTCAACCGCACCGTCACCCTCCGGGACCCCTGGGCCAAGATTCAGCAGGCGGGGAGGAAATAGAGTTGTGGGGGGAGGGCCAGGGACCTGAGCCCAGGCGGGAAGCCTGTGCTACTGGCCCTCCCCCCACACCCCCCTCCCAACCCGCTTAAGGGGTTTGGCGGGGCTGGGGCCGTTGGCCCCA
>JBFLZI010000180.1:0-5370 GCA_040756315.1 Thermodesulfobacteriota bacterium | reverse complement strand
CCCTTTTTTGGTTTGGGGGGGGGGGGGGTACCAGGGGGCCGGCCCCCACCAAACTTTTAAACCCCCCTAAGGGGTTTGGGGGAGGGGGCAGGGGTCTGTGACCCCTGGCCCCCTCCCCCAAATTTTTCCCTTCTAATCAACCATATTTCCCGGTGATGTAGTCTTCGGTGCGGGGGTCTTGGGGGCGGGTGAAGATTTGGGCGGTGGGGCCGAATTCCAGGAGTTCTCCCAGGTACATGTAGCCGGTGTCGTCGGAGACCCGGGCCGCCTGTTGCATGTTATGGGTGACGATGATGATGGTGTAGGTCTTTTTGAGTTCCGTCATCAGTTCTTCGATGCGCAGGGTGGCCAGGGGGTCCAGGGCGGAGCAGGGTTCGTCCATCAGGAGGATTTCCGGCTCCACGGCCAGGAGGCGGGCGATGCAGAGGCGTTGTTGTTGTTCTTCCAAGAGTTGCAGGGCCGGGGTGTGGAGGCGGTCCCGCAGTTCTTCCCAGAGATGCACGGCGTCCAAGGATCTCTCCAGGATTTCTTCCAGTTCCTGGCGTTTGGGGCGGCCGTGGAGCCGGGGGCCGTAAACCACGTTGTCGTAGATGGACAGGGGAAAGGGGTTGGGGCGTTGGAAGACCATGCCCACTCTTTTTCTAAGTTGAATGAGGTCCACTTCCGGGGAATAGATATCTTGGCCGGCGATGATTACTTCCCCGGTGACCCGCACTCCTTCGATGAGGTCGTTCATCCGGTTGAGGACCCTGAGCAGGGTGGATTTGCCGCACCCGGAGGGGCCGATGAGCGCGGTGATATTCCGGGACTTAAAAGAAGCCTGAATGTTTATCAGGGCCTGGAAATGGCCGTAATAGAGATTGAGTCCGCGGATGGCAATGATTTCTGGCGGGGCAGGTTCCGGGGAATTAACCGAACCGTCCGGAGATATAGTCATCGGTGCGTTGGTCCTTGGGGACGGTGAAGACTTCTGAAGTGTCGCCCATTTCAATGAGGTGGCCCATGAGGAGAAAGGCCACCCGGTCCGTCACCCGGGCTATCTGTTTGGTATTGTTGCTCACCAAGATGATAGTGTATTGCTGTTTTAATTGGAATAGGGTCTCCTCGATTTTGGCGGTGGAGATGGGGTCCAGGCCGCTGGTGGGTTCATCCAAAAGGACGACTTCGGGCTGCATGGCCAGGGTCCGGGCCAGGCATAAGCGTTGTTGCTGGCCGCCGGATAATTTCAGGGCCGACTCCTGGAGGCGGTCTTTGACTTCGTCCCAGAGTTGCGCGGCCTTAAGGCCCGCTTCCACCAGTTGGGCCAATTCCTCCTTGCTTTTTTTCCCCGCCAGGCGGGGGGCCAGGGCCAGGTTCTCAAAGATCGTCCGGGGCAGGGCCACCGGCACGCTCAGCACCAGACCCATACGCCTTCTTAAGCCCACCACGTCGTAGTCCGGGGCCAGGATGTCTTCCCCGTCCAGCCACACCCGGCCTTCCACCCGGGCTCCCGGGATCAGGTCGCACATGCGGTTCAGGACTCTGAGCAAGGTAGATTTGCCGCTTTTGGCCGGACCCATGAGGCCGAAGATCTCCCGGGGGCGGATCTCCAAGGACACCTGATCCAGGGCCTGAAAATCCTGGTAAAAGAAGGAGAGTTGCTCCAGGCTGATCTTGGGGGGCAGATCCGGGGACATCGCTCAACCTTCCACGTCAGTATCAGGTGTGGCGTCGCAGGAAACGCTGCATCAGGCTGTAGGCCGTCAGGTTGATGATGAGAATGGAGATCATCAGAATGGCGGCAGTGCCGTAAGCGTTGGGCATGGAGATGCCTTCCCGGGCCAGGATATAAAAGTGTACTGCCATAGTGCGCCCGGAGTCAAACAGAGAAGTGGGCAGGCGCAGCCCGGCGCCCGCGGTGAAGAGCAGCACCGCAGTCTCTCCCAAGGACCGCCCCACGCTCAACATCACCCCGGTGGTAATGCCGGGCAAGGCGGAAGGCAGCACCACCCGGGTGACGGTCTGCCACTGGCTCAGCCCCAGGGAGAAACAGACCTGCCGGTATTCCTGGGGTACGGCCTTGATGGCCTCTTCACTGGTGCGGATGATAATGGGGAGCACCATGATGGCCAGGGTCAGGCCCCCGGACAGGACGCACCACCCCAGCCCCAGTTTTAGGACGAACAGCACAAAGCCGAAAAGCCCCAGGATGATGGAGGGCACCCCGGCCAGGCATTCCGCGCCGAAGCGGATCATCCGGGTAACCCGGCCCTCCCGGGTGTATTCCGTCAGGTAGATGGCCGTGCCCACCCCCAGGGGGGTGGCCAGGAGGATGGCCACCAGGGTGATATAGGCGGTGGCCACAATGGTGGAAAAGATGCCCCCGGCCCGGCCCATGTCGTGGGGCTCCTCCAGCAGGAAGGCGGGGGTCACCTGGGGCAGTCCTTTTACCGAAACATTGATGATGATGAAGATCAGAATAAAGATAGTGAAGCCGGTCATCAGCCAGAGGAGGGATTTCATGACAAACTGGGAGATGTTGGGGTTAAGACGCATGCGAAGCCTATCTCCGGCGCGTGAGCAGCGTAGCTGAGAGATTCAGGATCATGATAATGATGAAGAGCACAATGCCGGTGGCGAAGAGGGCCTCCCGGTGGAGGCCGGTGGCATAACCCAATTCCAGGGCGATGTTGCTGGTCAGGGTGCGCACCGGGTCCAGGATGGAGGTGGGTATCTTCAGGGCGTTGCCCGCCACCATAATGACCGCCATGGTCTCGCCGATGGCCCGGCCCATGCCCAGGATGATGGCGGTGATGATGCCGGAATGGGCCGCGGGGAGCACCACCCTTTGTACCGTCTGCCATTGGGTGGCCCCCAGCGCGATGGAGCCTTGGCGATACATGTCGGGCACCGCCACCAGAGCGTCGATGGAAATGCTGATGATGGTGGGCAGGACCATGATCCCTAAAATGAGGGAGGCCGCCAAAAGGGACAGCCCCGGCCCCCCTAAATAGACCCGGATCAGGGGCACCAGCCAGATTACTCCCAAAAAGCCGTAAACCACCGAGGGGATGCCGGCCAGGAGTTCCAGGGTGGGTTTCAAAATAAAGGTGAGGCGGGGGGGAGAAAATTCCGCCAGGACAATGGCGCAGGCCAGCCCCAGAGGCACTCCCAGGATCATGGCCCCCAGGGTCACCAGGACCGAGGAGATAATCATCGCCAGGATGCCGAAGTACCCCCGGGTGGGGGCCCAATGGCTGCTGAGAATGAAATTTCTCAGCCCGGTGTGCAACACCAGGGGAAGACCTTCCATGAAGATAAAGACGGTGATCAGGGCCAGGGAGGTGATAGAGGATAAGGCCAGTAAAAACAAGACCTTTTCGATAAATTTTTCTTTGTGCATTATCTTACGGCTACCAGGCCTTCCAGGGTCAAGAGGCGCTGACCGGGAGGACTGAGGATAAAGTCAATAAACTTTTTGGCCAATCCGGTAGGCTCGCTGCGGCTCACCAGGAGGAAGCGGCGGGCCAGTTGGTAGCGTTTGGACTGGATATTTTCCGGGGTGGGGGCCACACCGTCAATGGATAGAGCTTTGACCCGGTCATCCACCAAGCCCACGGAGATGTAGCCCAGGGCATAGGGGTCTGCGGCGACGATTTCCCGGACCGAGCCGTTGGAATCCTGGACCAGGGCGCCGGGAGTGATTTCCTTTTTTTCCATGACAATATGTTCGAAGGTCTCCCGGGTGCCGGAACCTTCCTCCCGGGTGATGACATGAATGGCCTGGGGGCCCCAACCCAGGTCCTGCCAGTTCTTCAGAGCGCCCAGAAATATTTGCCGAAGTTCTTTTAAGGTCAAATTTTTCAAAGGATTGCTGGGGTGGACGATGATGGCGATGCCGTCCCAGGCGATGGGGATTTCGATTAATTCCTTCTCGCTCTCCACCAATTCCCGGGAAGAGGCGCCCAATTGGCAGGCTCCCTGGCGGCAGGCATAGATCCCGGCGCTGGAGCCGCCCCCCTGGACATTGATCAACACCCCTGGATGTTCCTTCATAAAGACTTCGGCCAGCTTCTCCGCAAACGGTTCCACCGAAGTGGACCCGGCAATGGTCAGGGGCGGATACTCACTCTTCTTGGCCTGGCAGCTTAAGATCGCCAGGCAGACCGTCAGGACCACCAAGAACTTCAAAAATACCCCATTATTTCCAGCAGATTGTCTAGATATCAGCAATTTTACCGGCTGCCCCCGGCCCAAGCCTCTCCAGACGGCGTGATGCTCCCATAGCTGCATGTCCAGAGTATTAAATGCTTGCGAGGCCGCTGGAGTTTTTCGGATAAAAAATCAATGAAGAGTCGTTTGTATTATTACAAGAAAAAGGGAAGGGGCACAATCTTTTCGCCGTTTATTTGAGAAAAAAGGTTCAAACTCGGGTTTGGCTACATACCTTCTCAATCCAGCAAAGTTCCCTACTTCAAGGCAAGGTCCTGCTAAAATTCGGCTGGCGTTTTTCCAAAAACGCCGCGGCTCCTTCCCGGGCGTCGGGGCTGGCCAGGCACACGGCCAAGGCGTCGATTTCCAAAGAGCAGGCGTTCCGTAAATCCAGATCAAAGCCCCGGTTGATCACCTGTTTGATGGCTCTTAAGGCCACCCTCCCTTTGGCCGCCAGGGACCGGGCCACTTGTAGGGATTCCTTGAACAGCCGGTCCGCCGGGAACACCCGGGCCACCAGACCTAAGGCCTTCGCCTCCGCCGCGTCCAGAAGGCGGCCGGTAAGGCAGAGCTCCTTGGCCAGGCCCCGGCCCACCAGGCGGGCCAGGCGCTGGGTGCCTCCCACAAAGGGCATGATGCCCAAATTGATTTCCGGCTGGCCCAATTTAGCCTCTTCTGAGGCATAGATGATGTCGCAGGCCATGGCGATCTCCAGGCCGCCCCCCAGGGCGAAGCCGTTCACACAGGCGATGACCGGAATCTCCAGGTCCTCCAATTTGAACAGCACTTCCTGGGCCTTTTGGGCAAACCGCTTGCCGCTCAGAGGATCAAGCTCCAATAGGGCGCTGATGTCCGCGCCGGCGACAAAGGCCCGCCCCTGGCCGGTCAAGAGCAACACCCGGATTTCGGGGTCGCGGCTCACCCGGTCCAGCGCCTCGGCCAACTCCGAGCGCATCCGGGGGTTTAAGGCGTTCATCTTGTCAGGACGGTTAAAGGTGAGAACCGCGACACCTTCCTCTTGAGTAAACAGCAGGGTTTCATAGGACATGACGGCCTCCGGCAGGGAGAGTTATTTCTGGGATTTGGAATGTTGATTATTTTGTCTACTCCATACTCTCTCCAACAAATCTCCCTTCCCAATCCATTTAGGGGGTTGGTTGGGCCGGGGCCGATGGCCCC
>JBFLZI010000179.1:0-5389 GCA_040756315.1 Thermodesulfobacteriota bacterium | reverse complement strand
AACCCCATAAGGGATTGGGGGAGGGGGTTTGGGGGAGGGGGTAAGGGCCCACCGGCCCTTAGCCCCCTCCCCCAAATAACGCTAAACAAGCGCAGCCAGGTTGTCGAGGACCTGCCGGTCCGTGGGCCAGGCGCATGGCACTAACTGTTTTAAGGCCACCGGCAAGCCGTCCATACGGTAAGCCACTTCTTCCGCCTCCACGCCGACCAGGGCCACCGGTAAGACCACCTGGGCCGCGCCGGTGGTCCGGTTGGCAAAGGGGCTTAGAGCGATGACAGGCACCTGTCGGCGCTTGAGTTCCTGTTGTTGGTCCTCCGGCAAAAACCAGAAGAGGTCGGCCCCGGTCACCAGCACCGCGTCCACCTGGGAAAATTCCACCGGCGCCGGCTGAAAGGCCAGGCCGGAGGGGTCGCCGAAATCAGGGGCGTAAGGGCTGCCCAACTCCCGCAGGAGCAAATGGTACAGCCCGGCAGAATTAAAATCCCCGGCCAGGGGAAAGAGCACGAAGGGGGCCCGTTGATTAAGCCAGGCCGTCAGCCCCATGAGCTGGTCAAACAGCTCCGCGGCCGCCGGGGCGTAGCTCACCCCCCGGCCGCAAAAGATGGCCCCATACCCGGCTTTGCCCAGGAAATCCGCCAACCTTTTGGTCCCCTTGACCCTCGGGGTGATCTCCTGCTCCCCGGTGAGCCGGGCCCTCACCCCTTGGATGAGGGGAAGTTCCTGTCCCGGCTCGATCTCCAGAAATAGTTGGCAGAATTTGGCGATTTCGGTGCGGTAGATATCCACCGCGCCCACCCGGCGGTCCTCTACCCCCCTCTCAGTAAAGCGCCCCCGGGCAAAGGCGGTATAGCGCACTACCTGCCGGGGGCAGGAGTGGAGGGGATTGGCCCCCCAAAAGAGCACGGCCTCCACCTCATCCCGCAGGACCTCCAGGGGCGCCCAGTACAGGCCATGTTTTTTCAGACTGGCATAGTAAGGGGCCATGAAGGCCAGGTCCGCTGGTTCCAGCCGGGCGCCCAGGGCCCGGGCCAGCCGGAGCGCGGCCTCCTGGGCATGGGAGCCTGAATTGGTCAGACCATAGATCAAAGGGCGCCGGGCCCGGCGCAACAGCTCCGCGGCCCGGTCCAGGGCCGCCTCGTAGGTGACCGCCTGGGAGCGTCCTTTCACTCTGAGACCGGGTTTATCAAGACGGCGCCGCTCTTTTCTGGGATGGAATTTCTTGGTGGTCAGAAAGCGGCTCACGCCCCAAAGGCAGACATTGGCCACCTCCAGGACCTGCTCGCCGTCGCTGGTGACGTCCAGGTCATCACAGAGACAGCCGCAACCGGGGCAAATAATGGATTCCCTGCCGATTTCCATCTGACGTTCCCGCTCAGTTGAGCGGTTTCCCTCTAAAATTATCCTACCACCATCAACTGCTGAAGCACAGAAAATATTCAGGCAATCCGGCGGATGAGGTTCAGCCCGCCGGCAACCTCCCCAACTTTTCAGGGGCCTGTCCGGCTTTCCGAGAGGGAAAAAACCCAGGCTGCCGGTAAAAGTTTCTGGTATTATGGGGTTAAGAGATATATATCTCAAGAATCCCTTCATTAATTTAATAGGTTAATCGTTAGAGAAGTAGTATGGGGAAGGGGGCTAAGGGCATTGAAAGAAAGGCGAAAAGGCGAAAGGGCGAAAAGGATTTTGGGTCCATAAGTTATTTCTTCGCCTTTTCCCCTTTTCGCCCTTATTTTCTCCCCCGGCCCCCCCCGGAAAGCCATACCTTAAGTTGGGAGTGCGGACATGCTCATTGTCATGGACAAAGACGCCACCCCGGCCCAGATTGACGCAGTGGTAGGGAAGATTGAATCCCTGGGGTTCATGGCTCAGCCCATCCCCGGAGGGGAGCGGGTGGCCATCGGCATCCTCAGGAATCCCGGTCCGGTGGATGCGGCCCTGTTCTTGGATATGCCGGGGGTGATGCAGGCCATCCCCGTGTCCAAGCCCTATAAGCTGGTAAGCCGGGAGATGAAGCGGGAAGACACCATCATCCCTTTGCCGGGTCTGGAAGTGGGCCGGGGGCGGTTTGTGGTCATGGCCGGTCCCTGCGCGGTGGAAAGCGAAGTCCAGGCCCTGACTATCGCCCGCATCGTCAAGACCGCGGGGGCCTCTCTCTTCCGGGGGGGGGCTTATAAACCCCGGACTTCCCCTTACAGTTATCAGGGCCTGGGAAAAAGCGGCCTCAAGATCCTGAAAAAGGTGCGGGAGGAGACGGGGCTGTTGATCATTACCGAAGCGGTGGACCCGGACTCCCTGAAATTGGTGGCGGAATATGCCGACATCATCCAGATCGGCGCCCGGAACATGCAAAATTTCAGCCTGCTGCGCCTGGCGGGCCGGACCAAAAAGCCCGTCTTGCTCAAGCGGGGCATGTACGCCACCCTGGAAGAATGGCTCATGGCCGCGGAATACCTGATGGCCGAGGGTAATCCCCACGTCATTCTCTGTGAACGGGGGATCAGGGGTATCGGCGAACACGCCCGCAATCTTCTGGATCTGGCTACCGTCCCGGCGGTGCGCCGGGAGAGCCATCTGCCCATCGTGGTGGACCCGAGCCACGCCGCCGGGCGTCGGGACCTGGTGTCCCCCCTGGCCCGGGCCGCGGTGGCCGCGGGCGCGGACGGCCTCCTCATTGAAGTGCACCATGAACCGGAAAAGGCCCTCTCCGACGGGGTCCAGTCCCTGTACCCGGAGCAGTTCGCCACCCTGATGCAGGATATCAAAACCCTGCGCCCCGGGGGCTGGTATTGAAAGAGATTTTTCTCCCCCTGCCCGGCCGGGAGGAGAGCTATCGCCTGCTCCTGGGCCCCGGCCTGCGTCAGCGCTTAAGCCAACTCCTGGACCCCCTGGACCTGCCCCGGCGACTCTTCCTGGTGGCGGACGCCCGGGTGGCCCGCCTCCACGGTCAGGCGGTGACGGGGGCCTTGGCCCAGGGGGGCTATCTCCCCGAGGTTCTTTCGGTCTCCCCCGGAGAGCGCTCCAAAAGCTGGCGGGTGGTGGAACGCCTGGCCCGGCAACTCCTGGCCCTAGGGGCCGAGCGCCGATCCCCGTTGATCGCGCTGGGGGGCGGGGTGGTGGGGGACCTCACCGGCTTTCTGGCCTCCATCTATATGCGGGGCGTGCCGTTCATTCAGGTGCCCACCACGCTCCTGGCCATGGTGGACGCGGCCATCGGCGGCAAAACCGGGATCAATTTGCCGGAAGGCAAGAATCTCTTGGGCACCTTCCATCAGCCCCGCCTGGTGGTCATCGACCCGGAATTTCTTGGCACCTTGCCCCGGAAGGAGCGGCTCAACGGCCTGGCGGAAATAGTTAAGGCCGGTTTTATCCGGGACCCGGACCTGCTTTCCCGGCTGAAGGCCGCCAGGGGTCGGCTTTTTGCGGATCAGGCGGAATTGCTGGAGGTCATCCATCGGGCCGCGGCCATCAAGGCGGAGGTGGTGGCCGCAGACGTGCACGAGGCGGACTTACGGCGCATCCTCAACTTCGGTCACACCTTGGGCCATGCCCTGGAGCAGGCCGCGGGCTTTCGCCTGCCCCACGGCCAGGCGGTGGCCTGGGGCATGCTGGCCGCGCTGCGGCTGTCCGAGGAACTGGTGGGTCTTCCCCCAGCGGCAGGGGAACGGGGCCGCCGCTTGATCAAAGACCTGGGCCTGGCCCGGAGCTTACCCCGGTTAGACCCCCAGGCGGTCCTGGCCGCCTTGCCCCGGGACAAAAAGCGCCAGGACCGGGACCTGGTCTTTGTGCTCCTCAAGGCCTGGGGGGAGCCGGTGCTGCACTCCGGGGTGCCCTTGGAACTGGTGGAAGAAATCCTTAGAGAAGTAATTTAGGGGGAGGGCTAATGGAGGACAGCCGCCCCCGGCTGTCCTGGACAGGCGAGGGCACCTGTCCTCCATTCCCCGCCCCTCACCTTAAAATCACTCCGGTTCGCTGAGGGCCGCCAGCAGGCCGGCGGCAGCCTTAAGACCCCAGGGCAGAGCGGCCTCATCCGGGTTAAACTCCGGGGAGTGGAGGGCCTGGCTCCGGGCGCCGGGGGTGCGCACTCCCAAAAAAAAGTAAAAGGCCGGGACCTTTTCCGCAAAATAAGAGAAGTCTTCGCTGCCCATGGCCGGGGGGTGCAGCTTCAGGCGTTTTGGCCCCAGGAGCTGCCCCAGCACCTGCACCGCCCGGGCGCTCAGGTCCGCGTCATTCTTCAGGATGGGATAGATGGTCCGGGCCGCCAGAGCGATCTTCGCCCCCGTGGCCTGGGCCAGACCGGCCAGGCGCCTTCTCAGGCCCTGCAGCGCTTTCTGACGCACTGACTCTTCCAGGTACCGGAGGCTCCCTTCCAAGACCACCTCGTCGGCCAGAATGTTAAAACGGTTGCCTCCGGCAATCTTCCCAAAGGTCAGCACCACTGGCTGTCGGGCGTCGAGGCCCTGGGTCAGGAAGGCCTGGATCTGGCTTAGCACCTGGGCGCTCACCAGGATGGGGTCCAGCCCCCGGTGGGGCGTGGCCCCGTGCACCGATTTTCCCTTAATGGTCAAAACCAGGTGGTCGGTGCCGGCCATCACCACTTCGGAACTATAATGTATCTGGCCCACCTCCGCGGAAGGAGCCACATGCAAACCCAGGATGGCGTCCACCCGGGGGTGGTCCAGCACCCCGGCGCCCACCATGCCCCGGCCCCCGCTCTCCTCCCCCTGGGGCGGCCCTTCTTCCGCCGGCTGAAAGATAAAGCGCACCTCCCCGGCCAGGCGGTCCTGAAAGCGGCTCAACAGACTGGCCGCGGCCAGGGCGATGCTCAGGTGGAAATCATGGCCGCAGGCGTGCATCACTCCCGGCACCCGGGAGCGCCAGGGAACCTGGATTTTTTCCGTCAAGGGCAGGGCGTCCATGTCGGCCCGATAAGCCACTACCTTGCCCGGGCGGGCGCCTTGAAGCCGGGCCACCACCCCATGTCCGGCGATGCCGGTCTTGACTTCCAGGCCCAAATTCCCCAGGTACTGGGCCACTGTCCGGGCGGTCCCCTCCTCTTGATGGGAGAGCTCCGGGTATTGATGGAACTCCCGGCGCAGTTCAGAGAGCTCGCCGGCATAACTATCAGCCAGGGCCACAATTTCTTTCATCAACTCCATAACGCCAACCATTGTATCGCGGCCCCTGGGGGGAGGGAAGGAAAATAGTGTTGTGAGGGGAGGGCCGGAGAGGGAAGCAGGGGGAAAAGGGAAAAAGGCGAAGCCCGTAGCGACTGTCTTTCAAGTCAAGGTGCCTGGGTGACAAATTGATTCCAGGGTTGATTGTTTTTCACCATGGCGTTAAGGATGAGAACGAGTTTGCGCATACAGGCGGTGAGGGCCAGTTTTTTGGG
>JBFLZI010000178.1:0-5392 GCA_040756315.1 Thermodesulfobacteriota bacterium | reverse complement strand
GGGGCCGTTGGCCCCGGCCCAACCAATCTTTTAAAACCCTATAAGGGATTGGGGGAGGGGGCTTGGGGGAGGAGGTAAGGGCCTGTGGCCCTTAGCCCCCTCCCCCAAAAACTCACTCCCCCAAAAACTCACTTCCCCAAAGGCACCAGGACCCGGATGAGACATACTTTAGGTTTGATCGGCGAAAATTATTAGCGAATATTTAACGGTATAAATCTAGTAGGCTTTCGGCAGACAAAGCCGCTTTTTGCCCGATCGGACCTGATTTTGCGAAACGAATTACTAGGAGGGACTTTTTCCTGTCTGGAGCAGAATGCCAGCGATATCAGACTACCTGTAAGAAACTGGAGGAGGCCAGGCGGTACCAGGGGGCCGAGGCCCGGGAATTCAGATAGGTGGCCGCATACGACGAGGTGGGCGGGGAGCTCAGCAAGGCCGCGCCGGGTGAAGTAAGAATCTCCTGCATAAACGCCTGCACCGCGGGGGCCAGACCTCCCGAGCCGTAGAAGGCCTCCCGCACCGTGGCCCCGTGGCTTTTAAGAGCATCCGTCAAAACCAGGGTGTCCAGGCCCAACTGCCCCCCGGAGACGCTTTGCAGCCCATATTTGGTAAGGATGTGAGAATAGGTATTAACCAGACTGGACCAGGCCTGGGAGAGACCGCTGTTGAGATCACTAGTGGACCCCAGATAAGCGGTAAAACTGTTCATGCCGTTAAGGAGGGACTTGACCATGTCCACCATAGTTTCGGAACCCAGAGTCACGGTGGCCCGGCCCGTGCCCTGAAGATTGACCTGGAGGTGGCCGGCCAGGAGGGAAACCGTGTTGTTTTCCTGGGTGTAAGGCAGGCCGTTCACCAGGAAATCGGCGTCCTGGGCGGATTGAGTCTTGGTGTCGGCCCCGGTGGCGCTGACGGCATTGCCGGTTACGTCCGCCAGGGAAAAGGCGTGGGCTGCGCCGTAAGGTCCGGCTAGATTGAGATAAACCGTGCCCTCATCACCGTAAACCAGGGTGGCGGTGACCCCGGAGCCGGCGGCATTGATGGCCTGGGCCAGTTTATTCAAAGCTACTTCGTTGCTGTCCCCGGCATCAATGGTAATTTCCAGGGAATAGCCCGTGCCGCCGACGGTCAGGGTGAAGGCGTTGGTGCCCACGTCGATGGCCGTGGCCGCCGCCGCATTCAGAGAGGCGCCGTTATTGATCTGCTTCAGGGCCAGTTGCTGGACGGCAAAGTGAAAAACCGAACTGGAAGCGTCATCGGGATGGTAGCTGGTATCATTATACAGAATACTGACGACGTCATGGTCAGAGCTCTGGGTGGGCACGCCGTAGGACGCGCTCAGGGCCGAATCCTGGGACAGGGCCGCGGCCGTGGCCGCGGTGTTGTAGGCCTGGGCATAAAGACCGTTCAGCGCCGCCAACTGCTGGTTGACCGTGATGGAGGAAGAATAGGACGTGGATAGAGTCCGACTGCTTAGATTAGCCACATACCACCTTGCCGATATCAAGCCGCTTAAGGCATCAAGCGCCCCGATGGCTAAAGAGGAACCCATTGCCGGATTCGCCTCTGTCCGGCCCTGGCCGGGCCTGAGGACATGTCACCCTTAATTAGGACGATTAACCTTCTCCGGTCAAATCCTTATGACGTGCGAACTAAAGGTAGGCCAATCCTTGGCAGGGTCTAGAGGTTGGTTGTCAATGGAACTCGTAATTTAACATCGGCTCATATGGCTGAGGGAATTAAAAAAGGCGCGCTTGGCTTTACTCGCGCCAGGGGGGTGGGATAAGTGCGGAGGGCCGGGGGAGAAAGCTGGGCGAAAAGGGGGAAGAATTAACCTCGGGGAAGAAAACCCTTTTCGCCGTTTCGCCTTTTCCCCTATTTTTTCCTTAAGGGCGCCACCAGGACCGGGGTGACGGGCGCGGCCCGGTTGCCCCAGGCCTGGCGGATGTAAGTCACCACCGCGGCGATCTGGTTATCGTCCAGTTTATCCCTCCAGGAGGGCATGCGGCCTAACTGCCCCCTCCGGCCATTTAAGACGGTGGCGATTACCGGGGAGGCATCCCCCACCACAAAGGGATTTTTAGCCAAGGCCGGAAAGGTGTGGGGCAGTCCCTGGCCATTGGCCCGATGGCAGTCAGCGCAATGGCTCAGAAAGATCTCCTTACCCAGCGGCAGGAGATCGACGGGGGCCTGACCCTGGGCCAGGTTGGCCGCCAGGACCAAGGCCACACTGAGTAAAGTTACGGATAATTTCATGGCGCACCTCCAAAGCAGGCTGGCGGTGACCGGCACCGACTGGTGGCGTAAAAAATTCTTTACCAGGAAGACGACGTCAGGTCAAGGAAGGGGCGGGGTTTAACCCCGCCCCCTTATAAGATTATTTTTTCGGGGCTGCGGAGGAGGGTGCCTGGGCCACCGGGGCCGTTAGCCCCAGAGAGGCCGGCGGGGTCAGCCTGTCCTGGATGCCGAAGGGATCTTTGAACTCCTCTTTCAGCTGAAAGTTCAGGGGTTTCACCCCCCGGTTGTTTAAATATTTGGCCAGTTCCAGGTTGACCTGGAGCGGCACCGCCACCCCCGCCTGGGTGAGGGCCTGGCGCAGGAGGGCCTCGGACCGACCGGCCATGGCGATGGCATCCCCCAGAATACGTCCGGCTTCGCTGGGATTATGGAAACCCACCGAGTTTTCCGCGCCCACGAAAATATTGCGATACAGGGCTTCGAGATAGAGGTCCTTGGCCTCGTCATAGAGCTTCCGGTCGATGGGCTTGCCTTGCTGCTGGGCCTGGTGGGCCAACTCAAAGAGCTTGGCGGCCACCGCAGTCTGATAGCCGGCCCGGAGCATGAGGGAGACGGTGCGATCCTGGATGGCGATTACCTGTTTCCTGAGCCACTCCGGGGTTTCGGTGTGGCACTGTTGGCAAGCCTGGAAGTTTTTCTTCAAGGGGCTGGTGACGTCATGGTCCGAGATCTTGTTGGCCCCCACCTTGATATAGGGCATATGGCAGTCGGCGCAGGAGACGCCGGCCTTCCAGTGGACGCTGTCCCGGCTGTAAAATTCATACTCGGGGTGCCGGATGAAGCCCACTTTGAAACCGGTGACCTTTTGGGTCCACTCCAGGTTGGCCGGGTCGCTTTTCAGCACCTTGATGATGTTTTCTATGGAGATGTCGCCCTCTTTGCTCCCCTGCCAGGGAAAGAAGACGGCGATGGACTTCATGTCCTTGTCTTTTTTGACTATATAGGTGACGTGGCACTGGGCGCACACCAGGCTGCGCTTATCCTGGCGGGAAGTCTGCTCAGAACTCTTGCCGATGTCCTTCAAGGCCTGGTCCAGGGTCCAGCGGGAAAACTGGAGATCCAGGGTTTTATTGTTGTGGCAGTCCGCGCAGGACACCCCCAGTCTTTGAAACTGCACCGGGATCTTGGCGTGCACGTCCATATAAGGATCGCTGAAATACTTCACCCCCATCTCCTTTTCCAGCTTGGGGGCGAAGGGAGTCTTGCAGGTCAGGCAGGCGCCCCCGGACTTGAGACGGGAGGGGTCGATCTCCAGTTGGTCGATGAGCATGTAATGATGGCCCCGGGGTTCGTTGTATTCGATGCCGAAGCCCCAGCCGTGGAAGAGCAGGGCCATGTATGGGAATTCGCTCAACTTGTCCACATGGGGCCCGGTGGCCGTGTGGGCATTCTTATACTTGCTGGTAAGGGGCTTGGGGTCCGCGGTCTTTTTCCAGGAATCGTATTCCAGGGGATAGACCTGTCCCCACTTGGCGGGGTCGATCTCTCCGTCGGGAATGGTGCCGGTCCTTACCGGCTCAGGCTTAGGGGGCGAGCAGGTCAAAAATAATAACAAGCTTCCCAGCACCATGACCACCCCGAAAATCATGAATTTGCGGTTTGTTTTCATACCCTTGTCCCTTCCTTGCCTCAAGATTACGGCTTCAGGGTCGCCACCGCGCCGGTCAGTCGGTGGCGCAGTTGGCGGTGGCACTCCCAACAGTTGCGGTCTTCGTTAACCCGGGCCATGGTCTCGGCATGGCACCTCAGGCAGTTTTCCTTCAGCACCTGAGCGGCGTGAGAAGAAAGGCGAATATCCTCGGCGAACCGGCCCGTATAAAAGGCCAGGAACTCCCGGCCGCCGTCCAGGACTTTTGCGGTCAGGTGGGGAAGGACCCAATCATTGGGCAGATGGCAGTCCACGCACCTGACGCGGCGGTGCGCGCCGGCGTGGAACCAGGCTTCATACCTGGATTCCATGACGTGGCAACTGCCGCAGAACTCCGGGCTTTCGGAGCGCTGGTAAAGTCCCGGCGGACCGAAGGCGGCAAAGCCGGCGGCGGCAACAATGAAGATAAAAGAAACTATCAGAAAGGAGATGGTTCTTGGCTTCCGGGAAGTTGCCATCCGGGATTACCTGGGCAAAAAATAGTATATATTTTGTGCTCTCGCGACGTCTCCGAACATACCTTACCCAGATATTGATTGTCAAGATAACCTTATTGCAGTATATACCTTCACTTGAGTATTTAGGGGCTAGTCAATCTTGGAAGCTATCTCAAAACCACTTTTTTCTGTCACCCTGAGCGAAGCGCAGCGACTCAAGTATTTTAAAATACGAGATTCTTCGCTTCGCTCAGAATGACAATTTCGTAGGATGTGGGGTTTTGATACCAATTCGCACTCAAACAGGTATTAAAATGTAGGGGCGAACCTTGTGTTCGCCCACTGATTTAGGGCGAATACAAGATTCGCCCCTACGGCAAAAATTTACGTTTGACGGCGAATTGGTATGAAATAGCCTGTAGTGAACCGATGCCGACTTTTTGCTTAAAAGCGGCCCGCCTCTTCGGCTGGGGGCTGGCCGGTCTAATAGTTTTAGGAGGCTGCGGGTTTAAGGAACTGACCCGGGAGGAACTCAAGCCCCCCCGGGTGAGCTTGCAGGCCTTGGTGGTGCGGCCCCCCACCTCCGAGGGCTGGCCCCTGGGCTTAACCCTGAAATTAGCAAATCCCAATCCCCAGACCCTGGAGTTGCGGGGCTATGATTACGAATTACGGCTGGAAGGCCTCAAGGCGGTTCAGGGGGAAAGCCAGGAGACCCTGACTCTGCCGGGGCAGGGCCAGGCCGTGGTGACGGTTCCAGCCGTACTCAAGTTTCAGGCTCTGGGCAAATTATTGCCTCAGGTCTTGAAGCAGGAGAAGCTGCGCTATGACCTAGCCGGGGGCTTCCGTCCGGCCCCTTGGGGGGGGCTGGTGCGGGTGCCTTTTCATTTCCAGGGCCAGGTGACCCTGCCGGAGGGTTTAAGGCTGCTCCGATCTTATTTCCGTTGACCTCCCCCCCCGCCCCCCTCCCAACCGGCAGATGGGTTTAGTGGGGCCGGGGCCATTGGCCCCG
>JBFLZI010000177.1:0-5452 GCA_040756315.1 Thermodesulfobacteriota bacterium | reverse complement strand
CCGGCTTATTTTTTACCCCCTTAAGGGATTGGGGGAGGGGGCTTGGGGGAGGGGGTAAGGGCCTGTGGCCCTTAGCCCCCTCTCCCAAAACCTCATCCCGGTCCCATCTGAAGCAAGGCCCATTCCAGCCAGAGTCGGGGGTTGCCGGTGCTGGTTTTCAGGTGGAGATCGGCTTGATGGAGCAGGTAAAGGTGGGATTGGAGGGCGGCCAGGGTAAAGTGCGCGGCCTGGTGGGAGAGTTTTTTCAGGAGACCCGGAGGCAGGTGTAATTTCCCGGCCAGGGCTTCGGTGGAAGTACCGGCCGGGGCTTCTTTAAAGCGGATAAGCAGCCGGAGTTGCCGGGCCAGCATGCCCAGGATTTTGGCGGGGGGTTCCCCCAGGTCCAGGAGGTGGTCCAGGGCCGCCAGCCGTCTCTGGAGGCCGGGGTCGCCCAGGGCCTCCACCAGGGCGAAGATATTGTAAGTGCGGCTATGGCTGGCCAGTTGGGCCACCAGTTGGGGGGTCAGGGTCTTCTCAGTCCCGGCGAAGAGGGCCAGTTTAGCCAGCTCCTGGGTCAGTTCCGCCAGGTTCAGGCCCACCATCTCCACCAGGCGTTGGGCCGCGGCCAGGGTCAAAGTTTTGTCCAGCCGGCGGGCCTCCTGGGTCAACCACTGGTGGAGTTCCCCTTCCCTTAAGCGGAAAAATCCCAGCGCGGCTTCATCCTTCTGCAAGCGGCTCCAGAGGGGATGTTTCTTTACTTCTTTGGCCTTCAGGCCCTCGGCCAGCAGAATCACCCAGCACCGGGGCGAGGGGTGCTCCAGGTAGGCGAAAACAGCCTTCAGGGCCGTGTCGGGATAGGCCTCCGCCCGGCGCAGGATCAGCAGTTGTCCCGACCCCCATAAGGGCGCCACCCGGGCCTGGGCCAGAAAGTCCTCCAAACCCACTTCTTGAGAATCTTTAAAAATTTTGAGGGGAGCTTCCCCGGTCTGTTCCTCCAGGGCTACGGCCAGGCGGCGCCAGGCCCGTTCCATGAGGAATTCCTCTTCGCCGTAGAAGAGGTACAGGGGCCTTAAACGGCGGCGTTCCAGATGGCGTTCCAGGATGGGATGGGACATGGTTATCTATTAGTTTTCGGTTTTCAGTTTTCGATTTTCGGAGGAAAAGATATCAACTCCAATCCGGGAGAGATACTCAATTTTGAGGGACTGCTATTAAGTTTTGAAAATGATCCAGCTTTAATAACTTAAATTAAATTTTTTACCGAAAACCGAAAACTGAAAACCGAAAACCCATTAAAGCACTAAGGCAATTTTGTCTAGCATGCGTCGGGCTAAAATAACCGCCCCCCGGCGGATGCCCATATTTTTAGAGGCTTCTCCGGCTTGATAGTTGGGGTCCACGGCGTAGTCTTCGTAGAAGGTGGCGGTCTCCTTCCAGATGATCTTGCCGGTTTCCCGGCGCTTGAGCTTCAGCTCCACCTGAATGGTAACCCGCCTAACCAGAGACCGGTTGATGTCGAAGAAAGCAATGGAGCGGTTTTCCACCGACTGGACATTGCCTTCCAGCACCAGGTCGGCGGACTGGGGTTGGGTGACGATGCGCCAGGCCTTGTTTTGGGAGAAGGTCTGAATAAAGGTGTTGGCCAGCAAAGACTCCAGGCCGATTTCGGTGGAGCGGTTGTTAAACAGGGGGATGGCGATGACGGGGCGTTCCTGGGCGGTGGGCTCCTCCAGACCCACGGGACGATAGCCGCAGCCCAGCAGGCTTAAGATTAAAATACCGGCAAACCAGCGACCCAGAGACGCCATAACCTCCGTTCCTTCAGGTGACTATATTCACCAGCCGGCCCCGGGCCACCACCACCCGCTTCACGGTCTGGCCCTGGAGCCATTTCTCGACGCCTTTATCCTTGAGGGCCCAATCTTTAAGCTCTTCTTCCGTGGCCGAGGCCGCCACCACCAGGCGGCTCCGCACTTTGCCGTTGACCTGGACCACCAGCGTAATGGCCGATTCCTCCAAGGCCTCGGCCTGGGGCCGGGGCCAGGGAGCCAGTTGCAAGGAGGCGGTGTGCCCCAGGGCCTGCCAGAGTTCTTCGGCGATGTGGGGCACCATGGGGCTGACCAGAAGCAGGATGGCCTCCAGGGCCTCCCGGAAGACCCGCTGGGTGACCTCATCCCGGGGCAGGCTCTCCACCGCCAGGTAAAAGGCGTTTACCAGTTCCATCACCGCGGCGATGGCGGTGTTGAAATGAAAGGAGTCCTCGATGTCGTCGGTGACCTTTTTGATGGTGCGATGCACCTTGCGCCGAAACTCGGTGAGTTCCGGGGAGAGTTCCGTCCCGGCGCCTTGATAAGGCTTTAACCTCTGCAAGTCGGGCAGCAGGTCCTGCACCAAATTCCAGAGGCGGTGCAAAAAGCGGTGGCAGCCGGCCACCCCCTGGTCGCTCCACTCCAGGTCCTTTTCCGGGGGCGCGGCGAACAGCAGAAAGAGGCGGGTGGTGTCCGTGCCGTATTTCTGGATGAGGTCGTCCGGGTCCACCACGTTGCCTTTGGATTTGGCCATTTTAGCCGAATCTTTGAGGACCATGCCCTGGGTGAGAAGCCGGGCAAAGGGCTCATCCAGCCGGGCCAGCCCCAGATCCCGGAGGACCTTGGTGAAGAAGCGGGCATAAAGCAGATGGAGCACCGCGTGTTCGATGCCCCCGATGTATTGATCCACCGGCAGCCAGTAATTCACCCGGCCCGGGTCCAGAACGCCCCCTTGATAGTCAGGACAGGCAAAGCGCAGGAAATACCAGGAGGAATCCACGAAGGTGTCCATGGTGTCCGCTTCCCGCCGGCCCGGGCCGCCGCAGGCGGGACAGGTGGTCTCCCGGAAAGAGGCCAACTGGGCCAGGGGCGAGCCGCCGATGCCGGTGATTTGCACCTCCAGGGGAAGCACCACCGGCAGGTCCTTCTCCGGCACCGGCACCAGGCCGCACTTTTCGCAATAGATGATGGGGATGGGCGCGCCCCAGTAACGCTGGCGGGAGATAAGCCAGTCCCGGAGGCGGAATTGCACCGCCCGGCGTCCCAAGCCCTTTTCTTCCAGGAAGAGGGCGATGGCCTCCCGGGCCGGGGCGCTGGCCTGGCCGCTGAACGCGCCTGATTCCACCAGAAAGCCCTCATCCTCATAGGCCCCGCTCAGGGTTTCGGCCTGAAGCTCCTGGCCCGGCGGCTGGATCACCACTTTAATGGGCAGGTTATATTTCTGAGCGAAGTCGAAATCCCGCTGGTCGTGAGCCGGCACCGCCATCACCGCGCCGGTGCCGTATTCCATGAGCACGAAATTGGCCACGTAGATGGGCATCTGCCAGCCGGTCACCGGATTTACGCAATAACGCCCGGTGAACACCCCCTCTTTACTTATCTCTTCCAACACCCCCCGGCTGCGGTTCTGGGCGCTCCAGTATTCCACAAAGGCGCGCACTTCCGGTTCCTGGGGCGTCCCCTGGGCCAGCTCTAAGGCCAGGGGATGCTCCGGGGCCAGGCTCATGAAAGTGGCTCCCCACAGGGTATCCTGGCGGGTGGTAAAAACTTTGATCGGCTCAACACCTTCGGCCAGGGGAAAAAGGATCTCGGCGCCCAGGGATTTACCGATCCAGTTGCGCTGCATGGTGAGCACCCGCTCCGGCCAGTGGGTGAGCTGGTCCAGGTCGCTGAGTAACTCCTCGGCATAGGCGGTGATCTTAAAGAACCACTGGTCCAACTCTTTGAGGAAGACCGGGCTGTCACAGCGCCAGCAGCCGCCGTCCTCCACCTGTTCGTTGGCCAGCACGGTCTGGCACTTGGGACACCAGTTTACCGGGGCCTTTCGCCGATAGGCCAGGCCCCGCTTGAACATTTCGATAAAGACCAGTTGCTCCCAGCGATAGTAGGCCGGGTCGCAGGTGGCCAGCTCCCGGGGCCAATCATAGCTGTAACCCAGGGCCTGGAGCTGGCCCCGCATGTAATCGATGTTATCGTAAGTCCATTTCGCCGGGGGCAGACCGTGGGCCAACGCGGCGTTTTCCGCGGGCATGCCGAACGCGTCCCAGCCCATGGGATGGAGCACGTTGAAGCCTTGCATCCGCTTGTAGCGGGCCACCACGTCCCCGATGGTGTAATTGCGCACGTGCCCCATATGAATGCGGCCGGAAGGGTAAGGGAACATCTCCAGCACATAATACTTGGGCCGATTTCTATCTTCGCTGGCGTCAAACAACCCCTGCTCTTCCCAAAGCTTCTGCCATTTGGCTTCCACCCGGCGGGGCTCATAGCGGGGAACCATAAACCACTCCTACCCTAAACAACTTATGAACAATTTTAAAATTTATCACAGAACCCCCCCAATGTGCCAATTAAATATGGTTTGTGGGGGGAGGGCCAGGGACCTGAGGTCCCTGCCCTCCCCCCGCACACCCCTCCCAACCCGCTTAAGGGGTTGGTTGGGGTCGGGGCCTTTGGCCCCGGCCCCAACCAACTTTTTTACCCCCTAAGGGATTGGGGGAGGGGGCTAAGGGCCGCAGACCCTTAGCCCCCTCCCCCAAACCGAATTTTGCCGAAGTCTCAACTTGAATTTTCCTGGGTTTCTGCTAACTTCTCCGTATGGCAGGCATACCTTGGGTGAGCGTCATTATTCCCACCTACAACCGGGCTGCCTGGGTCAAAGAGGCGGTGGCTTCGGTGTTGGGGCAGACTTGCCGGCATTTTGAATTGTTGGTGGTGGATGACGGCTCCACGGATGCCACCTTGGAGGCCCTGGCCCCATATTTTCCGCAGATCAAGGTGCTGCGCCGCGGGGAGCGCCGGGGGGTGAGCGCCGCCCGGAACCTGGGCGCGCACGCGGCCCGAGGGGAGTGGCTGGCCTTTCTGGACTCCGACGACCTGTGGCTGCCGGAGAAACTGGCCCGGCAGACGGCCTTTCTCCAGGCCAACCCGGATATGCTTCTCTGCCAGACTGAAGAGATCTGGATGCGCCAGGGGAAGAGGGTCAACCCGCCCCGGACCCATGTGAAAGCAGGGGGCGACATCTTTCTTCGCTCCCTGGAGCGCTGCCTGGTCAGCCCTTCGGCGGTGATGCTGAAGCGGCGGCTCTTTCTGGAAGCGGGCGGCTTTGACGAAACCCTCCCCGCTGGGGAGGACTACGACCTGTGGTTGCGCCTGAGTTGGCGCTATCCGGTGGGCCTCCTCCCCGAACCCCTGGTCATCAAACGAGGCGGCCACGCCGACCAACTCTCCCGGCAGTGGGGCCTGGACCGCTGGCGCATTAAGGCATTGGGCAAGCTGCTGCAAGAATCGGAATTGCCTGAACCCTACCGGCAGGCCGCCCGGCGCACATTGATTCGGAAATGCACTATCTACGCTCAAGGCTGCGAGAAACGGGGTAAAATCACCGAAGCGCAGTTTTATCGACGGGTGGGAATGTGGGGGAGGGGGCTAAGGGCCGGTGGGCC
>JBFLZI010000176.1:0-5474 GCA_040756315.1 Thermodesulfobacteriota bacterium | reverse complement strand
GGAGGGGAGCTTGAGGGGAGGGCGGGGGAGCCATTGCTTCCCCGGCCCTCCCCTCAATTAACTATTTTCACATTCGCTTCGATTAATCATTATATGCAAGATTTCTCCGGGCGGCAAATTCCTTATGGCCGGTCGGGGGATCAGGGGCAGGAGTGAAAAGCCCCGAACCGGGGGGTTATTCGCCCGGGAATTAGTCTCAGCCATCAGCGCCAACTTGTCTTATCCCATCGGGTATGTTATGGTAACTAGCATTAATGCTTGAAAAAGGAGCAACAGCGGGCTTAATGACCTCGGAAAAAAATATCGCGCTTACGGCTGAGGAAATGGACCGGACCTTGGATAGGCTTACCGGAGAAATTCTGGGACGCCATGCCAATCTGGAGGAGTTGGTGCTCGTGGGCATCCGCACCGGGGGGGCCTTCCTGGCCCAACGCCTGGCTGATCGGATCAGCCGCCGGATTTCTGCGCCGGTGCGGGTGGGCGTGTTGGATATCACCCTGTATCGGGACGACTGGACCAGGATCAGCCACAAGCCCCTGGTGGGCAAAACCGAGTTGCCCGGGTCCATTGACGACCAGGAGATCTTGCTGGTGGACGACGTGCTCTTCACCGGACGCACGGTGCGAGCCGCGCTGGACGCGCTCATTGATTACGGGCGGCCCCGGCGCATTGAGCTGGCGGTCCTGGTGGACCGGGGCGGGCGGGAACTCCCCATTCAATCTGACTATGTCGGCCTAACCCTGGACTTGCCCCCGGCCCAGCGGGTCAACGTCTATCTCACCGAAATGGGCCGGGCGGATGAGGTGGCCCTGGAAGCCGGACCCCCCGAGAGGCCATGAAAGACCGGCCGAAAAAGATCAAAAAGCCCGGGGGAGCCGGACTGCCGCCCCTCCCTTCCGAGTCCGAGACTCTGCTTAGCGCCCAGGTAAGCCAGATTTTATCGGCCCTGGAGGCCGGGTCGGACCTGGAGGCCTTAACGGGACTGGTCACCACCCGGCCCGAAGATTCTCTCTGGGACGGCCACCTCCTGCACCGGTTGGCTCTGATCCGCCACGCCGGCATCCCTCCTCTGTTGGCCGCCCTGTTCGGCAGTTCCCCGGATAAGGAAAGACGCAAGGCCCTGAAGCGGGCCCTGCACCTCTTGAAGACCAGGGGGGTGCCGGTGGCGGCGGACCTGCTGCCCCGGGAAGACGCCGGTCTCCTGGGCAAAAGCGGGGCCTCGGCCTGCCAGGCCCAGGTCTCCCCCATCTTTGGCACCGGCCAGCGTTATGTCATCCTGGAAGGTCCCCCGGAGATTCTGGGGGGCAACTTTTTAGTCAGCCAAATCAGCGATCAGGAAGGGTTCCGGGAGTGCCATCTCCTGTCCTTGAGACGCAAGCACCGGGAGGAATTTTGGGACCACTTCCGCCAGCAGGGGCTGGGGGACTGGGCCACGGTGCCTCCGGCTTACGCTGTGGGCCTCCTGGAGGAGGCCTGGAAGCAGAGTCCCCAGGATGAGACCATGGCCCAGCGTTATGGCGCTTTTAGAGACCGGATCCGGCAACATTGGGGCACCCCGGAGGAGGCCCCGGAGTTGGCCCAACTCCTGCCTGCCTTAAGCGAAGCGGAGCGAAACCTCTATCTGGGGCAGTCCCGGGATCTGGCAACCACGGAGATCTTTCGGTCCTGGCTGCCGGGTGTTGACGAAGTGGCCCCCTGGCTGGAGAAATTGCGGGAAGTTCAGGATAGCCCTTTGGTCCTGAGCGAACCCCAGAGGCAGATGCGTCTGGAAGGGGTTATGGGCGAAGCCGCGGCCGCGTTTTTCCCTTCTGAAAGCAGGGGCCTCTGGAGCCGCCGCCTGTTGGAGATGGCCTACTTTCTAGACCTGAAAGGCCGCGGGGAAGAGGCCCGGGCCGCCCAGGCGGCGGGGGAGGATTTAGCCGCCGGCGCTCCCGGCCCTTTGCGGGAGGAAAATCCCTTTCTCCAGGGACTGGCCAGGTTTGCCCTGCGCCTGGGCTGGGAGCTCTCCCAGGAAAGCCAGGAGGCGGCCACCACTTCCGGTCTGGTGGTCCCGGCCGGCGAGCCTCTGCTCATCCGGAGGTAAACATGCTTCACACCATCACGGTGAACACCGGCAGCCGGACCGAGTTCCTGGACCTCACTTCGCAAGTGCAGCAGATAGTGCGCAGCAGCGGCGTCACGGAGGGTATCTGCTACATTTTTATACCCCACACCACCGCGGCGGTGACCATCAATGAAAACGCCGACCCCAGCGTCAAAGCCGACATCCTCATGATCTTGAATAAGCTCATCAGCGACCGGGAATCCTACCGGCACCTGGAAGGCAATTCCCCGGCCCATATCAAGGCCTCCCTCATCGGTCCCCAACTCACGGTCTTGGTGAGCGAGGGCCGCCTGGTCCTGGGCACCTGGCAAGGGATCTTCTTCTGCGAATTTGATGGCCCCCGGGCCCGGCGGGCACACGTCAAGATCGTGGCCGGCCCATGAAGCGGCGGCGTGCCTTCTTCTCCCAGGTCCTTCTGGACGGACACCCCCTGGCCGCCTACCGGGAAGGCAAAGCCCCCCTCCAGGACCGCTACCTTCTCAAAGATTATCTGGAATACCTCCATATTAAGAAAGGGTTATTAGAACCCTATTCCCCGGCTTATCCCTTGGTGGAACCCCGGGAACTATTACCCTCTTTCGAGAAGAATTTTGCGGAATATAAAGACCTGCCGTGTTTCAGCCTGATAGCTTTAAACAGAACCCTGGCTTACCAGGAAGAGATCTTTCAGTTCGACCTGCTCCATTCTCTGGCGGAAGGAAGAAAAAAGGCCCTCCGGGAGAATCTGGACAAGATCATGCCCCACCTGGACCGGGACTTGCGCCTGGCCTTTAAACAGCGTTTCGCTAACCGGGACCTCACAGATTTAGCCCGTTACGAGGAATTGGCGGATTTTCTCTTCCATATGGACCGGGCCCAGGTGATCGCCCGGGACGAGGCGGGAGATTTTCGCCTCCTGGGGGTCTATGCTTCCTTCCCTTCCGACCTGGACACGGAATTGAAAAATTTCGGCCGCCAATTGGGCAAATTCAAAAAGCTGGACAGCGCCACTTATGAGCAGGAACGCTATTTCGTTTATCAGTTTTTGATGGAGCTTTACGGTTTTCCCATCGCCGCGGAACGCCGTACTTCCGCGGCCCTCTTTGCCCGGAGATTGAGCCGCCATAAAGAACAATATCTCATCAAGGTGCTGGGGTCGGCGGATCGCACCATCACCAGCCTCTGCGGCTTTGACCAGAAAAAATATCCTTTGGTGGAAAAGATGGCCCTCATCTCCCTGCCCGCGGCCCTGGTGGAAGCCCACCCCCATCTCCTGGAGGAAGGTTATTTGGTGGACCCGGCCCGCCGGGTGGTTATCCTGAAAGTTACCTATCAACAGCACAAATATAATCGTTTCAATGTCCTGGAGGATCGGGCCTTATCGGTAGTCAAGCAGGAAATCATCCATCCTTTTCACGGGGGCCGGGAAACGGGCCTCAACATCTTGAAAGATACCCGCCGGGTCTTAAAAGATCTCCAGGACATTGTCCGGGGAGAGTACAGCGGCACTATTTCCTATCAACGCACCGAACTCCTCACCTCCACCAAGACCCACGAGGACCGCCTCAAGTTCCTCTCCGCCTGGCTCACCAAGAACCAGCGCCGTTTGGCCGCTTACAGCCAGGAATTCTTTGAAGACGGCAAAAAAATGCTCAACAGCTATCTTCTCAAGCGGGAGAATAAAGAAGCCTTTGCCAAACATAGCGAACTGCACCGGGAAGTGCTGGGCAAGGTGGCTTACCTGGCCCAGGCCCAGCAATTGCAAACCCTGGAGAGACTGGTCCACGGCCAGGTCGGGCGCCGGCAGATGGGTCCCTATCCCCGTATCGCCCAGGCGGTGGCCTTCCTGGAGGATAAAAAGGAAGAATTGCCCTATTTTTACCCGGACCTGTTCGCCAAATGCCGGTCCCTCTGGGAACAACTCCTTAATTATCCTTATTTCAAGCGCCTCCGGGAGATGTCCACGCCGCCACCCATCCCCTATCGCCATCGGGTCTGGCAAATGCTGATCTTGGGACGGCGCCTGATGGAGGAGATGGTGACCCAGCACCAACAAGTGCAAACCGCAGTCAGCCGGGGCACCCCCTTCCCCCTCCTGGCCCCCGAAGCCCCCCGGCGCCCCGCCCCTCCCGGGCCGTAAGAGGGGAAATGACATGGGGGGAGAGCCAGTGACCTGAGGTCCCTGCCCTCCCCCACCTACTTCAAACCAGGAGCCGCGTTGAATATTTCGGGTGGCTGGTGTTTTGATGAGGCGGGCCAAGGATTTCCCCTGGTGCTTTTGCACGGTCTGGGGGCCTCCAGTTTCTCCTGGCGTCATAATCTGGCCCCCCTCTCCCGGCACTTCCGGGTATTGGCCCCGGATTTGCCCGGCCACGGACAGACTCCGGCCTCGCTGGGCGGCGATTTCCGCCTGGAGACTCTGGTCCAGGGGGTGGCCCATTTCCTGGACCGGCAGAGAGTAGAGCAGGCGGCCCTGGCCGGCAACTCCCTGGGGGGCGGCCTGGCCTTGCTCCTGGCCCGGCAATACCCGGAGCGGTTCCCCGCCCTGGCGCTGTTGGCCCCCGCCGCGGCCTTGCATCGCCTCCCCCCGGTCTTTGCCCTCTTGGCCCTGCCGGGTATGGGACTGTTGGCCGCGGCGCTCCTGGGACCCTGGATTCTCCCTTACGCGCTGCGGCTGGCCTACCATCGCCAGGAGTTGGTTACTCCGACAGAGATCGCCGGCTACTCTCCCACCTTCCGGCCCTGGGCCAACCGCCGGGCCTTGCGGCAGATCTGTCGGCAGGTGTGCCACTGGCCGCCTTCCCGGATTGAAACCCTGCTGCCGGAAATCCGCCAGCCCACGGCCCTGATCTGGGGCGCTCAGGATCGCATCCTGCCGGTGCCTCAGGCCTTCTGGCTCAAGGACCGCCTGCCCCAGGCGGAGATGCGGCTTCTCCCGGAGGTGGGCCACGCCCCCCAGGAAGAAGCCCCGGAGACGGTCAACAAAATTATCATTGCTTTTTTGGAGCGTTCATTAAAAAATTAAACATATGCTTCCCGCCGACCATGTCGACCCGAAGATTAATTTCCAACCACGGAGGATGCCGGGGGAGCGCTGAAACCCGGCAAGCCATCACCATGAGAAGAAATATCATCCCTTTTGAGAGAGCCAAACGTTCCGTTAAGGAGGTGGTCGAGAAGTTTTACCAGGAGCTGGACGACATCGAAGAGATCGTCATCATCGCCAAGGACCGGGAAGGCGAATGGATCTTCGCCAACTCGGAGCTGGAAAACGAACTGGAATGGATCGGCAGCCTCTATAAATTCATCAACAAGGCCATCATGGAGGACGGCGAGGATTTTTAGGTAAGGATTTTGTGGGGGAGGGGGTAAGGGCCTGTGGCCCTTACCC
>JBFLZI010000175.1:0-5539 GCA_040756315.1 Thermodesulfobacteriota bacterium | reverse complement strand
GAGGGGAGGGCGGGGGAGCCACTGCTCCCCCGGCCCTCCCCCCACAAACGCCTTTCTTCCTGCTACTCAATTTGGCTACCGGGTTGGTAGCGGCTCACTTTGGGCTTACTGCTCTTCAAGGGGGAGAGGACGCCCACGGTGCGGTTACTGGCCTTCAGGTACTGGCGGGCCACCCGCCGTATGTCCTGGGCGGTAACCTGTTGTATTTTCGGAATAAATTCCCGGGCCAACTGCCAGTGGGCCACCGTGGCCAATTTACCCAGGATCATGCCCCGGTAAAATAAGGAGTCCAGGGACATATAGAATCCGGCCACCAGTTGATTTTTGGCCTTCTGGAGTTCCCGCTCCTCCACCAACTCCCCCTGGAGGCGCTTCACTTCTTCAGTCAGGGCCACCTCCAATTGGGCCACCGTCTTCCCCGGCATCGGTTGTCCATAGAGAATATAGAGAGAGGGGTCAGCCGTATCCAGGTCGTAATCCGCGCCCACCGCCAGGGCCAGGCGCTCCTGATAGACCAGGCGCTGATAAAGGCGGGAGCTGCGTCCCTGGGAGAGAATGCGGGTTAAGAGTTCCAGCGCAAAGGCGTCCGGGTGCTGCCAATTAGGCACATGATAGGCCATGAGGAGATACGGTAATTGGGCCTCTCGTTGCACCAGGACCCGGCGTTCCCCATGCTGGGGCGGTTCCAGCGCGGTAAATTTCGGGGGCTCCGGCCCCCGGGGCAGGGTCCCGAAGGTGGCCTTAATCTGGGCCAGGGCCTCTTGGGGATCAATATCCCCCACCACCACCAGGGTGGCATTGTTAGGTTGATAATACCGTTGATAATGCTTGAGGAAATCCTCCCGGGTGAGGGTTTCAATATCATGGTACCAGCCGATCACCGGCCATTGATAGGGGTGGGCCTTGTAGGCCATGGCCAGAGTATCTTCACTAAGATAGCTCACCGGATCGTCCTCGGTGCGCATCCGCCTCTCTTCCAGCACCACCTGCCTCTCGGTCTGAAAAGACTCTTCGCTCACCTTGAGGCCCCGCATCCGGTCCGCTTCCATCTCCAGCCAGCGCTTAAGTTCGGTCTTAGGGCCGGTCTGGAAGTAGGCGGTATAATCCCGGCTGGTAAAGGCGTTTTCCGTGCCCCCGGCCTTTTGCACCAGGCGGGAAAAGACCTTGGGGCCGTACTTGGCGGTGCCTTTAAACATCAAGTGCTCGGTCAGGTGGGACAGGCCGGTCTTCCCCAATTCTTCATTGCGGGACCCCACCCGGTACCAAATCTGCTGGGTGATCAAGGGGGCCCGGGGTTCCCGGAGCAACAGGACCTTGAGGCCGTTTTTCAAGGTTTGCTCCACCACCTGGGCAAAGGGGTCCCCCTTCTCCGCCGCCGGCCAAACCGCACCGGCCAGCCCCAGGGAGCAAACCAGCATCCCTAAAAAAAGGGGCAGAACCTGCCGGTGGTAGAGCCGCATCCCTCCCCACCTGGATTTTTGCTGGGGCAGATTTCTTTTATTGGTCACTTATTTCCTAGTTCTTTCTGGTGATTTCCCTGCCTAGACCCATTCCCTTGGAAAGATATCTATTCTTCCGGGAGAATGCAAGAAGACCGGTTCCCGGAAATTGGGGGCTAGGGGCGGTAAAGGCGCCAACCGCACCAACTTAGGCCGTCTCCGAAATCGGGCCAACTTTCCAGGCCTTGAGAGAGATTAGGGCCACCAGGACCGCGCCGGACATGTCCCAGGCCACATCCCAGATATTGCCGGTCCGGGTCGGGACCAGGACTTGATGGCCTTCATCCACTGCCGCCACCACAAGACAGAGGAGCAGGGACCAAAGGACGCCGGCCCCTGGGCTGAAGCCCAGATGCCCGCGCCAGGCCCGGAGCCAGAGAAAAGACAAAAAGCCGTAAGCCAACAGATGGCCGATTATTTTGCGCAGATACCCATGAATCAGCAAAATCTGCCGGGGGCTCAACGGCGGGAAAAAGGACAGCAGCCAGTGGATAATTCCCAGGGAATGCTCCGAGGCCCCCAAATCGCCGGAAAAAACCAGCAGTACCGCAGTCCACAACAGGGGCGGCAGCCAAAACCTGGGAATGGCCATACCCCTAGACCATGACATCTATACCCTTCCTTAGACCGCCACCACCACCCGAATGTTAAGGTTTTTTTGGAGGTTTTGGGGGAGGGGGCCAGGGCCACAGGCCCTCCCCCCACGTCTCTCAAAACAACCTCTTCATCCTAAAATCGCCGCGACGAAGGCTTGGGGGTCGAAGGGGCGCAAGTCTTCCAGGCCTTCGCCCACGCCCACGTAGCAGATAGGCAGGCCCGTCTCCTGGGCCACGGCCAGGGCCATGCCTCCCTTGGCGGTGCCGTCCAGTTTGGTGAGGATGACGCCGGTGACCCCCACTGCCTCATGGAACAGGCGGGCCTGGCTCAGGGCGTTCTGCCCGGTGGTGGCGTCCAGGATGAGGAGCACTTCCTGGGGAGCGCCGGGAACTTTTTTGGCCGCGGTGCGGTGGATCTTTTTCAGCTCCTCCATCAGGTTCACCTTGGTCTGGAGGCGACCGGCGGTGTCGATGTACACCGTGTCCAGGTTCCGGGCCAGGGCTGCGGCCAGGCCGTCAAAGACCACCGCGGCGGGATCGGCCCCGGGTTTTTGTCTGATTACCGGGGCGCACACCCGCTCGCCCCAGATCTCCAATTGCTCCGCGGCCGCGGCCCTGAAGGTGTCCCCGGCGATGAGGAGGGGTTGGCGACCCTGCTGGCGCTCCAGGTGGGCCAGTTTGGCGATGGTGGTGGTCTTGCCCACCCCGTTGACCCCAACTAACAGAACCACCCAGGGGCGCTGGCTTATCTCCCGGGGGGCCGGACTTTTCAAGAGACTCACCATCTCCTCGGCCAGGGCCTCCTTGAGCCGGTCCACCTCCTTAAGCTCCCGGCGGTTGACCTTCTCTGTAAGGGCCTTAATCAAATGCAGGCTGGTTTCCACGCCCAGGTCGGCGGTGATGAGGAGTTCCTCCAGCTCTTCCAGCAAGGCGGCGTCCACCTGCCGGCGGCCGGCAAAGAGGCGGTCCAACCCCCCGGCCAGGGCCTCCCGGGTCCGGCCCAGTGACTCCCGAAACCGGCGGAACAGGCCTTTTTTGGCTTCAAGAGCCTCTGGGGCGCTTTCCTCCCCTGCGGATTCCGACATTGGGGCAGGGGCCTCAGCAGGCGATTCAGAAAAGGTCGGGGAAGGGCCGGCAGCTTCTTCTTCAGAAGTTGGCCGGGCCGCCACCTCAGCCGGCGGCGGCCCGGTGGGGGAGGTCTCTATCTCGGGGGAAGATTCAGGTTCAGTCTCAGGCTCCTGGTCAAATCCGGCTTCCTTTTCTTCTAAGGAGCGTTCCTGATCCTTCTCCTTCCGGCGGAACCAGCGGCGCATACGAATCAGGTGGTGATCCGGGAGAAATCCGCCATTTTGAGAAAGGTCTGGCTGATGCGGGCCATCAGGGCTAGGCGGTTTTGCCGGAGCTTGGCGTCTTCGGCCATGACCAGCACCTTATCAAAATAGGCGTCCACCGGCCCTTTAAGTTTGGCGAGGGAACGGCACACCGCGGTATAATCCCGCCGGGCCAGGGCTTCGGACACTTCTTGCTCCATTAATTCCGCCGCGTCCAGAAGGATGTTCTCTTCCGGGTGCTCGAAGAGGAGATGCGTCACTTCTCCGGGCGCCACTCCCTGGGAGATATTGATCACCCTTTTGAAGGCCACCGCCAGGGCGGGGAACTCGGGACTCTTCCGCACCTCCGCCAAGGCCCGCACTTTGTCCACCGCTTCCACCAGGTCCGGGCAGCTGCCGGCCAGGACTGCGGCTACCGTTTCAAAATCAAAGCCCTCGGCCAACAGGAGGTGCTGGAGCCGGGTGAGGAAGAAGTCCAGGACTTCCAGACCCACTTCTTCCGGGGAGCGCTCAATAATTTTATCGGTCAACAGGTCCAGACTGGCCATGATGGCTTGGGGCAGGTCCAGATGAAAACGCCGGTCCTGAAGAATATGAATGATGGCCAGGGCGTGGCGTCTTAACCCGTAAGGGTCGGCGGTGCCGGTGGGAATCAGGCCCACCCCGAAGCAGCCGCAAATGGTGTCCAGGCGGTCGGCCATACCCAATAAAGCCCCGGCCTTATCCTTAGGCAGGTCATCCCCGGCATGGCGGGGCAGGTAATGGGAGAAAATGGCCGCCGCCACTTCGGCCGGCTCCCCGGCCAGGCGGGCGTACTCCCGGCCCATCACCCCCTGGAGGCTGGGGAATTCCCCCACCATCTCGCAGACCAGGTCCGCCTTGCACAGGGTGGCGGCCCGGCGCACCGCCTCCGCCGTGTCCGGCGCCAATTCCCGGCAGAGAAACAAGGCCAGTTCCCGGAAACGCTCCATTTTTTCATAGGAGGTCCCCAACAGGGAGTGAAACACCACGCCTTTCAACTCTTCCACCCATTTCGTCAGGGGCACCTTGGAGTCCACCTGGTAGAAGTACATGGCGTCGGCCAGCCGGGCCCGGAGCACCCGCTCATGGCCCTGGCGCACCAGACCCGGGTCCCGGGCCAGAGTGTTGTTGATGGCGATGAAATTGGGCAACAGCCGCCCGTCTTTTCCCCGCAAAGAAAAATAGCGCTGGTGCTCCCGCATGGAGGTGATGAGCACTTCGTCCGGCAGGGCCAGGAATTTGTCCTCGAAATGCCCCAAAACCGCGGTGGGATACTCCACCAGGAAATTGTTCTCCTGGACCAACCCCGGGTTGGGCACCACTTCTCCGCCCGCGGCCGCGGCGGCCTTGGCCAACTCCTCCTCCAGACGGGCCAGGCGCTCCTGGGGGCCTACCAGGACGTAGGCCTGCCGCAAAGCCGCCACATAGGCCTCCGAATCCTTCACCTCCAGGGCCTGGGGGGCCATAAACCGATGCCCGTAAGTCACGCCGCCGCTCACCACATCCGCCAGGGGAAAGGAGATTACCTCCCCGCCGAAACGGGCTAAGATCCAATGGATAGGGCGGGCAAAGGTCTGCTGCAGCGATCCCCAACGCATAGACTTGGGGAAATTGAGGCTTAGGATGAAATCCGGCAGAATTTCCGGCAGGCGCTCCAGTGTGGGCCGGCCCGGAGTGCGCTTGCGCACCGCCAGATAAACTCCCCGGGGCGTCTCTACTTCGATGAGGTCCCCTAATTCCACCTGCTGGGCCTTGATGAACCCTAAGGCCGCGGGAGTGGGCTGCCCGCCGGCGTCAAAGGCCACCGCCTTGGGAGGACCCATCACCTCCTGGGTGACCTCGGCTTGCTCCCGGGCCACCTCTTTAGCCACCAGGACCAAACGCCGGGGCGTGCCCCCGGTGAAAATCTCCCCCACCCCGATACGCTCCTGCTCCAACCTCTTCCGAAAAACCGCGGCCATCTCTTCTAATACCGGCGGAATGAAACGGGCCGGAATCTCCTCGGTGCCAATCTCCAACAACAACTCACTCGCCATCTTGTCCTCGCATATGGAGTTTTTGGGGGAGGGGGCCAGGGGTCGCAGACCCCTGC
>JBFLZI010000174.1:0-5555 GCA_040756315.1 Thermodesulfobacteriota bacterium | reverse complement strand
GGACCTCAGGTCCCTGGCCCTCCCCCCACAAAACCATGCTCTCACCGCTCCCATTCCACCTCCCGGACCAGGTCGATGAATTCCGGGGACTCGCCATAGGCCTTCAACGCCTCCTGATAAGTCAGCCAGCACTGCCAGACCCTGAGCCACTCTTTATTATGCCAATAATAGGCGCTCTCGCCGCCGGTCTCCTGCAAGCGCAGATATTCTTCGTATTCTTCCTGACAACTGGAGCAGAAACGATAGATTCCCTTAAAACGCTTATACATTTCCTGGGTTTCGAACTGGACGCCGCATTTGATACAACGGGCCAAACAGCGGGTGCACTGGAGAATCTTGCGCACCGCCTCCAACTTCTTGACCCTCTCTTCCTGGGCCTTCTTTTTCCTCTGCTCGGACCGGAGCCGGCCTTCCATATCTATGACTTTGGACATAAGCTGACCTCGTGTTTGGTGGGGGAGGGTTGGTAGCCCTGACTTCCAGCCGGTGTTCGGGTCCCTGCCCTCCCCTCGCAACTATTTAAGATAACAATAGGGAAAGGACCGGTCAATAGTCAGTCCCGAGGAGTCAGTCCTTCTCGGTTTGGTCCTCCTGGCGGTCCGGGTCCAGTTTGAAGATGCGCCTAAGCAGGTCCAGCTCCTGGTGGGCCCGTTTGCGCCGGTGATTGCGTTTCAGGAACATGATGGGGTCATGGAGCAGCTTCTGGGTGATGGACTGAGTCAGCACTTCCAGGGCCTGGCACTGTTCCGGGCTTAAGGGGCCCAACTGGGCCAGGGTCTTCTTTAATTCCGCCTGGCAGATACCCTCGGCCTTGCCCTTTAAGGAGATTATGGTGGGAAAGACGGCCAGGGTTTCCAGCCAGTCCAGAAACTTCAGGGTTTCCCCGGCCACCAGGCGTTCGGCCCGGGCCGCTTCCTGCTGGCGCTGCTGACGGTTATGCTCCACCACCTCTTTTAAATCATCGATATTATATAAATAGACATTGTCCAGTTCGTTGATGCGGGGGTCCAGGTCCCGGGGCACGGCGATGTCGATTAAAAACAGGGGCCGTTGCTTGCGGCGCCGCATGGCGGCCTTCACCTGCTCCTGGGTGAGGAGAAAGTGCTCCGCGCCCGTGGAACTGATGAGGATGTCCGCCCGGAGCAACTGGTCGGCCAACTCCTCCAGGGAGACGGCCTCACCCCCGAAACGCTGAGCCAACTTGACGCCCCGCTCCAGGGTGCGGTTAGCCACAATGATGGAGGCCACTCCCTGTCCCTTCAGGTGCTCCAGGGCCAATTCCCCCATCTCCCCGGCCCCCAACAGGACCACGGTCTTGCCGGCCAAAGAGCCGAAGATCTTGCGCCCCAGGGTCACCGCGGCATAACTGACGCTCACGGCATGGTCGCCGATGCCCGTCTCCGTCCTCACCCGCTTGGCCACGGAAAAGGTCTTGTGCAACAAGCGGTTCAAGATGACCCCGGTGGCCCGGTGCCGGGTGGCCTGGCGATAGGCTTCTTTGATCTGCCCCAGGATTTGCGGTTCCCCCACCACCATGGCGTCCAGGCTGGAGGCCACCCGAAAGAGATGCCGCACCGCGTCCCCGTCCTGCCAGACATAAAGGCAGGCGTCCAGGTCCGCCCCGGAGATTTCCGGGTGAGAAGCCAAAAAGGCCTTTAATTTGCCGAGGGCCGCTTCCGTCGCCTCGGTCACGCCAATCACTTCCACCCGGTTGCAGGTAGTATAAAACAAGGCCTCCTGGATCTCCGGATTAGACAACAGCCGGCGGTAGGCCTCCCCCACCTCCGGAATCAGGCAGCCCAGTTTTTCCCGGAGTGCTACCGGGGCGGTCTTATGATTGACGCCGAGGAGGACCAGGCTCATGGCTGTCTAATAAAACTGGCGAAACTGTGGTAGCCCGTCAGCCACAGATTGGCGCCCACAAAGGTGACGATTAAGATCAAAAAACCGCAAATGGCCAGGAGCGCCGCCCGGCGGCCCCGCCAACCCACCGCCAGACGCTCATGAAGCAACACCGCGTAAACCAACCAGGCGCTTAAGGTAAGCACTTCCTTGGGGTCCCAACTCCAGAAACTCCCCAGGGTGTATTGGGCGTAAAGGGACCCGGTAATAATACCCCCGGTGAGCAAGGGGAAACCGATGGTCAAGCACCAGTAATTGAGCGCGTCCAACTGCTCCAGGGAAGGCAGGCGGCGATAGAAAAACCCGAATTTCTTCCCCTTGAGCTGGCGCTCCTGCACCAGATAGAAGATGCCCCCCAACCCGGCCAGAGTTAACGCCGCGTTCCCCAACAAGGCCAGAATGACATGGACGGTTAGCCAAAAACTATGCAATAAAGGGGACACCACCCCTACCTTGCCGGGCAAGATCAGACTGCCGGAAACCACTAACGCCGCCAAGGGGGCCACCAGAGCACCCAAGACCTTGATGGGGAAACGCCAGTTCAAAATCAGAAAAGCCGCCACCAAGGCCCAGGCAAACACCTGGAGGGCACCCCCTAAAGTGGCTACCGGCAACATCCCTAAAGACCAGGTGCGCCCAACCAAACCCAGGGTGTGACCAGCCAAACCCACCCCCATGACCCCGGCCCCCCAACGACAATAAACCTCCCGCTGGGCCAGGAAAAACAACAACCACAACCCTGCGGCCCCATAATAAGCCACCAAAGCCAAGTAGAGGAAAATATTACCCATAAGATTGATGTCTGGACTTTGGGGGAGGGCAGGGAGCCGCGCTCCCTGGCCCTCCCCCCAACTCTCTCATTCCTTAAACACCGTCTCCACCAGTTCAGCCAGCAGGGTGGAGTGCAGGGTTGGGGTCAGGATTTCTTCCAGGATGTTTATGGTCCATTCTTGGTTTTTCTGGGCCAGGGCTTGTTTCAGGGGACTGTCCACCAGGCGGTGGAACAGGACAGCGTTGTCAGGGTGCCCCCGGCGGCTGGCCAGCAGTTGGTCCCGCACTAATTGGAGCAATTTCAGATAATGGTCGTATTCCGGCCCGAAATACTCTTCCAGTTCCTGGCGCAGTTTTCGGGCCAGGGCAGGACTGGCCCCCCCGGTGCTGATGGCCACGGTCAGATCTCCCCGGCGCACCTGGGCCGGAACGATGAAAGTGCAGAGGTCCGGGGCGTCCACGATATTGACCCAGATCCCCCGGGACCGGGCCCCGGCGCTGACCCGGGCGTTGACCTCCGGGTCATCGGTGGCCCCCACCACCAGTGCCATGCCCGCCAGATGCTCCGGATGGAAATCCTCCTCCCGGTAACTAATCTCTCCTTGGGCCGCCATCTCCGCCAGGCCGGGGGTAAGAGTCCGGCTCACCACCGTCACCCAGGCGCCGGCTTCTAAAAGGTCCCGGACCTTGCGCTCCCCCACCTCTCCCCCACCCACCACCAGACAGGGCTGACCAGCAATCAGAGCAAACACCGGATAAGTTTTCATCACTTCAGCGACTGGGGATGCGTGGTAATTGGGGGGAGGGGGCTGAGGGCCGCAGGCCCCTGCCCCCTCCCCTCAATATTAACAATTTATCAAGGGCGGGAGCAGGATGCAAGGGACATGGGAGAGGCGGGGGAAAACGGGGCTATCGGGCCTTTCTCATTGACAGGGGGGAGCAATCCTGGTTATATGAAATGGCGCACGGACGCCAATTCTGAGATCTAGCCGCGACTTGCCCAAACTCCATGCCTAGGCTTGGCTTACTCGCAATTTTACTGCCCCTTAAGATCGGGGTCTTATTAGGCCTGATGGCTTCTCCTGGTGGGGGAGGACAAGAGCCCATGCACTTAAGTGAGTCGGACCAAAAGCTCTTATTTCAGGTGGCCCGGGCCAGTATCCAGGCGCATCTTAAGGGGCAATCGCCGTCATACCCCCGGGTGACCCCCCCCAGCCTTTGTGAGCCTCGGGGGGTCTTTGTCACCCTGACCCGCCAGGGACGCTTAAGAGGCTGCATCGGCTATGTGGAGGCCGTCAAACCCCTCTTGCCGGCAGTGCAGGAAATGGCCCTGGCCGCGGCTTTTCATGACCCCCGGTTCCCGCCTTTGCGGGAAGAAGAGTTGGCCGATCTGGAACTGGAAATTTCCGTGCTCACCCCTATGCGTCAGATTGCCAAAGTTGACGAGATTGAAGTGGGAAAGCATGGTCTCATCATAGTGAAAGGTATGCACCGGGGTCTGTTGTTGCCCCAGGTGGCCACAGAATATAAATGGGACCGCCAGACCTTTCTGGAACAGACTTGCTGCAAGGCCGGCTTGCCACCTGATGCCTGGAAAGACCCTGACACCCGCATCTATGTGTTCACCGCGGAGATCTTGACAGAGCGACCCCACGGCGCCAAAGGCCGCCAGGAGTCGAAATCCCCATGAAGCCAAATTCTGGGAGTCCGGGCGGGAAAGTGCCCATGCCCTTGCCGCCGGAGCAGCCTCCGCCCCGGGAAAGCAAACTGGGCCTACTGCTCAAGCAGCGCTTTTTTCTGGTGGCTCTGGTGATCCTGATCTTTTTGGGCATCCTCTTCACTTGGGAAACCCGGCACCCGTCAGAAACCGTCCCGGAGCCTGCGGCGCCAGCGCTGGAGGCCCCACCGGAAACCGTGCCTCCGGCCCTCCCCCAGGGGGCCGAAGCCGAGGCGCCCAAGGCCCCGGAGCCTCCTAAAGCCCCAGCCCATCCGGCCCCGCCGCCTCCCGCCTTGCCCAAAGAAAAGTTCAAAGGAGAGGCCTTCACCAACACCCTGGTCAAGATCATGGACGATCAGGTCAATCAGACCCTCTTCGGGTGGCGCCCCAACACCATCCTCTTCGGCAAATTAGGGCTGACGGACAATGTCAATAATCTGCAGTTGGGGGTCCTGGAAGTGGCCCGGCGCACCATTGTGGTCTTGAACGAACATATGACCCGGTTTGCCATCACTGAAGCCTATAACCCTCGGGTCAATGAAGCCATGAACTTTTTCATGGTGAGCCCGGACAAGTACTGGTTTCCCTCCGCCTCCGGCAAGTACCGGGAGGCCATGCATGACCTGGAAACCTATATTGAGGATCTGAAACGGGGCCGCAGCCGCTTCTATACCCGGGTGGACAACCTCATCGCCTTGCTCGCCAATTATAAAGACATCCTGGGGAGTTCTTACCATAACCTGATCAAGGACACCGAGGCCGACGGCTCGCCGGTCTCCTGGTTTAAAACCGACGATTATTTTTATTTTTCCCAAGGCGTGGCCCTGGGCATGTCCCAGATGCTGGAGGCGGTGAAAGAAGACTTCCACGAACAACTGCAAAGAAAAGGCTCCCATAAACTGCTGGATGACGCCATCCATGCCCTGCACAGCGCTTCCCACCTATCCCCCTGGGTGGTGACCGACGGCGCTAAAGACGGCATCCTGGCCAACCACCGGGCCAATATGTCCACCTATATCGGCGAAGCCGAACACGTGGTGGCCACCCTCCAAACCGTATTAGCTACCAATTAAAGGATGTTGGAAGATTGATTTGAGGGGAGGGCCGGGGGAGCAGTGGCTCCCCCGCCCTCCCCTGGTTATTTGATGTGGGGGGAGGGCCAGGG
>JBFLZI010000173.1:0-5643 GCA_040756315.1 Thermodesulfobacteriota bacterium | reverse complement strand
GGGCCTGAGGCCCCATCCTGCCTTCAAGAATTTAACCCCATTAGGGATTGGGGCAAGGCCTTGGGCCAGTGGCACAGGCTTTCCAGCCTGTGCGGACAAAACTGTAGAACAGTCATACATGGGCCTTCGGTCCACCCGAAAATCATAAAAAATCGTTGGGCGGGCGTCCCCGCCCGCCATTATCATCGTACCGATAACTGCAAGGCGCACCTTCCAAGAACTGGTGCGCAGTGCGCACCCTACATAAAACTTTTCGGACCAGAGTTTTCAGATTGATAAGCCCGGGTTATCAACAACCCCAGATTTCCCCAGCCCCCATCCTGATAATCGGCATCGGCAATGAATATCGGGGTGATGACGGTATCGGCCCGGCCATTGCCCGGAGACTTCGGGAAAGGCATCTCTCCGCGGTAACCATCCTGGAAATTAGTGGAGACCTGATGGATATCTGGGAAAAATGTCAAGGCGCGGAAACGGTGATCCTGGTGGACGCGGCGGCCTCCGGGGGCAAACCGGGCACCCTTTATCGTTTTGAAGCCCACCGGGAACCTCTGCCCCAAAAGCTCTTTGCCCCTTCTTCCACCCATGCCCTGGGCCTGGCCGCAGCCGTGGAACTGGCCCGAGCCTTGAAGCTCCTCCCCGCCACCCTCATCGTCTATGGCCTGGAAGGAAAGTCTTTTGCTTCTGGGCAAGGCCTCTCCCCGGAAGTGCAACAAGCCCTGCCCGGTTTAATGGAGGAGATTCTCCAGGACTTAAAGGAAAAGTGCCGCGCTACCTTGGGGCCGCGCGGCACTTGATGGTGGATTTCCGGTAGTGCCGTAAGGAGAATTCGCCCACGGTTCCCTTAAGCGTAAGAGTCCACGCCTTCAGTGTCCTGGGACCCGGAAGAAGAGTACTTCTCCTGATATTTCTCGTGGTTCATCAGGTTCTCGATGAGTTGTTGCAGCAGGGCCAACAGACTGCTCCCGTCCTGGCCGGCCTCTGAGGCGTCGGTGGAGCTGAGCCCGGACGTGGAGCCGTCATCGGTGCCGGCTGCGGCCGTCCCGTTTTCCATTTCCCCCTCAATCTGCCCCAGGGCCGCTTCATACTCCGACTTATCAATGACGCCGTCCTTATTGGTATCCATGAGGGCAAAGATCTCCTCCACAATCTCAGATATACCACTGGCCGAGGCCGGGGGCGGGGGAGGCGGTCCCATCCTTTCCAGAGCCGCCTCGTTTTCGGACACATCGATAACCCCATCCTGGTTGGTGTCAATGGCGGCGAACAGTTTGTCCGCGTCGATGCTTTGGCCGGTCATTTGCGCCCTTTTCTCCGCATCGGCGGCAAACTCGCTCTTACTGATCACCCCATCGCCGTCCTGGTCCATCCGGTTGAACATCATTTGCCGCATCTCACTGAGGGAGGGAAAGCTACCTCCTCCCCCGATGCCGCCGATTCCTCCAATACTCATGGTCCCCTCCATTTGGTTTAACGATTAATGATTAAGCCTAATTATGCCGTATGCTACTTCAGCCGGTGGGATTACTTGCACCACCCCCTTTCCATCTTTCGCCATCCCGGCCTAGTTGTTCCCTTATGCCAAAAAGGGTCCAATCCCGACTACGGTGGGGCGAAAGTTAATCATGCCGCTTAAAGAGAGTGCGCCTGGCGATCCTGGGGATGTCAGGAGGAAAAGGTTGCTGTTGGAGAGTTGTCTAATATAATAAACAGGTTATGGATATTGCCGGAAAATGGCTCGTGAAGAAAATTACCTGCCGAATGAAGAAAGCAAAAGCTATACCAGACCTATCTTCGACAACTTATTAATAATATTAAACAAATATTTAAAATAATTAGATGGGGCTTGAAAACAGCAAAATTTTCCCGCTAAATTGGGGAAAAGCTTGCCGGTTAGGAAATTTTTACCGGTAAAAATTCCTCTATCTTCACTTCCAAACTAACCATCTTAAGGGATTGGGGGAGGGGGTTTGGGGGAGGGGGCTAAGGGGCACGGCCCCTTAGCCCCCCAAAACAACCTCAAGAGAAAGGCGGCGGCATGGCTGAGTCGTATCAGGGCGCGGACTTAAAGAGGATTTTTGCTCCCCGGTCCGTGGTGGTCATCGGGGCTTCTTCCCGGCCCGGCAGCGTGGGACAGGCGGTTTTCGCCAATATCCTGCAGCACGGTTACACCGGAGTGCTTTATCCGGTGAACACCAGGGCCAACAGCATCATGAGCGTCAAGGCCTATCCCACGGTGTTGGGGATCCCCGAGGAGGTGGACCTGGCGGTCATTGTCGTGCCCCGGGACACCGTCCCCCAGGTTTTGGCAGAGTGCGGGCAAAAAGGCATCAAAGGAGTAATCATCATCACCGCAGGTTTCAAAGAGCTGGGCGGGGATGGGGTGGCCCAGGAGGAGGAAGTCCGGGAAACCGCCCGAAAATTCGGGGTGCGCCTTCTGGGACCCAACTGTCTGGGCATTATCAATACCGATCCCCAGGTCTCTTTAAACGCCAGTTTTGCCCACCTGACGCCCCAGCCCGGCAACATCGCCCTCATTTCCCAGAGCGGCGCGGTGGGGGTGGCGGCCCTGGAGTATGCCCACGGCGAAAAGATCGGGCTTTCCAAGTTTGTCTCCGTGGGCAACAAGGCCGACCTGAATGAAAATGATCTTCTGGCCTATCTGCAAGATGATCCCCTGACGGACGTCATCCTCCTTTACCTGGAAGACTTGAGCCATCCCCAAGACTTTTTTAAATTAGCCCAGGAGATCACCGGCAGGGACTCCCGGAAACCTATTCTGGCCATCAAATCCGGGAGGACCGCCGCGGGGGCCAAGGCGGCCTCCTCCCACACCGGGGCCTTGGCCGGTTCGGACGCCGCCTATGACGCCCTCTTCGCCCAATGCGGGGTCCTTCGGGTGGAATCCCTGGAAGAGCTCTTTGATTATGCCACGGCCTTCGCCACCCAGCCCCTGCCCCAAGGCAACCGGGTGGCCATGGTCACCAATGCCGGGGGCCTGGGTATCATGGCCACCGACGCCGCCATCCGCTATGGCCTGGATTTGGCTGCCTTTCAAGAAGCCACCCTCACGAAGCTTAAATCCGGGCTGCCCCCGGCCGCCAATATCCACAACCCGGTGGACGTCCTGGGGGACGCCCGGGAAGACCGCTACGGTCTGGCCCTGGACGCGGTCCTCAGCGACCCCGGAGTGGATGGGGTCATCGTCATTTCCACTCCCCAACTCATGACGGACCTGGCCGCGGTGGCCGCCAGCATCACCCAGGTCACGGCCCGTTACCAAAAACCCACCCTGGTCTGCCAGATGGCCTTGCGGGATCGGGAAGAGCCCCTGGCCATCCTCACCCAGGCCCGCCTGCCCCATTACGACTTTCCGGAGGAAGCGGCCCGGAGCCTGGGAGCCATGGCCCGCTATGCCGCCGGTTTGCAGGGACGCCGCTATGACATCAAGACCTTTACCGACGTGGATGGCCCCAAAGTAAGAGCGGTCTTAAATATAGCCCAGGCTGAAGGCCGCCAGTTTCTCCTGGAACCGGAGGCCCACGAAGTCTTTCAGGCTTATGGTTTCCCGGTCACCCCCTGGCGCTGGGCCCAAAGCCCCGAGGCAGCCGCACAGGCGGCCGCGGCCCTGGGCCTGCCGGTGGCCTTAAAGATCGTCTCCCCGGACATCCTGCACAAGACGGACGTGGGGGGCGTTCGCCTGAACCTGCGCACTGACGCCGAAGTCCGCCAGGGCTGCCAGGAACTGCTGGCCGCGGTCAGTGCGGCCAGGCCCCAGGCCAGGCTTGCCGGAGTCCTGGTCCAAAAAATGGCCCCCAAAGGCCAGGAGACCATCCTGGGCATGACCCGGGACCCCCAGTTCGGCCCTTTGCTCATGTTCGGCCTGGGGGGCACCAACGTAGAGATCTTTAAAGACGTCATCTTCCGGTTGGCCCCCATCTCGGAAATCTGGGCCCACCGCATGTTCCAGGAACTCAAGGGCTTTCCCCTCCTGAAGGGCTTCCGGGGCGCTCCCCCGGCGGACCTGGAGGCCATCGCCCAATGCCTGGAACGCCTCTCCCAACTGGTCCTGGACTTCCCGGAGATCCGGGAACTGGACATCAATCCCCTGATGGTCTTCCCCGAAGGCCAAGGGGCCGCCGTCCTGGACGCCCGGATTATTATTGGGTGAGGAGCAATTGAGAGGAGGTCCGGGGAAAATTAGTAATCAGTAATCGTTCTTGGTATTTTTTCAGTGATCACTGATCACTGATTACTGATCACCGATCCCCCAATCACTTCACCTGATCACGAGAAAGAAGGGAGGCAGGGTGCTTCTCAAAAAGTTATTTACCCCGGTAAAATCCCTGGAGCCGGATGAGGTCAAGGCGTATTTCGCCGAGCACCCCACCGGCGCTTACACTTTGTTGGACGTGCGCCAGGCCGGTGAATATGAAGAGTCGCATCTGCCGGGGGCCAAGCTCATCCCTTTACCCCAGTTGAACGATTCTCTAAAGGAGTTAGACCCGGAGAAGCCCACCTTGGTTTACTGCGCCATCGGCGGGCGCAGCCGGGTGGCGGCCCAACTTTTAAGCGGGTATGGTTTTAAAGAGGTTTATAACCTGGCGGGGGGCATCAAGGCTTTTCAGGGCCTTAAGGCCGCCGGCCCCCGGGAACTCAACCTGGACCTGGTGCGAGGGGACGAAAGCCCCTCGGATATCATCCGGCTGGCCTGCGGCATGGAGAAGGCCCTGGAGAATTTTTATGACATCCTGAAGGCCCAGACCCAGGACCCGGAACTGGGCGCTCTTTTTTCGAAACTGGCGGCCATTGAGGTCCAGCATCAGCAAAAGCTATTTGACCGATATGCCGCTCTAAATCCTAGCGGGCCGGGCCGGGATGGGTTCGAGGCTTCTGTCGTCACCCATATTTTGGAGGGCGGCTATAACTTTGAAGAATTCCTGGCAAAGAACGAGCCTCTCTTGAAGAGCGCCCCGGAGGTCCTGGAGTTGGCCCTGATGTTGGAAACCCAGGCCCTGGACCTTTATCTCCGCCTGGCGGATAAATGCGCTGATAGGCAAACTCAGGAGGTTCTCCATGCCCTGGCCACCGAAGAGAAAGGCCACCTGGCCGCCCTGGGCCGCCTGCTGGACCAGCAGAGATAAACCCGGAGATTGATCACTATGGACTCCTCCCCTCTAGTGCCTTTGCTGCAGGAACTTTTCCAGACCCAGAGATTGGCGGTGCTGGCCACTCTGGAAAATGGCCGTCCTTACCTGAGCCTGATGGTCTTTGCCGCCGGCGCCGACCTCAAACATCTGATTATCGTCACCGAGAAGGCCAGGCACAAGTACCGGAATCTCAAGAAAAATCCCCAAGTGGCTCTGCTCATCGACAATCGCGTCAACCAGGAGACGGACTTTGCCGAGGCCCTGGCCGTTACCGCCCAGGGGCTAGCCGAGGAAGTGGGACCGGCGGAAAAAGAAGCCTGCTTACAGCTCTTTCTGGACAAGCATCCCTTGTTAGCGGAATTTGCCGCCTCCCCCCGGGCTGCCGTCATCAAGATCAAGGTGGCAAGGTATTTGGTGGTGAGGAAATTCCAGGAAGTGATGGAGTTGCGGACAGCTTAAACACCCTATAAGGGATTGGGGGAGGGGGCTTGGG
>JBFLZI010000172.1:0-5735 GCA_040756315.1 Thermodesulfobacteriota bacterium | reverse complement strand
GGGAGGGCGGGGGAGCCACTGCTCCCCCGGCCCTCCCCCCACAACATACTCCCAAGCGAGGTTAGGTTTGAAGGAAAAGCAGGTGCCGTTGGTGGAGCAGGTGCGGGCTGCGGGTTGAGCTTCCAAGGTGCCTCCGGGGGTCCTGGAGGAGGTCTTAAGGAGCTTGCCTTATAAGGCGCATCCTGATCTATTGGTAGGGTTGGAGGCGGCGGACGATGCCGGGGTCTATCGCTTGACGCCGGAGCTTGCCCTGATTCAGACGCTGGATTTTTTTACCCCGATTGTCAATGATCCCTATCAGTTCGGGCAGATCGCCGCGGCCAATGCTTTGAGCGACGTCTATGCCATGGGGGGGAAACCCCTGACGGCCCTGAATATCATCTGCTTTCCCTTGAAAACCACCTCATCGGAGATTATGAAAGCTATTCTTCAGGGAGGCCTGGATAAGGTGCACGAAGCCGGGGCGCTGCTGGTGGGGGGCCACAGCGTCGAGGACCCGGAGTTGAAATACGGCCTGGCGGTGACCGGGGTGGTGCACCCGGACCGGATTCTCACCAATGCCGGGGCGCGTCTGGGGGACATATTGGTCCTCACCAAACCCCTGGGCACCGGCATCATCGCCACCGCCCTGAAAGGCCGCCTGGCTTCACCGGAAGCAGAGGCCGCCATGATTCAGGTGATGAGCCAGCTCAACCGGGGCGCGGCGGAGGCCCTGGAGGGCCTGGAAGTGCACGCGGTCACCGACATCACCGGTTTTGGGCTATTGGGACACGCTTTGGAGATGGCCCTGGCCAGTAAAGCGGAACTCACTATCTCGGCCAGCCGGGTACCCACCCTATCCTGGGCCCGGGAATACGCCGGTATGGGTTTGGTGCCCGGGGGGAGCCATGCCAACCGGCTCTTTTGCGAGAAGCATCTGGCCGTTGACCCCCAGGTTGACGTCATATCCTTAGACCTGCTGAGCGACGCCCAGACCTCCGGGGGGCTGCTCATCGCCATCGCGCCGCAGCAGACCGAAATGTTATTAACCAAACTTCAGGAAAAAGGCGTCACCCATGCCAATATCATAGGGGAAATAACGGCATCAGGCACAGGCAGGATAAATATCAAGCCATAATTTTCTGGAAAAAGGTTGAGTATGAGGAGCACAGGCGAGACGCCTGTGCCACCTACCTTTTCCCTAATCCGTCCCTTCGGTGGCTCATGACAGTCGGGAAGTAGGGGCTTCCCGCTCTGACCGGCCTGACGCCGTTAAAACCCTTATGGGGTTGGGGGATGGGGTCTGGGGAAGGGGGCAGGGGCCCAACGGCCCCTGGCCCCCTTCCCCAGTAATTCACGGGCGGCCCGTGGCCGCTATAAATTCGGCGTGCCCGACACGCCCTATGATTCGTATTGGAGACTGAAGTGAAGTCGGTTGCAGAGCAAATGGCCCTCATCAAAAAGGGCTGCCAGGAAATCATTCGGGAAGAGGAACTGAGGGCGCGCCTGGAAAAGTCCATCGCCAACGGCAGACCCCTTCGGGTCAAGGCCGGGTTTGATCCCACCGCCCCGGATTTGCACTTAGGGCATACGGTGTTGATTCATAAGCTCAAGAATTTTCAGGACTTAGGGCATCAGGTGATTTTCTTGATCGGCGATTTCACCGGGTTGATCGGCGACCCTTCCGGTAAGAGTGAGACCCGCCCGCCCTTGACGGAGGAGGAGGTCAAGGCCAATGCCGCCACTTATGAGCGGCAGATCTTCAAGGTCCTGGACCCGGAGAAGACGGTCATCGATTTTAACAGCCGCTGGATGAAGCCCATGCTGGCCCAGGACCTGATCCGCCTGGCGGCCCGGCACACCGTGGCCCGCATGTTGGAACGGGATGATTTTCATAAGCGTTATGCGGCCCAGACGCCCATCGCCATCCATGAATTTCTCTATCCCCTGATCCAGGCCTATGATTCCGTGGCGCTCGAGGCCGACGTGGAATTGGGGGGCACGGACCAGAAATTCAATCTCCTGGTGGGCCGGGAAATCCAGCGGGAATACGGCCAGGCCCCCCAGGTGGTCATTACCCTGCCGCTGTTGGAGGGCCTGGACGGGGTCCAGAAGATGAGCAAATCCCTGAACAACTATGTGGGGATCGATGAGCCGCCCCCGGTGATGTTCGGCAAGCTCATGTCCATTGCCGACGCGTTGATGCCCCGTTATTATGAGCTCTTGAGCGACATTACTCCGGAAGCCTTGAAGCGCCTGGAAGCGGACCTGAAGACCGGGGCCAAGCATCCCCGGGAGGCCAAAGAGGAGTTGGCTCTGGAATTGGTGGGGCGTTATCATGGCCGGGAGGCAGCCACCCAGGCGGCTCGGGAGTTCGCCCACATCTTTCGGGAGGGGGGCTTGCCGGAGGAGATTGAAGAGGTCAACCTGCATCACCCAGGCGCGGCAGCCACCGGGGGGACGCCCTCCCGGGAAGTGGAGTCTTACTGGCTGCCCCATGTCATGGTGGCGGCCGGCATGGTGAGCAGCACCTCCGAAGCCCAGCGCCTGATCAAGCAAGGCGCAGTAAAGGTGGAAGGGGAAAAGGTGGGGGACGTCCAGCGGGAGTTGCCGGCCGGAAAGACTTATCTGCTCCAGGTGGGGAAAAGGCGTTTCAAGCGCGTCAACTTACTAGCCGATAATGAAGAGGAGAAGTAGTATGTAACTTTGAGCAGATTCTTATCCAAAGGTAATGAGAATACGTTCCGGCCTGTTTTTGCTCTGCCTGCTGGTCCTGTTCCCGGCATCGACTCGCGTCTGGGCATTGACTGCGCCCCAGGGGGAGGCAGCCTGGCAGTTTGCCAGGCCGGAATTTACTGCGGTAGCCCTGCCGGCGGCAGCCACCCCGCCCCGCTCCCAGCCCCGAGAAAAGTATTCCCAACCATCCTCCGTAACCGGCGGATCAAAACCCTTCTCCTCCACCCGGGAAGATCTCTTCAGGTTGATGGCCGGGGGTATCCTGGGGGGCTGGTTATGGTCCCTTATATTCGGCTATCCGGCTCCTTCCTGGCCTGAAGGGTCCTGGCCTTTGGGATTACTGGACTTTCTGGTAATTGCCGCCCTGGTTTACCTGGGGTACCGGGTCCTTAAACGCGCCTGGGAAAAGGAGGCGGCCCCCCCGGCAACTGCGGATCGGTGCTTCCTCAGGCCCCAAACCATCTCCCCGGTGAATCTGGACGTGAATGGAGACGCCCTCCCCGGATTGGACCAGATCATGGCGTCAGATCCCGACTTTAATTTGGCCGGGTTCGGGGAATACGCCCGCCAGGTCATCGCGGAGTTTTATACCGCCTGGAACCGCCAGGACCTGGAACCCTTAAAAGAGCTGGTGACGGAGAAGATGTTCCATCTTCTCTCCGTGGCTTTCAAGGTTTTGAAGATGCGGGATGAAATCAGCCGCCTGGAGGATTTGCTCCTGAACTCCCTGGAAGTGACCGCGGCCGCGCAGGATGATCAGAAGGAATTTATCACTCTAAGACTGCAAGGCCTGGTGCTGGATTACATTCTCCAGCGCCACAGCTTGAAGCTCCTGTCCGGCAGCCTGACTTACCAGGCGGAATTAACGGAATACTGGCATTTTGAAAGGCAGCGGGGCCAGAAGGCCTGGAAATTGGGGAATATTGAGGAGCCTTAAGGCCCGGGCGGGCGGCGGTGGCCCCGGAACCGGCGCCGGGGGCGGCGGCGCTTACCCCGGCGGACCGGCGGGGGTATCTCCTCCTGGGGAATCCGTTCCAGCAATTCCTCCAGGGGTGCCGTTTTAATTTGCTGCAGCCGCATCGCCTCCGGGAAGGCGGCCAGCCGGGTGAGACGGGCCGGCAGAGGCCGCTTCTGGCCTGGATGAGGCAATATGGCTGACGCCACGGTCAACAGTTGGGACACCTCTTCCTGGCGCTGGCGGGGGAATTCAATGGCCCCCAAAGCCTCCCGGACCTTATTTTGGATAAGGTCACGCCTTTCCTTAAGATTCTCCGGCAGGGATTCCCCCTCCAGGTAAGGGGTCAGGAAGAGGGCCCACAGCAGGCTCTCGGAGAGGGGGCGTTCAGCTTTAGTCAAAATATCCACCCGGCCCAGGAGTTCCAATAAACCCTTCTCCCCGGACTGCCCCAAGCGTGAGGACCAGCCGGGGAAGATGGCGTAAAACAGGCTGCTGGTGAACATCAGGCTAAAAAAGGGGCGGGCCGCGCCGCTGTGGAAATCTTTGGACAATTCGTCCCGCAGGCGGGAGGCCGGGCACAGGCTGATGAGGTGTCCCTTGGCCAAAATCTCCTGCCAGGCGGCGGGGTCGATGGTAAAGCCGGTGCGGGCCGCATGGCGCAATACCCGGAGCATCCGCACCGGGTCCCGCTGGAAGCGCACCCCCGGCTCGCCGATGACCCGGATATAGCCGTTTTTCAGGTCCGCCAGCCCCCCCACATAGTCCACCAGGGAAAAGTCGGCAATGTTATAAAACAGGCCGTTGATGGTCAAATCCCGGCGGTGGGCGTCCTCGGCCGGGGTGCCGAAGGTGTTGTTCCGGGCTAAAGTGCCCTCCGGGGTGTCATCAAATTCGGAGCGGCAGCGGAAGGTGGACACCTCCACGATCTTGCCGCCCCGGAAGAAGACCTGCACCAGGCGGAAACGCCGGCCGATGATGCGGCTGTTCCGGAAAAGTTTGCGGATTTCCCCGGGCCGGGCGTCGGTGGCAATATCAAAGTCCTTGGGGCGTTTCCCTAACAGCAAATCCCGGACGCTGCCTCCCACCAGATAGGCCTTATAGCCGGTATGGTGCAGGCGATAGAGCACCTTGAGGGCCTCGACGGTCACATCTTTGCGGGAAAGACTATGCTCCGGCCGGGGAATGATCTGCGGTAGCGGGGCGGAAGGCTCTGGGACATCAGACCGCATACGGATATTATAAGGGAAATTTCTCAATTTTTTAACCCCTTAATCCACCGATAGCCAAATTTGTCCTCTTGTGGGGGGAGGGCCAGGGTTAATGGAGGATAGGCGCCCTCGCCTGTCCAGGACAGCCGGGGGCGGCCGTCCTCCATCCCCCATCCCCCACGACCTCTTTTCACCGGGGTTGGCGGGATTATTGACAATGGCTTAAATCTGTGTAATTTTTAACTGTTATCTTAAAAGGATGTTGCCGTTGACCATTGGCCCCAAGGCCCCAAGAAGGCTGATTCTGGCCCTGGCCACCTGGGGTGGCGTGGGCTATCTGCCGGTGGCTCCCGGCACCTGGGGCTCTCTGGCCGCGTTGCCCCTGTGGTGGCTGTTGGCCCGCCAAGGCCCCTGGGTTTACGCCCTGGGCTGGGCGGTCTTGCTGGCCGTCAGTCTGATGGTGGCGGGTTCGGCGCAGGACTATCTGGGCAAGACGGACCACAGCGCCATTGTCATCGACGAAGTGGCCGGCCTCTTGATCGCCCTGGCGGGCCTGCCCCTGACCTGGACCTGGGCCTTGGCCGGCTTTTTCGTCTTCCGGGCCCTGGATATACTTAAACCCTGGCCTATTTATTGGTTCGGGAGGGGCGAAGGCGGCCTGGAAGTAGTGGCCGACGACATCGCCGCCGGCGTGCTGACCAGACTATTGTTGGAGGTGGTTATGATTTTTGGGGGAGGGGGCCAGGGGCCGTAGGCCCCAAACCCCTCCCCCAAACCCTCTCCCCCAACCCTTTAAAGGGGGTTGGGAGGGGAGTTTGAGGGGAGGGCGGGGGAGCCACTGCTCCCCCGGCCCT
>JBFLZI010000171.1:0-5867 GCA_040756315.1 Thermodesulfobacteriota bacterium | reverse complement strand
TCCCTTCGGGGGAAAAAAGTTTGGTTGGGCCGGGGCCTTTGGCCCCGGCCCAACCAAACCCCTAAGCGGGTTAGGAGGTGGGTGTGGGGGGAGGACAGGGACCACCGGTCCTTGGCCCTCCCCTCACGCCAACCATCCCGAAATCACTATCATCGGCGGGGGGCTGGCGGGGAGTGAGGCGGCCTGGCAGGCGGCCCGGCGCGGGGTCAGGGTGCGGTTATCTGAGATGCGCCCGAAGAAATTTACTCCGGCGCATCAGTCCCCCCTGTTGGCGGAGTTGGTGTGCAGCAATTCCCTTCGGGCCGAAGCAGTGGAGAATGCGGTGGGGCTCCTGAAGGAGGAGATGCGGCGGCTGGACTCTTTAATCATGGCCGCGGCGGCCGCCACCCGGGTGCCCGCGGGGAAGTCCCTGGCGGTGGAGCGCCAGGCCTTTGCCCAATTTATCACTCAGGCCCTGGAAGAGGAGCCGTTGGTGGAAGTCGTCCGGGAAGAGGTAACGGCGCTGGCAGGGGACCGGCCCACTATCATCGCCACCGGGCCGCTTACTTCGGAGGCTTTGGCCGCGGAGTTAGGCCGGCTCACCGGCCAGGAGCATCTGCATTTTTATGACGCCATGGCCCCCATCGTTTTTGCCGACTCCATTGACGGGGCCAGGGTCTTTCGGGCCTCCCGGTATGGGGCCGGGGAGGATTACCTGAATTGTCCCTTTAGCAAAGAGGAATACGGGGCGTTCTATCAGGCGTTGATGCAGGGGGAGCAGGTGCCGTTGCGGCCCTTTGAGGAGCCGCGTTATTTTGAAGGTTGCCTGCCCATTGAGGTGATGGCGGCCCGGGGTTATTTGACCCTGGTCTATGGTCCTTTGAAGCCGGTGGGGCTCATCGATCCCCGGACCGGTCGGCAACCCTTTGCAGTGGCGCAACTTAGGGCGGAGAACCGGGAAGGCACTCTCTATAATTTAGTGGGTTTCCAGACCAAGCTGACCTATCCGGCCCAGAGACAAGTCTTCCGCCTCATTCCGGGTCTGGAGCAGGCAGAATTTGCCCGGCTGGGGAGCATCCACCGGAACACCTTTATCCGCTCTCCCGGTCTGCTGAGTCCTTATCTGAACTTCTGGTTGCATCCCCCGATCTTTCTGGCCGGGCAGATTTCCGGGGTGGAAGGCTATGTGGAGTCCGCCGCCATGGGCCTTTTGGCCGGGATCAATGCGGCCCGCCTGGCCCGGGGTGAGGTCCTGGTCACCCCGCCCCGGGCCACCGCGCTGGGGGCCCTGGTTTATCATCTGACCAATACGGCCAGCAAAGATTTCCAGCCCATGAACGTGAATTTCGGGCTGTTTCCGGCGCTGCCGGGGCGCCTGCCGAAAAGGCAGCGGGGCGCCGCCTACGCGGCACGGGCTTTGCAAGAATTGGCAAAGTGGGTGGGAGAATGGAATTAATTAGCGAGCCGGTAAACCTTCCCCAAACTGAAGAGGGATAGGTTATAATTATTTATAATAAAATTTGATACAAAAAAAACTTTCTGATAAGATTCCAACCTATGCTTGCCCTGCAAGCCTTTACCCTGGAGGTGGACACCACGGCCGGGACCGACATTTTGGATCTTACCGCACAGGTTCAAGAAAAAGTGCGGCAGACCGGGATCAAGGCGGGATTGGTTAATTTGTTCATCTCCGGCTCCACTGCGGCTTTGACCACCATCGAGTTTGAATCCGGGGTGGTCAATGATCTTCGGGCCGCCATCGAGCGCCTCTTCCCCCAGGACCTGGTCTATGAACACGACCGTCGTTGGGGGGACGGCAACGGCTACGCCCATGTCCGGGCCGCCTTCCTTAAGCCTTCCCTTAGCATCCCCCTGGAGGACAGTCACCTGCTTTTGGGCAACTGGCAGCAGATTGTCCTCCTGGATTTCGACAACCGTCCCCGGCGGCGTCACATCCGGGGACAGGTTATGGGGCTAGGGCCAGCCAACGGGTGAAAGCCGCCAAGTCCGATACCACCACCATGAGCACCGCCCAACTCACTTTTGCCGACAATACTCTGGCCCAGTCCCTGTTCGGGGAGCAAGGCCAGAATCTCCGTCTGATCGGCCGCAATCTAGGAGTGAAACTGTCGGTGCGGGGGCATCAGGTCACCCTGGAGGGGATGGAGCCCGACCTCAACCTGGCCCGCCGGGTCCTCACCGAACTCTATGAGCTGCTTCAGGCCGGGTATGCCGTCCATCCCCAAGACGTCCAATACGCCATCAAGATCCTCCAGGAAAAAGAGAGCGCCTCGGTCAAGGACCTCTTCCTGGACACGGTCTATATTTCGGCCATGAAACGGCGCATCACCCCCAAAAGTCTCAACCAAAAGCATTATATCGAAGCCATTCGCAACCATGATCTGGTGTTCGGCATCGGCCCGGCGGGCACCGGCAAGACCTATCTGGCCATGGCCATGGCGGTGGCCGTATTGATGAACCATGAGTTCATCCGTATCGTTCTGGCCCGCCCGGCGGTGGAAGCCGGGGAAAAGTTGGGTTTCCTGCCGGGGGACCTCTACGAGAAGGTCAACCCTTATCTCCGGCCTCTCTATGACGCCCTCCACGATATGATGGATTTTGACAAAGCCACCCGCCTGGTCCAGCGGGGGGTAATCGAAGTGGCCCCCCTGGCCTTCATGCGGGGCCGGACCCTGAACGATTCCTTTGTCATCTTGGATGAGGCCCAGAACACCACTTCGGAGCAGATGCTGATGTTCCTGACCCGCCTGGGATTCGGCTCCAAGGCGGTCATCACCGGGGATGTGACCCAAATCGACCTGCCCCCCGGAGTGGCCTCGGGACTGGTGGAAGCTCGCCAGTTATTGGCCGGGATCGAGGGCATCACCTTCGTGCATTTCACCGAACGGGACGTGGTGCGCCACCCCCTGGTGCAGGATATCATCCGGGCCTATAATGGCCGCCGGGAGAGACAACTCCCCCGAGGCGGGGAGGTCGAGCATGCCTGAGAAGGAATCTTCCGGAAAGATCAGCCGCATTTTCGGGCGGGGACGTTCCTGGCGTCCCCGGCTGCATTGGTCCTTGCCTCGGAAACCCCTGCCTTTCCGCGATTATGAAACCGGGGGGAAACTCCTGCTGCTCTTGGGCTTGAGTCTAGCCATCGCCTTGATCCTCAGCCCCCATCCCCAAAAACCTTCCCGCCAATATAAACAGGGAGACATCGCTCAGGAAAATATCAAGGCGGTGGGGGACTTTCTGGTGGAGGATGCCGAGGCTACCGGCCAGCGCCAGAAAGAGCTGCTGGAACAGATACCTCCGGTCTATGATTTGGATGAAGAGGCTTTCGCCAAGGTCCAGGCGCGGCTCCACAACTCTTTACAGTTTATACGCCAGAAAGAGCAGGAGATAATTGCCCAGCCAGCCGTTAAGGGCCGGCGTAGCAGGCCGGACCAGAGTAACCGCCAATTAGGGGCAGGTATCTATAAAGAGCTCCTCAAGGAAAAGCCCAAATTCGACAACCTTTTGGGCGTCAGTATCCCTAACCCCACTTTCTTTCTCCTGGCCAAGGGAGGGTTTTCCCCTACCCAGGAGGCCCTGGTCAACCAGGTATTGGAAAACTTTTTCCATCAAGGAGTGCTCAGCAATCGGTCGCTCCTGAACCCGGAACCCCAGGAGATCCTGCTGCGGCGCTTGCCTTCCCGCCAGGAACAGATCCTCCGGCGCCCTTATTACTTTTTGGAATTGGAGGAGGCGCGCAAGCCGGTGGCCAGTTATTGCCGGGAAGTGGCCGCGGATTTTACCCCGGCGGAACGCTGGTTGGTCTGTGATCTGGTGCAGCATCTGTTGATTCCCAACGTCTCCCCCAACCTGGCCGAAACCCAGGAACGTCAGAAGCAGGCGATAAAAGATCTCCGCCCCAGTTTCTTCCAGGTAAGAAAGGGGGAGCTCATCGTCCGGGAAGGGGAGCGCCTCAGCTTACTGCACCTGGCCAAACTGAAAGAACAGAGCCGCATCTACCCTCAAAGCCGGGGCGTTCTTATTTTCTTCGGCACCTTTCTCAGCCTGGTCCTCTTTTTGGGGTTGTCCTATCAGGTGGCCCGCCTTTCCTTGAAACAGTTTCCCACCCGGCTGCGAGACCTGGCCTTTATGGCGGCCTTGCTGTTGGCCAGCGTTCTGTTAAGTAAAGGCCTCTTAGGGTTGGGAGGCATCCTTTATCAGTTCCGCCCCGAGGTGGGGCAAAACCTGGTCTATTGCCTGCCCTTGGGATTGACTGCCGTATTTGCCGCCATCTTCCTGGGGATTGAGACCGGCATGGTCATGGCTTTTCTGACCGCGGCGCTGGCTACCATGCTCTTGGAGAGGCACGCCTCTTTATTCCTGTATTTTGCCTGTGCCGGGATGGTAGGGGCCTGGGGGGTCAAATATTACCGGCGGCGGGGCTCGCTGATTCATACCGGCCTGGCCATCGCCTCAATAAACCTGGTGATGCTCACGGCCTTCAAATTGCTGGAATATCCTTTTTCCCTTAATGACCTCCTCATCGGCCAGGCCTTTGCGGTGAGCGGCGGCCTGCTCACGGGCATCCTGGCCCTGGGCCTTACCCCCATCATTGAGACCGGTTTCCGCTATTCCTCCAACATCCGCTTGCTGGAGCTGTTGAATTTAGATCAACCCGTCTTAAAAGAGCTGATGCTCCTGGCTCCGGGAACTTATCATCACTCTCTGGTGGTGGGCCAGATGGTGGAGGCCTCCGCCGAAGCCATCGGCGCCAACCCCCTGTTGGCCAAGGCCGCGGCTTATTATCACGATATCGGCAAGATCAAAAAGCCCGCTTATTTTGTGGAAAACCAGTTGGGCGGAGAAAATAAACACGAAAAACTGGCTCCCTCCATGAGCAGTCTCATTCTGATTTCCCATGTGAAGGACGGGGTGGAGCTGGCCCGGAAAAATCTGCTGGGGGATCACATTATTGATATCATCCAGCAACACCACGGCACTTCGTTTATCAGCTACTTTTACCATAAGGCCAAAAGCCAGGCGGCCAATCCCCAGCAGGTGAAGATCGAGGACTATCGCTACCCCGGCCCCCGGCCGCAAACCAAAGAGGCCGGGTTGGTCCTCCTGGCGGACCAGGTGGAGGCGGCCTCCAAGACCCTGGTGGAGCCTAACCCGGCCCGGATTCAGGGCATGGTGCAAAAGATTGTTAACAATGTCTTTGCCGACGGCCAACTGGACGAATGCGAATTGACCCTAAAGGAACTGCACCTCATTGCCAAAAGCTTCAATAAAATCCTAAGCGGCATCTTCCATCAGCGCATCCACTATCCCCTACCCGTCGAAAAGACCAAAGCGCATGAAGATCTGGATAAACAACCGGCAAAGAAAAATAACGGTAAGGCTAGAGAGGGTCAGGAGAAGAGCCGGGAAGATCTTAAACGCCTTGGGCTGGGGTAAGGCGGAACTCAGCCTGACCCTGGTCAGCGACCGCACCATGGCCCGCCTCAACCGGGAGACCTTCGGGCGCCGGGGCCCCACCAACGTCATCGCCTTTCCCCTCCACTCTCCCGCCGATCCTCAGGGACCGCCGCCCCTCCTGGGAGAGGTGGTGATCTCCTTAGAGACCACCGCCCGCCAGGCCTTAGAAACCGGCTGGACCTTTCAAGACCTCTTCGACTTTTTCTTGATCCACGGTATACTACACCTGCTGGACTATGATCACGACACCCCGGAAAAAGCCCAGGCCATGGACGCCAAAACCTGGGAACTGATGGGAATAAGGTAAGGTTAAGTGGGGGAGGGGGCTAAGGGCCGGTGGGCCCTTACCCCCTCCCCCAATCCCTATAGGGCTTTAAAAGTTTGGTTGGGCCGGGGCCGTTGGCCCCGGCCCA
>JBFLZI010000170.1:0-6037 GCA_040756315.1 Thermodesulfobacteriota bacterium | reverse complement strand
GGGCGGGGGAGCCACCGCTCCCCCGGCCCTCCCCTCAAAACTTACCTGGTACCAACATCAAAATGAGGCCAGTCGGTGTGAAAGCCGAAATAGCTCCATTCCTGGGGCAGGCGGAAGCCCACCCATTTCCCGGACCGATAGACCCAGCCCGGCAGGTGGCGGGCGTCCAGCTTGTGCATGGCGTCCCGATTATATTGGCGGGTGGCCCGGCTGATGGGGTTGGGGGGGCCGTCCACTACGCCGCTGAAGTTAAAGTCGTTTAAGTCCAGGGCCAGGCCCAGGCGGTGGTTGGAAGTGGGGCTGTGGCGGCCGTGGTGGATCTCCGCCAGGTTGTCATAGCGCTGGCGGATCACCTGGGCGGTGAAATCGTCGCCGTCATCGTCGGGAAAACTGAGGCACTCAGCCTCCACCGGCCCGGAGTAGGCGCTGGCCGCGTAGGTGTCCTCCCCGGCCCGTACTACCACCAGGGGCAGGCGCCGGGCCGGGTCGTACCAGCCTTCCCGGAAGATATATTCCAAAAACAGGGCGGCCAGGGGGGCGAATTTGCTGTTCATCTCCACCTGGGTGCGTTCCGGGCGATAGTGGGCTTTGTCATTGATCTGGGCCAAGTTGGGAGCGAACCAGACATAGCCGGAGGGGCGGGGCAAGTTATAGGCCACGGTCTGCCAGCGTTTTTCAAAACCGGCGTAGGTGATGACCCGGCGGGCCTGGGCCGGGACCCAGACCGGGAGGCTGATCAGGACTCCCACCTTGTCTCCCTGGGGCCAGCGCCGGGTGCGCAGTTTTTCCCAGGAGACTTCGTCAGACCCCGTCAAGAGGGCCAGGGACAGATGGCGCAATTCCACCAGGGAGCCGATCCTGAGTAGTTTCTTGACCAGGCGGATTTTTTTTAAGAAGTCCAGGTCCCGGGCCTCCGGGGACATTTGGGGTTCGTAGTTTAAAGCTACCTGGCCTAGAATTTTGGCCGTGTAAGGCGCTTGGGCGGGTTCCACTAATTGGGGCCGGGGCGGGTTGCCCCTGGGCGCCGATGCCTCGGCGGCCACGGGAAGGTGACCCGCCAAGACCGACAGGACTACCAAGAATAACAGCCAACGCCAGGAGCGTGGGGATGACATTGGTTCATTTTATGTGAAGGGTGAGGGGGAGTCAACGACAGGTTCAAAGGCAGGGGAGGGGGCGGGAAATTTTTTAATTTCCCTTAATGTGTAGGACGGGCCGCCATGCCCGCCGGCAAGGGCCTTTTCTCTAAAGCTCACCGGCCTAGGTATTAGCCCCGCGAAAGCCGACCGCACCACAGGGCAATATTGCCTTAAAAAAAGTTTTAAATAACCTCGACTATTTGATGAGATTTTTATCGGCCCCAAAAAGGCTCTGAGAGCTTCAGAAAGATAAACCAGGGGGAAGTGACACCCCCTTTTTCCCAGTTACAGGAGGCCGGGGTGGGGAAGAAAAGGTGGTTTGCCGCTTTGAGGAGTTAAAGAGGCAAAAATCGTCTAACCCACAAAAACAAAATTGCCTCAGGTCGGGAACCGATCCGGGCCGTAAGTGGAATTTTTGACCTGGTTTCGAGGTTCCACCTGGCAGGCCGGGCGCGGGAAAAGTTAAGGAACGGCGCAGCGCGGGAAGACCCCCCCTTCACGGAGCCAGGCGGACTACCGATTCACCCGCATCTCTTTAATGGACCCCTAAAAGCTATTGCAAATCCTCTGCGGTGCCCGAAATGTCATTCTGAGCGAAGCGAAGAATCTCGTATTTCTAATGACTTGAGATCACTTCGTTTAGGATGACAGGAAAAACAGGTTTTGCAATAGCTTCTAGAATTTTTCTTTTTTCGTATATTTCTGGGGCTGGGCCGCAAACTTATCCTTGCAGAGCTCGGAACAGAAGTAATAGGTCACGTCTTCAAAATCGTACATGAACTTGCCGTGCGCCGCGGTCAGGTCCATATTGCAAACCGGGTCCACGTCGCATTGGGGTTTTTCTTTCGGAGCCATTAGCCTTTCCTCCCCTTGGGGATGATTTAAAAACAAGATAATACCTCCGACACACTCCGTCATCGCTCTCGGTAAGGATTTTTTGTCATCTGCATCATTTTTTCGGGGCAAGCGGGTTATGGGGCTATTGGACTTGCAAAATGAGGCACTTCAGGTAGAGGCTTTCCGGCAGGGACAAGAGAGCCGGGTGGTCCCGGGCCGCGCCCCGGCGCTCCACCAGGCAGGCCTGCCGCTGGGCCTCCGCCCCGGCCCGGCGCACGATCTCCAGGAATTCGGTTTCACTTAGGTTGTAAGAACAGGAGCAGGTGATTAAAAACCCGCCGGGATTCAGGAGCTGCAAGGCCCGGCGGTTGATTTCCCGGTAGCCCCGCACCGCGCCGGCCCGCTCCTCCCTTCTTTTGGCAAAGGCCGGGGGGTCCAGCACGATGAGGTCAAAACGCTGCCCTGCCGCCACCGCCTGTTTCAGGAAATTAAAGACATTGGCCCGCACCGGCGCTAGATTAACCAACCCGTTGAGCCGGGCGTTTTCCTGGGCCAGGGCCAGGGCCGCGTCCGAGGACTCCACCAGTGTGACTCTTTTGGCCCGGGGGGCCAGATGCAGGGCGAAGCCGCCCTGGTAGGCGAAGGCGTCCAGGACCTCCCCTTGGGCGTAGGCGGCCGCGGCCTGGCGGTTCTCCCGTTGGTCCAGAAAAAGCCCGGTCTTTTGTCCGGCCCGGATATCCACCCGGAGGCGCACCGGGCCTTCCTGCACCTCCACCAGAGGCGGCAGGTCGCCGTGGACCGTCCTGACTTCCCGGGGCAGGCCTTCCAGCCGCCGCACTTCCGCGTCATGGCGCAGAGTGATGGAAACCGGGCGGAGATGAGCCATAAGAAGCTCGATAATTTCCGACAGACGCCGTTCCATCCCCGGATGCAGGCTCTGCACGGCCAAGTGCTGGTTATAGTAATCCACCACCAGGCCGGGAAAGCCGTCCGCCTCCCCATAAATCAGGCGGTAAGCGTTGCTGTCCTGCACCAATCGCCGCCGCCGGGCCAGGGCCTGGAGGAGGCGGGCCTCCCAAAACCCTTGATCTACCTCCTCTTCGCCCGGGGTGACCATTCTCAGGGCGATCCTGGAGGTGGCGCTAGAAAAGGCCTGGCCCAAAAAGACCTCATCCGGCCCGAAAACCGCCACCAGTTCTCCAGCTGCCAGAGAGGGCGCCCCGGCCAAGTCGTCCCGGTAGATCCAGGGATGGCCGGTGCGCTGCCAGCGCCGGCCTTTGGCGGTTAGATGGATTTTGGGCAGATTCCGCATGGGCCACCTAATTATCGGGCGGGAAATAGAAGGCTCAATTTATGAATATTTCCCAAAACTCGAAACCCAAAACTTGAAACTTTGGCCCCTTGTCACCGCGATCTCACTAGAAGCTATTGCAAAACCTATTTTTCCTGTCATCCTGAACGAAGTAAAGGATCTCAAGTCATTAGAAATACGAGATTCTTCGCTTCGCTCAGAATGACATTTCGGGCACCGCAGAGGTTTTGCAATAGCTTTTAGGAATATCTGCCTCGTTTTTCCTGGTATTCAGCGACCTTTTTCCGGATAAATCTAGAGGCAAAGTCCGGGTGGCTCAGATAATCCTGCAGGGATTTCAGGAGCCCGGCCGCCATCTCCTGTAAGAGTTTGGCGGCTTCGGTTTCCGGGATAAAATGCCGCACTTCTTGTTTGGTAAAAATGGCCTCGGTCCCCAGGGCCGCGGTGATCTCCGCCAAATGCGGCAAGAGCTCCGGGGGTAGGGTGGCGGCATTCAGGGGAATGGCCACCCGGGCCTCCAGCACCACCTGGCGGCGATCTCCCGCCATCGGCCGGGAACGGTCCCGGAACTCCAAAACCAGGCCGTTGGCCAGGGGGTAGCGGCTGATTATACCTTCCTCACTCATAACTTTAAGTCCTGGTTGGAGAATTCGGGTTGTAAATTTATCCGGTCAGCGTAATATTATAAAACTCAAAAGCAAGGTTTCCTCAAGCAAATTCCCGGCCAAGGAGACTCCATGAGACGCAAAACTTTGATGGCGGTCCTGGCCGTCCTGGTACTGGCGGCCACAACAGCAGGAGTCCTTTACTGGCGCTGGCTTAACTCCCCCCGTTATGCCCTCCAGCAAATGGTCCTGGCCCTCAGGACCAAAAATATGCCTGAATTTTATAAGTATCTTGATTTAAAGGCAATCATGGGAAGCATCGTGGAAGGCTCCGGCCAGGAAGCCGCGGCGCCGGATGACCCCAAAGAGGACGAGTGGACCAAGTTAAGCCGCCGGATGGGGCGCAGGTTGGCCCGCTCTCTGATTCCCAAGCTGGTGGAAAATTTTGACCCGCAGATCAAAAGGGTGTTGGAACAATATCTCCTTACCCTGGATAACTCCAAAATCCTGGCCCTGGCCGCGGCGGTGACCGTGGCCCAGATCGACACCCGGGGGGGCGAGGCCCAGGTGACCTTACGCGACCCCAAGACCGGGGAGCCGTTACGTTTAAGGATGTCCCGGCAACCCGAAACCGACCGTTGGGTGGTGGTGGGAATAACCTATGAAGATTTCAAAAAATTTGTCAAACGGGAATTAAAATAACGTCTGATAATATATATTATGTAAACTAATATGAAGGTAAAAGAAACCTGTCCCCAATGCGGTTATGTTTGCCAACGCCACCGCAACCCGGTGCCCACGGTGGACATCATCATCGAATACCGGGATCAGGGTCTGGTTTTGATTGAGCGGGCCAAGCCCCCGTACGGCTGGGCCTTGCCCGGGGGCTTCGTGGAATACGGCGAAACCCTGGAGGAAGCCGCCCTCCGGGAGGCCCAGGAAGAAACCGGACTCACCGTAACCTTGCTGGGTCAATTTCACTGTTATTCCGACCCCCGCCGGGACCACCGGCAGCATACCATCACCACCGTGTTCGTGGCCCTGGGGTCCGGCACGCCCGCCGCCGGGGACGACGCCCGGGGTCTAAAGGTTTTTCCGCCGGAGTCCTTGCCACCGGAACTGGCCTTCGACCACGCGCGGATTCTGGCGGATTATTTCCAGGTTCGCCAACAATGGCTCTCCAGAGGGACGGGAAACTTGCCTAAGTAGATATATTTATTCATTAAAATACCGTCCAGGCTTCTAAGGCGTTTTTGGCGGCAAAAACGGAAAAGATAAATAAAATATCAGGTTGAAGCTTTTTACGCCCCAAAATGAGGCTCTGATGGAGCCATTTTTCAGAAGCGTCCGGCCATTCCTGAACTGAGTCGCAACCCTCCCTGTCTTTTTAAGACAGGGATTGTCAAACGCATGGTATAACACCTTGGAATTATTTGTTTATCAAGTATTGTCAAGCTTAGCCGGCTTCCTGGGCTGGCCTTTTTTTTACTGGCATCTCAGGTCCCGAGGCCGGGGGGAATCCTTTCTCCCCCGCCTGGGGCTGAAATTGCCCCCGGAGCTTCCCCCGCCCGGCTCTCCCCGTATTTGGATTCATGGGGTATCCGTGGGCGAAGTTCTCTCCGCCCTGCCCCTGGTTCAGGAACTTAAACGCCTTCTCCCCCAGGCCTCCTTGACGGTCACTACCGGCACCGAAACCGGCCAGGCCGTGGCCCGGCGCCATTTTCTGCCCTTGGGCGTCCAGGTGTGCTACTATCCCCTGGACCTGCCCTGGGCCGTGCGCCGCTACCTGAACTATCTCCGCCCCGACGTTTATATTTCCCTGGACTCGGAGATCTGGCCCAACTTCCTCTCTTCAGCCCATAAAAAGGGCGTCCGCCTGGCCCTTCTCAATGCCCGCTTGTCCGACCGAAGTTTCACAAGACTTCTTAAATATAAGAGACAACTATATGATATAATTAATTTATATGATGTATTTGCCGCAGGCTCGTCCCAGGATTATGAACGTCTGGGGGCTTTGGGGCTCCCGGCTCACAAACTCCATCTCACTGGGAATCTGAAAATCGACCGCCTGCTGCAGCAGTGGGAAGAAGAGAAAGGAAGTGGGGGGAGGGTCAGGGAGATGATCTCCCTGCCCTCCCCCCCCA
>JBFLZI010000169.1:0-6058 GCA_040756315.1 Thermodesulfobacteriota bacterium | reverse complement strand
GGCTGATAGCCCCGACTTCTCCGGCCCCCATAAAGGGAGTTGGGAGGGGAGTTTGAGGGGAGGGCGGGGGAGCCACTGCTCCCCCGGCCCTCCCCTCAATATCTCAGGCCTGGAAAATATGGGGGGCTTGGTGTTCTTTGAAGGCGTTGCGGGTGTCCACGATCAGGGGTGCCTGGGAGGCAAGCCAGGCGTAGTCATAGTCGCTGTGGTCGGTGACTAAGAGGAGGCAGTCGGTCTCCTTCAGGACCTGGGCGGTCAGGGGCACGGATTTCAGGTCCAGGTCGGGGAAGCGCCGGGTGGCGGTGCAGTGGGGAATATGGGGGTCGTTGTAGCTCACCAGCGCGCCCTGTTGTTTCAGGATGTCAATGATCTTCAGGCCGGGGGACTCCCGGCGGTCGTCCACATCTTTTTTATAGGCAATCCCCAAGACCAGAATACGGGAACCCCGCAAGGGTTTGCCGTGCTGGTTCAGGGCTTCGGCCACCCGGGTCACCACAAAGTAGGGCATATTGGTATTGATGTCCCCGGCCAGTTCGATGAAGCGGGTGGCGAAATCGTATTCCCGGGCCTTCCAGGTCAGGTAATAGGGGTCGATGGGGATGCAGTGGCCGCCCAGGCCGGGGCCGGGATAGAAGGCTTGAAAGCCGAAGGGTTTGGTTTGGGAGGCTTCGATGACCTCAAAAATGTTCAGTCCCATCCGCAGGGAAAGCATCTTCAGTTCATTGACCAGGGCAATGTTAACCGCCCGGTAGATGTTCTCCAACAGTTTGCTCATCTCCGCCACTTGGGTGGAAGAGACCGGCACCACCCGATCCACCACCTGGCCGTAAAGGGCCACCCCATGGTCTAAACAGGCCGGGGTGATGCCTCCCACCACCTTGGGAATGGTCCTGACCTGAAACTTGGGGTTCCCCGGGTCTTCCCGTTCCGGGGAGAAGACCAGGTAAAAGTCTTTACCTACTTGAAGCCTGGAGCCGAGCAGGGGCAGCAGTAATTCTGCGGTGGTGCCGGGATAAGTGGTGGACTCTAAAGAGATCAACTGACCGGGGCGCAGGCTGGCGGCGATCAACCGGCCGGTATGTTCCACATACCTGAGGTCCGGCTCCCGTTTGGGGGTCAGGGGAGTGGGCACGCAAATAATCAGAACGTCGGCTTCTCCCAGGCGTTGCATATCCTGGGTGGCGGCAAATTGGCGGCCCTGTTCCCGGGGGCGGATTAAGTCCGCCACCTGGCTGGTGGGGATGTGCTCGATATAGGAGATGCCCTGGTTAAGCAGCTCCACCTTTTTGGCGTCGGTATCAAACCCCAGGACCGGAAATCCCACTTCACAGAAGCGTAAGACCAGGGGCAGGCCCACGTAACCCAGGCCGATAATGCCGACCAGAGCCTGTTTATTCTTAATTTTCTCCATCAATTCCATGACCAGTTAACCGTTTTCCCCTTCTCCGGCCTTGACTCCAGCGAAAGTCAGCCCGCCCCGTCTTTCTTTCCTTTCCCCAGCCCAACTAGCAGCAATTCAGCCCGATGGCTGGTTTACCCGGAAGGGAAATTGCCTGGGAATCACCTGGGTTCGCCGGCGCGGCCAGGGCAGCCAGAATTAATGATTTATTTTAGTTTTACCAAGGCCCAGTCGATATATTGGTAATAATTTAGTCTAATCTCCCGGCAGGTCAAGGCTAATGTTCATCAACGCCATTTTGCCCGCTTCCTAGCTAACCGCAGGTCATCTTTAGAAAAGTTTCCATGGGGAGCTTATGTCTACCAACCCAGTAGAACCGGAACCCACCGCCGCCGCGACCAGCCCCGCCGTCCCCGCTCCCAGCCCCGATCCCTTGTCGGTACTAATGCGGCACATTAGGGAAAGTCCGGAGTTCCCGGCCTTTTCGGCAAACATTCGGGAACTTTTGCTCATCATGGAAAATCCCAACTATTCCGTTTATGACCTGTCCAGAATTATTCTCCGGGACTTTTCCGTCACTACGCAAATCCTGAAGATGGTCAACTCCGTCTTCTATCGCTCCTATCTGCATCAGGTCCACACCATTTCCAACGCCGTGATGTTGTTGGGCTCCAATTCCATCCGGGATCTGGTGGTAGGACTGAAATTATTCGAAAACTTTCGTAAATCCCGCCACTTAGTCCATTTAAAGAAATTGGTCCTCTTATCCCTGTTTACCGCCATCTGCGCCCACGAGCTGGCCCAGGAACAGGGACGCTTTCCCGTAGAGGAAGTTTTTCTCACCGCGCTGTTGGCCAATATCGGTGAGATCATCACAGCTTATTATTTTCCAGATGAGTATCATCATCAAATACTCAATTTGGTGGCGGAGAAAAACCTGACCAAATCCGAAGCGGCCAAAGAAGTGTTTCAAGTAAGCATGGAAGAATTGGGGCTGGCCATTATTGAAGAATGGAATCTACCCGAAACCGTGCTCTATCGGCTGGCGAATTTTAATGAAATAAGTGAAGACGATCATAGTCCCGAAGCCAGTATGCGCCGGCTGATTAAATGCGCCCAGCATCTGTCCCGACGCCTCCAGGATTCCGACCTTTCCCTGGATGAATGGCGGAAACAGGGCCAAAAATTCTTTACCAGCCTGGGATTTACCTCGGAGTCGGTGTCCGCCAACCTGGCGATCAGTATGAACCGTTTTCAAGAAGTTGCGGATATCTTATCCCTGGACTTGAAAAAAATGGGGCTGCCGGTGGCAGCCAAAGCGCAAAAGAGAGAGGCGGCCAAAAAAGAACCAGAGGCCGGCCTCCCCGGTAAGCGGCCGGAAGCGGATCAGGCCCCGGCCGAAGGGGAGGCGCCGGTCCAGGAAAAAATCTCCTTCCTCTATCAGGTGTTGGAGGAAATAAGCCAGTCCATCGCCTCCGGCGCTCCCATCAATCAGATCATCATGATGGTGTTGGAAGGAATCTACCGGGGCCTTAAATTGGATCGGGTGGCCTTCTGCCTGGTGGACCCCAAACGCACCTGGGTCACGGCCCGCTTCGGCCTGGGGGAAAAGGTGGAGGACCTGCTCCCCCTCCTCAAGGCGCCCATGCATTCCCGGAATAACGCTATGGTTCTGGCCTTAGAGAATCATAAGGAATATCTGGCCAATCCTATTTCTCGACCCCTGGATCGGGACTACATGGGCGAGGCTTTCTGGAACGACTCCCAAGCCCAGACCTTCCTGGTGACCCCCATCATGGTGGATCAAAAGCCCATCGGGGTCATTTATGTGGATCGCCTGCAGCCCCGGATCCCCATAACCGAAGCGGAATGCCAACGTATCCGCACCTTTCGGGACCAGATCATCATCGCCATCCGTCTGAGCCGGCGCGGCCTGGGAGCCTGAGCCAGAGAGCCAAGCCGGCCCATTAATTCCGCCCTTGGGCCGAAAGGGCTTTTAGCCAGGCCCCCGCCCCTGCTGGATATTATCTCCCCCCTTAATCTTTTAATGCTTAAAGGCACGCTGTCCGGTAAAGACCATGGCTACCGGAGGGTCGGCTTCATTACAGGCTTCGATCACTTCGTGGTCCCGCACCGACCCGCCCGGATGGGCAATGGCGGCGATCCCCTGGCGGATGGCCACGTCCACCCCGTCCCGAAAGGGAAAGAAGGCGTCGGAAATCATCACCGCGCCCACCAGCCCCCCCTTGGCCTCCTGGGTGGCCAGGTCGATCTCCACTTTGTCCGCGGCCAATCTTTTTCCCTGCATAATCTCCAGTTCCAGGTCTTTATAAGGCAGGCCGAAGCGCTCAAAGGAGAGCTTGTCGGCATATTTGGTGTAGGCCTTAAAGATGGCGATCTCCGCCACCCCCACCCGGTCCTGTTCCCCGGTGCCGATGCCCACGGTGACCCCGTCTTTCAAATAAAGGACGGAATTGGAAGTAACCCCCTGCTCCACCCACCAACCCAGGAGCAGGTCGTCGTATTCGGCCGCAGTGGGCTCCCGGCGGCAACGATATTCCTTGCCCTGATAAACGGCAACGGCAGGTTTAAAGTCCTCTTTCCGGAGAATGGCGTTTAAGGGAGACTGCTGCACAATCAGGCCCCCGTCGATCAGGCTTTTAAATTCCACAAAACGCGTCTTAACCAGTTCCCCTAAGCGCTCGAAGCGGCTGATGCGGATGATGCGCAGGTCTTTGGCCTTCTTCAGGATGTCCAGGGTGCCGGCCTCATATTCCGGCGCGGCCACCACCTCCAAATAGTTTCGGGACACCAACTCCGCGGTGGCCCGGTCCACCGGCCGGTTAAAGACCGCGGCCCCGCCGAACGCGGCAATGCGGTCCGCCATATTGGCCCGGTCATAGGCCTCCGCCAGGCTGCTCCCCCAGGCGGCGCCACAGGGATTGTTATGCTTTAAAATCACCGCGGCCGGCTTTTTCTGGAGAAATTTGATGATATTCAGGCCATTGTCCACGTCGGTGAGATTGGTCTTGCCGGGGTGCTTACCGGCTTGGAGCATGGCCGCTTCGTCAATGGCGCTGGTCAACCCCCGGCCCGGCTCGATAAAATGGCAGTCCCCCAGGGTCAAATGACCCCCCACCAACTCATACAGGGCGGCCTCCTGGCCGGGATTCTCTCCGTATCTCAGCCCCATTTCAATGACTTCCCCGGTCTTGGCGTCCGGCAGCTTCCAGGTGCGCTTGCGATACACCAACTTCTGATCCCCAAAGGCGATGGTCATCTCCGGGGGAAAATGGTCCGCCATCACGGTGCGGTACATGGCCTTGATCTCACTCATCGGTTAAATCCTCCAGATAAAAGATGGGGCTATTTTGGCATGAGCGCCCCCTACTGACAAGACGTTTTCTCGAAACCCCGCCAAGTTGACTTGGAAACCCCTAGATGTTAATATCCTTAATATAATTAACCTGTAAACCGGTGAGGCGTGGGATTTTACTTGGGGGAGAGGGCCAGGGGCCGGTGGGGGGGGGGGGGGGGGGGGGGGCGGGCCGGCGGCCCCCTGCCCCCTCCCCCCTCCCCCCAATAACCATTACCAAGCTATGGAAATCCGGGGTGTGGATTTTTTCTTGGGTTTGACTGCGGGTGTCGGTCTGGGAGTAGTTCTCAGCCTGGCGTGGAGCAAGGTTCGGGGTTGGTTGGGGTATTCCGCGGTGGGGCGTCTGTCTCAGGAAAACTTCCAACTGAAGCGCCGCCTGGCGGAGAAAGATCGTTATATCGGCAAGATGCTCTCCGAAACGGAACGCCTGGCGGAAACCCTGGGCCAGAAAAAGGTCCTCTCCCAGGAAAATCTTGATTGAACGATCCTTCCCTTAGGAGGAATTATGGTCAGAAAGGAACTTTCACCCACCGGGGCACTGGTGGGCGCCCTGGCCGGTTGGGTGACGGAAGTGGCGGTCCAGGAGCTTACCGGGCACCACTTTACCCACGGCATCCTGGAGTTGGTGGGCGCGGCCGCGGGACTCTGGCGCTTGGACCGCCGGTTCTATGAATCTCTCCAGGAAACCTTGCATCGGGCCCGGGAACGGGAGGATGAGGACTATCTGGAGGTGAAGCGGCGCATCGAAGAACTCACCCAGGACTTGCCGGAGTTGCAAGAGATCTTGGGCCGCATGGTGGACGCCGGCTTCCAGGGCCAGAAGGCTTAACGTGCTTGGACTCGGCCTATTGGTGGGCCTGGGCCGCCGCCTATTGGCCGGTCCCGTGGCGGATTCCGGGCTGCTGCCTGCGGGTTATTACCGCCACCTGACCCTGGCGGCCCTGGAAGCCGAGGATTTCCCCGAAGCCTTGCATTACCTCCCCTGGGCCGAGGACCCGGTCCTGGCCCAACTCCTCATCCTGCGCCTCCGGCTGCTCTCCGCCCGGCACCAACAACAACGCCAGGCCCTGCTCACCCTCCTCAGCCAGGAACCGCCGGAAGAGCTACAGGAAAAATATTACACTCTCCTATCCCAGGAAGACCGGGCCCTGGAACTCCTGGGACAATACGAAGAGATGGCTTGGAGTTTTTTGAGGGGGGGGCCGGGGGAGCACAGTTCCCCCGCCCTCCCTAAAATGTAATATGTGGGGGGAGGGCCAGGGACCTGAGGTCCCTGCCCTCCC
>JBFLZI010000168.1:0-6081 GCA_040756315.1 Thermodesulfobacteriota bacterium | reverse complement strand
GCCGGAGCCTTGGGCTCCGGCCCCAACCATCCCCTTATGCGGGTTGGGAGGGGGGTGTGGGGGGAGGGCCAGTAGCACAGGCTTCCAGCCTGTGCTCAGGTCCCTGGCCCTCCCCCCACAGCACTTTCCCAAGGAGGCTGTTATGGGCAAAGTGGCGTTGATTGTAGCGGACATGTTGCATGATTTTATTGATCCCCAGGGCTCCTTGTATGTAGGTCCTCCGGGGCGGGAGATCATTCCTTTTGTGGCGGAGAAAATCCGGGAGACCAGGGCCAAGGGGGGAATCGTGATTTATGTCTGTGACGCCCACGCGCCTGACGACCGGGAGTTCAAGTTCTTCGCCCCCCATGCCGTCAAGGGCAGTTGGGGCGCACAGATTATTGATGAGTTGAAGCCCCAGCCCGGGGATTATCAGGTGGAGAAGACCCGGTATAGTTGTTTTGCCAACACCAATTTAGAGGAACTCTTGAAGAAGGAACAGGTGGAGCGGGTGGAAGTGGTGGGGGTATGCACCTCCATCTGCATCATGGAGACGGTGAAAGAGTTGTTCGATCGGGACATTCCCTGCCTGGTCTATCGCCAGGGGGTGGCCGACTTCGATCCGGAGGCCCATGCCTTTGCCTTAAAGCACATGGAGCGGGTCATGGGGGCCCAGGTGGTTTAAAGGGAAAGGGCTTTAGGACGCGGTTCCGCTGGTTTTCCATCCGGATAGGTTGGGGGATTTGAAAAACCCGATAGTTTGACCAGCCCGGCAGTTACCGGGCTTTTTTCTTGCCGACGAGGGGGGAGGGTGGGGGGGAGATAATAATCAGATTTTTTTGTAAATCAATAAGCTATGTGATATATAAAATAGATTTTTAAATTACACACGCTCCGCCACAGGAACTGGTGCTGACCGGCGCCCGGAAGAGTCGGCCCACTTAAGGGGGCCCAGGGTTGTCGGCGGGGTTAACGACAGGGCGGAGCGGCGGTCTAACCAGGAGGAAAAACCATGTCTTATGTCACCATGAAGGAGTTGTTGGAGGCGGGGGTCCATTTCGGCCACCAGACCCGGCGCTGGAACCCGAAGATGGAGCCCTTTATCTTCGGCGCCAGAAACGGCATCCACATCATCGACCTGCAGAAAACCGTCCAATACTTTAAAAATGCTTACAACTACGTAGTGGAGCAAGTGGCCGAAGGGGGCAAGGTGCTGTTTGTGGGCACCAAGAAACAGGCCATGGAGGCCATCGCCGAAGAGGCCAAACGCTGCGGCATGTTCTATGTCAACCACCGCTGGCTGGGGGGCATGCTCACCAACTATCAGACCATCAGCCGCTCCATCGAAAGGTTGAAGAATTTTGAGGAAATGAAGGAAGACGGCAGTATCAAGCGTTTTCCCAAAAAAGAAGTGTTGATGATGGAAAAGAAGGCCGCCAAACTGGAGCGGGCCTTGGGGGGCATCAAAAACATGGAGCGCCTGCCGGACATCGTCTATGTGGTGGACCCCCGCAAGGAAAGCATCGCGGTGAAGGAAGCCCGGAAGATGCAGATTCCCCTGTTGGCCATCGTGGACAGCAACTGTGACCCCACGGAAATCGATTATCCCATCCCGGGTAATGACGACGCCATCCGGGCCATCCGCCTGCTCACTTCCCGCATTGCCGACGCCTGTGTGGAAGGGGCCAAGCTGCGGGAAGAGCGGCTCCAAAGCCTGACCGATAAAGAGATGGAGGCGGCCCCGGCGGAGACGCCCCCGGCCGAAGTGGCGGAAGCCCCACCGGAACCGGAGTTGGCGGCGGCAGAAGAAAGTTCCCCATAAAACTCCTGGGGGCAGGGGCGCAGCGGGGGAACTCAACCCCCCGGCCCCGGCTCTCCCAGCCTATTCCCGGCCCGGGAAAATATTTGGGAGTGGGTGAACGGTTTCTCCCTTCACCCCTTACCTCGTTCAAGCATTAAGGAGGAGTAAGTTTGGCAATTTCCGCGGAACTGGTAAAAGTACTCAGGGATAAAACCAATTGCGGCTTTATGGACTGCAAGAAGGCCTTGCAGGAGACCGGCGGCGATGTGGAACAGGCCATCGCTTATCTGCGCCAGAAAGGCATCGCCGTGGCCCATAAACGGGCGGAGCGAGCCACCAGTGAAGGCACGGTTTGGGCCTATATCTCCCCCGACGCCGGCACCGGGGTCCTCTTGGAGGTTAATTGTGAATCCGATTTTGTCGCCAAAACCGTAGGCTTCCAGGAATTCGGCACGCGCCTGGCGACGCAGATCGCCACCAACGGGGCCGGCAGCGTAGAAGAACTTCTGACCCAACCCTGGCAGCCTCAGCCTAAGCTGACGGTGGGCGATTACTTAAATGAGCTTATCGGCCAACTGGGGGAAAATATCCGCCTTCGCCGTTTCACCCGCTATGCCGGGGGGGGCCTGGTGGCGGCCTATATCCACCACGGCGGCCGCATTGGGGTGCTCCTAGAAGTGGCCGGCGCCAAAGACGCACCGGAGTTGCCGGTCCTGGCCAGGGACCTGGCCATGCAGGTGGCCGCGGCCAACCCCCTGGCGGTGAGCCGGGAGGACCTGGACCCGGGGCTGGTGGCCCAAGAAAAGGCCATCTACCAGGCCCAGGCCCAGGAAAGCGGCAAGCCCGAGAAGATCATCGAGCGCATGGTAACCGGCCGCTTGGAAAAGTTCTATAAGGAAGTCTGTCTCTTAGAGCAGGCCTTTGTGAAGAACCCCGACCTCACCGTGGCCCAGTTGCTGAAAGAAGCGGGGGACCAAGGTGGGGGCCAGCTCAGCGTCAAACGGTTCGTCCGCTACCAGGTGGGAGCCGACTGAGGGAGGGCCGTGACCCCGGAGCAGCCTAAATATCGCCGGGTCTTACTCAAAGTGAGCGGCGAAACCCTGGCCGGAGAAAAGTCCTTCGGCATCTGCCCGGACACCCTGAAGGCCATTGCCCGGGAAATCAAGGAAGTGGTGGCCGACCTCAAAGTGGAGGTGGGCATCGTCGTGGGAGGCGGCAACATCTTTCGGGGCCTGGCGGCCAGCGCCATGGGCCTGGAGCGGGCGGTGGGGGATTACATGGGCATGCTGGCCACGGTGATCAATTCCCTCTCCCTCCAGGACGCCCTGGAAAAGGAAGCAGTGCCCACCCGGGTGATGTCCGCCATCGCCATGCACGAAGTGGCGGAGCCTTACATCCGGCGCCGGGCCTTGCGCCACCTGGAGAAAGGCCGGGTGGTGATCTTTGCCGCGGGCACCGGCAGCCCCTATTTCACCACCGACACCGCCGCGGCCTTGCGGGCCACGGAGATCGGCGCCCAAGCCATCCTCAAGGGCACCAAAGTGGCGGGGATCTATGACCGGGACCCCTTAAAGGACCGGGAGGCCCGGATGCTGCCCCGGCTCACCTATTTTGAGGTTCTGGAGAAGAACCTTAGGGTGATGGACAGCACCGCGGTGACCATGTCCATGGAACAGCAGATCCCCATCCTGGTCTTCAAACTCCTGCAGCCGGGAAATATGCGGAGAGTTCTGTTAGGCGAGCCAGTGGGGACCATAGTGGAGAGCCAAGGTCATGAAAGATAAGATCATGGAGGAAACCCGGCGCAAGATGAACAAGGTCTTGGAGGTCATGGCCCAGGACCTGGGCCGGGTGCGCACCGGCCGGGCCTCGGTGGCCTTGCTGGAAGGCATCAAGGTGGAATGTTACGGCACCACCATGCCCCTGCCCCAGGTTGCCTCCCTGGCCGCGCCGGAGAGTCGCCTGTTGACGGTGCAGCCCTGGGACCCCACTCTCCTGGCGGATATCGAAAAGGCTCTCCTCAAATCCGATCTGGGCCTGACTCCCACCAATGACGGCAAATTAATCCGCCTACCCATTCCGGCCCTGACCACCGAACGCCGCAAAGAGCTGGTGAAGATCGTGAAAAAGATGGCTGAAGAGGCCAAGGTGGCCCTGCGTAATATCCGCCGGGACGCCAATGACCAGTGGAAAAATCTCAAAAAGGACAAGCAGGTCTCCGAAGACGAGGCGCATCGGTCTCAAGAGGAAGTCCAGAAAGTCACCGACGAATTCATCAAAAAAGTGGACGCCCAGGCCGCGGAAAAAGAAAAGGAGATCATGTCTTTTTAACGGTGGCCTATGAAAGATCTGGCTGACCTGAACTTATCCCTGGAGCCCCAACGCCTGCCCCGGCACGTGGCCATCATCATGGACGGCAATGGCCGCTGGGCCCAGAAGCGGGGGCTGGCCCGGGTGCGGGGCCACGCCGCCGGGGCCGAATCCGTCCGGAAAGTGGTCACCCTGGCCCGGAAGATCGGCCTCCCCTACCTCACCCTGTACGCCTTTTCCGAAGAAAACTGGCAGAGGCCGGCCACGGAAATCCGGGCCTTGATGGGCTTGCTGATGCGCTATCTGCGCCGGGAGTTGGCGGAGATGCAGGAAAAGCAGATAGCCTTAAAGGTCATCGGGGAAATGACCCGCCTGCCGGAGGCGGTGCAACGGGAACTGGCCCGGAGCATGGAGGCCACCGCCCCTGATCCCCGCATGGTCCTGACGGTGGCCTTAAGTTACGGAGGGCGGAGCGAAATCGTCCGGGCCGCCCAATCCCTGGCTAAAGAAGTCCGGGAGGGCCGCCTCCGTCCGGAGGAGATCGATCAGGCCCTTTTCTCCCGCCACCTCTATACTGCCGGGATGCCCGATCCGGATTTATTGATCCGCACCAGCGGGGAATTCCGCCTGAGCAACTTCCTCCTGTGGCAATCAGCCTATACCGAATTTTATTTTACCGAGACCTTGTGGCCTGATTTTCGGGAAGAGGAATTTCTTGAGGCCCTGAGGGAATATCAGCAGCGGGGCCGTCGCTTCGGTTTGACCCAGGAACAGGTGGAAACGCCTACCGCGGCGGAGCCGGCCATGGCCGGGCCGTCCCCCCGGCCTGCTTCTGACCTTCCGCCAGGATTATCTTCTGTTTCAAAATAACCCCTTGTTTCTATAGAGCCCGTAGCGGCGGGAAAGCGAAGCGCATCCCGCCTTTAGTATTATGGTATCTCTAGATTTCGAACGATTAACATTTTCTGCCCAGGCGAATAAATTGCGGCATAATAGCATTTTCACTTTCAAATTTTACAAATCGTGCTTGTAACTTATGGAAACTCTAATCTTTTAACAGAAAACTGAAAACCATATAAGAGAGGTCAAACCGGAATTGCCGAAGGCGGGATGCGCTTCGCTTTCCCGCCCTACATCCCTCCCCCCACAATTCCCTTCTTGTCAGCTACTGCCGGAGTTGAGCCATTCCCACAAATTCTGCGCCACCTGCCGGTTGAATCCCGGCAGGGCCGCCAGTTCTTCCCGGCTCGCCTCTTTCAGCTTATCCAAATCGCCATAGTGCTTGAGCAGCCGCTGCCGCCTCACCGGCCCCAGTCCGGGCACCTGGCTCAGGCTGGAGGCCAGCAGCTCTTTCCGGGCCCGGCGGCGATGGTAAGTAACGGCAAAGCGGTGGGCTTCATCCCGGAGATGCAGTAAAAGCAGCCAGCCCGGGGAGGATTCCGGTAAAAACTTGGGATTTTTCCGCCCCGGCAGGAACAGGCGGTCCCGGACCGGCCCGCCCACGCCGGTCCCGGCCTTGGCCAGGGCCACCACCGGCACCGCGCCCAGGCCCAACTCCGCCAGGGCCTGCTGCACTACCCGGAGCTGCCCCCGGCCCCCGTCCACCACCAGCAAATCGGGGAGTACCTGCCCTTCCCGGCCATAATGGCGGCGCACCACCTCCCGGAGCATGGCATAGTCGTCCTGACCGGCCACCTCTTTGATGCGGAAGCGCCGGTAACCGGACTTATCCGGCGCCCCCCCGGTGAAGGCCACCAGCGCGCCCACCGCCTGGCCGCCCTGCAGGGTGGAAATGTCCAGACACTCCAGACGCTGAGGCTCTTGAGTCAGATGCAAACGCTCCTGTAAGTCCTTGAGACTAGCCTTGGGAGGCGCCACTTCCCGCCGCCGCCGCAAGGCCGCCCAGGCATTCTCCGCCGCCAACCCCAACAACCGCGCTCGGGCGGTTTTCGGGGATGATTTGAGGGGAGGGCCGGGGGACCGCAGGTCCC
>JBFLZI010000167.1:0-6175 GCA_040756315.1 Thermodesulfobacteriota bacterium | reverse complement strand
AAACCCATCTAGGGTTGGGAGGGGGGCTTGGGGGGAGGGCAGGGAGCCGCGCTCCCTGGCCCTCCCCCCAAACCCAAAACCACCATGATCTACGGCATCGGCGTTGACCTGGCCAAGATAGATCGCCTGGCCGCGGCCATCGAGCGGCACGGGGACAGGTTTATCAACCGCATCTTCACCCCCAAGGAAATCGACTACTGCCGGGGCCGCCACAAACAAGGCATTTACCAACTGGCCCAGCGCTTCGCGGCCAAGGAAGCCTTCTCCAAGGCCCTGGGCGTGGGCCTCCAAAGAAACGGCATCCGTTGGCGGGAAGTGGAAATCCTCCCCAACCAACGGGGCAAACCCGAAATCCACCTCTCCGGCAAAGCCGCCCAACTCTGCCAAGACGCCGGCATCACCAACATGCATATCTCCCTAACCGACGAAGACAACTACGCCATTGCTATGGTAATCTTGGAAGTGTGAGGTGAATCAAGGGTAAGGACAGGGGCCTGGGATCAGAAGTTTCGAGTTTTGAGTTTTGAGTTAAAAATATTTTAGTGGCACAGGCCTCTGGCCTGTGGAGAAATATTTTCTCCAAAAGATTTATTCACCGGCTGGAAGCCGGTGCCACTAGGGTTTTGCCGCTTATTGCCAGGGCATAAAGATAATTAACGGGGAACCGCCCTTAAATTCCCTCTCCCATGAGGAAGAGGGTCAGGGCGAGGGTGAAAAGTTAATCTGTTTTCCTCTCTCATTAACACTAAAGATAAAGAAATCATTATTAAAGGGCTTTTATTTTGGACTCGAAACTCAAAACTCGAAACTCGAAACTACTTTCCCGATCCTCCCTGAATATCACAGGTGAACTATGCGGGTCTTGGTGACCGGCGCTACTGGCTTTGTGGGCAACTGGGAAGTTAAGGAATTATTGGCCCGGGGGCATCAGGTCCGGGCCTTGGTGCGGCCCGGCGCGGAGAGGAAGCTTAAGGACGCGGACCGGGTGGAAGTGGCCTTAGGGGACGTGCTCCACCCCGACACCCTGGCTTACGCGGCCCAGGGGTGCGACGCGGTCATCCACCTGGTGGGGATCATCCGGGAGTTTCCCGGACGGGGCGTCACCTTTGAGCGGGTGCACGTGGAGGCCACGCATCACGTGGTGGACGCGGCCAGGGCCGCGGGTGCCGCGCGCTATCTTCACATGAGCGCGTTGGCGGCCAGGCCGGAGCCCGCGGACCCCTATCATGTCACCAATTTCCGGGCGGACGAATATGTCCAGGCCTCGGGCCTCGCCTACACCATCTTCCGGCCCTCGGTGATCTATGGGCCGGGGGACCAGTCCATCAATCTCTTTGCCCGCCAGATCAAGAAATTTCCGGTCTTTCCCATCATCGGCGACGGGCGCTACCAAATGCAGCCGGTCCCGGTCCAGACCGTGGCCCAGGCCTTTGCCCTGGCCCTGGAACTGCCCCAAACGGAGAACAAAATCTATGACGTGGGCGGCCCGGAACCGCTGACTTTTAATGAGATCATCGACACTCTGGCCCAGGTCCTGGGCCGCCGTATCCTCAAGGCCCACCTGCCCGTGTGGAACATGCGTGCCCTGGCCTGGCTCCTGGGCCGCTTTGCCTGGTTTCCCCTGACCACCGGGCAGATCAGGATGCTCCTGGAGGGGAATACCTGCGATCCGTCAAGTTTTTATCAGGACTTTGGCCTGACCCCCATACTCTTCCAAGAGGGCCTGGCGCGCTATCTTATCTAAGATTATGACTACCTGTAAAATTAACGAGAAATTCCCCGAGATAGAGTGTAATCGCCCTCCCTTGGAGGGGGACCCGAAACACCTCTGCCTCCTCCATTCCCGGCTAGAAGATAAGGACAAGGACGGCGCTTTTACCGAGGTGGTAAAGGCCAAACTGGCCCAGGAGGACTATGACTTTCGAGGGGTCTTTTTCCCAGGCGAGGCCGACTTTTCTGGGCTTGAATTCAAAAAAGACGCCGACTTTTCTTCAGCCACCTTTTTAGGCGATACCCACTTTTCTAATGTCACCTTTTCAAGAGCGGCCGACTTTTCTGAGGTTACCTTTTCAGGAGCGGCCTTCTTTTTTGGGGCTACTTTTTCAGGAGCGGCCGACTTTTTTTAGAGAGTGTTATCCTAAGATACATAAAAACGATTTCTGATACTCAGCGAAATTATGTTTTTGCTCGAAATAGGCCCATAAGCGCATGGTCAGGTCGATCATTTTTTCTGATCTTGAGACCACCTTGGTCCTTCGGGTAAAGCGAGCTACTCTATGGCGTGTATTGGCGTTATCACTTTCCAAGAGTTGGGTTTCCGCTTTGCCCACCACATGTTGTCCAGGTGGTATCACATCCCGATAGACGGACCAATCATCGGTGTGGTAGGTGCATCCGGGACGGGCGATGCGTTCCCAGAGTCGCCTAAGGGTAGCATTATCACGGCCACCCACCACCCAGGCGACACAACGCCGTGCGTCACGATCATAGGCTTTCCAAATCCAACGCTTGTTTTTTTTGCATGAAGAAAATGCCACAACTCATCCAGTTCCATCTCCCGGATTTCTTCCCGGACTTCCGGCTCCGGCAACGCCTCGGCTGCCTGTCGTACCCACTTGTAGGCGCTTACGGCGGAGACGCTAAAGAGTTTCCCCAACCACCGAAAGCTGGCCTTGCCGAAGCTGTAGAGCAAAACCGCCAAGGCCTTGGTGGCTTCCGAGCGGCCCCGCCTGGGTGTCGCGGTAAAGTGAAGGCCGCAGGTTTTGCAACGGTAACGCTGGAGTCCGCGCACAAAGCCATGCTTGACAAACGAGGTGCTGCCACATCTCTTGCACGAAAGTTCCATGGGTCACCTCCTGGATGTCTTCAGGAGGCATTATAACACATAATGTATCTTATGTTAACATTCTCTTTTTTTATTCCACCTTTTCAGGAGAAGCCCACTTCTCTTCTGCCACATTTTCAGAAGTGGCCTTCTTTTCTGATGTAACCTTTTCAGGCGAGGCCGACTTTGATCTGGCCACCTTTTCAGAAGGTGCCAGCTTTTCTGAGGCCACCTTTTCAGGGGTGACCTTTTTCGAGAACACTGAATTTCGAACGAATGCCGACTTTTTATCTAGCCATATAAAAAATCAACTGGTTTTTGACACCGTCAACCCAGCCAAGAAGGGGGATTTCAGGAAAATTTTCCAGGCAAATTTTGAATATATTCGTTTTTATGATCAGGGGCGGCTAGGCTTTCAGGACCTCTCTCTGGCACACGCCAGAATGACCGCGACCGATCTGCGACAATGCCAGTTCAACAATGTTGACTGGCACCCTTTCCGGGGCCGTCAGGCCATTTATGACGAGGTGGAATTGTATGAAGATAAAAATCCTTCTAACGAGCAGTATGCCAGGGTGGAGGAGTCTTACCGCTACCTGAAACTGAATTACGAAGGCGCGGGGGATTTCAAAAAGGCCGGGGACTTCCACTATGGCGAAATGGAGATGCACCGCCGGGCCAGTAAATGGCGCTGGTTGCCCATCTATTGGTACAATCTCTATCGCTTCCTGAGCGGCTACGGGGAGCGGCCCTTGCGGGCCTTGGGGTGGCTGACAGTTTTTTTATTTGGCCTGGCAGGTCTGGTTTGCTGGCTGGGGCTGGAAATTGTCAATCCTCGTCAGTTGGCCGATTTCGGAGATTCCTTTATCTACATTCTGCAAAAGGCTACCTTGCAGCGACCTGAATGGGCCAAGCCCGTTAGGTTTTTGGGCCAGCTTTTGAGCAGCTTGAGCGTCTTGCTCCTCCCCGGCCAGGCGGCCCTGTTTCTGCTGGCCTTGCGCAATCGTCTGGGCCGGCGGCGCTAGTACTTCATTGTAGTCATGCATGGGCCTTTGGCCCACCTGTAAATTATGAAAAGTCCTAGGGCGGGCGTCCCCGCCCGCCACCATCATCCAGGCACGAAAATTCCCCCCTTTGCTAAAGGGGGGGTCAGGGGGGATTTTGAATAACTACTTAATAATTCCCCTAAATCCAATGCTGTTCACCTAAGCCGTCTCTGTAGGGGCGGGGTCTCCCCGCCCGTGGAGTGTTAGCTGGCGGATAGCGGGCGGGGAAACCTCGCCCCTACAAAAAATAAGAATCGCCAGTCCTTAAGTGAACGGTATTACCCCTAAATCCCCCTTTCGTAAAGGGGGACTTAAAAAGCCCTTTCAAAACCAGTCTTTTCACCCTGAGCGTCGCGAAGGGTCTAGATAACTAAAAAGGCAAGATTCTTCGCTTTGCTCAGAATGACACATCGTGGGAATGGTGGTTTTGAAATGGTTTGGATTATCATACGTCTGGTATTGACATGACCGGTCGCTTCCTGAAGCTGGCGGATTTTTTCCGAGGGACCCAGGCCCAACGGGGGCCTAAGGAAGAAGTGCCGCCCCCGGAAAAACGGCTTCGGGCCTTAAAGCAGGCCAGGCTGGTAGCTTTTTATATACCTCTATTTAAATACCGGCTGCGGCTCTGTCTGCTAAACCCGGAGCAGCGCCTCATCGCCTACGGCACCCTGGTGCCGGGGGGGAAATATTTCCATCTGGTGAAAGACCTGGCCGGGACCTGGCAGCCCTGCGTCATCCGGGGGCACATGGGGACCTACCGGGGCTATAAGTCCTTTAAATGGAACCCGGAGGGGCCACCCCATTCTGCCTGGCTGCTGACTTCGCCGGAACTGCCCCGCAAATTCCCGGAGTTGGATGGGTTTGAAGGCCAGGCTTACATCCGCCGCCTCATCCCGGCCCAGGTAGGCGCCTGCGTGATTATGGCCAATATTTATGAAGGTAAGGTGGTGGTGTAGAAGTATGGTGCGCAGTGCGCACCCTACATAAAACTCAGGCCCCAAAGGCGTTCCCAAGCGGGAGCTTGGGAACGAGAAAAAAACCACCCATCGGTGTCACCCTGAGCGCAGCGAAGGGTCTCAACTTTGTAAACAACGAGATTCTTCACTCCGTTCAGAATGACATTTCAGCTAAACGGCCTTCTGATGGCAGTCCATCAATTATTATGCGCGACGTTTTTAGATTCTCTCTCCTTATAATCTTCCTTTTTACTAATATCCTCTCTGCCGGGGCCGGGGACTTTCAGACCGCCAGGCCCGGGCGGGTCTGGCAGTTCCCCCGGGATCACGGCGCGCACCCGGAATTTAAGACGGAATGGTGGTATTACTCCGGACACCTGCGCTCTAAGGAAGGGGAAGCCTTCGGCTATCAGCTCACCTTTTTCCGGGTGGCCTTAAAACAACCGGACCCCAAAGCCAAATCCGCCTGGACCGCGCACACCGTCTATTTCGCCCACCTGGCCCTCAGCGCGCCGGGGCGGGGCGTCTTTATCTTCCGGGAAAAGGCGGCGCGGGGGGCTATGGGCCTGGCCGGGGCCGAAACGGGCCGCCTCCAAGTCTGGGTGGACGACTGGCAGGCGAAAGGGGAGGGGGGGAACCAGCGTCTCCGGGCCAAGACGGATGATCTGTCCCTAGACCTGACCCTGACGCCCCTTAAACCCCCGGTCTTACATGGGGAAAACGGCTACAGCTGCAAGGCCGCGGGCACGGACACAGCCAGCCATTACTACTCCATCCCCCGGTTGGCCACTGAGGGCCGGATAAAGCTGGGAAAGCAAACCCTGGAAGTCACCGGGGCCAGTTGGCTGGACCGGGAATTCTCCACCAGCCACCTGACCCCGGACCAGGCGGGCTGGGACTGGTTCGCCCTGCAACTGAGCGACGGCGCGGATATCATGCTCTACCTGATGCGCCTCAAAAACGGCAAGATAGACCCGGCTTCCTCCGGCACCCTCATCGACCCCCAAGGCCAGGCCCGGCACCTGACTCTCGCCGACTTTCAGGTCAAATCAACCGGCGCCTGGAAATCCCCCCATTCCGGAGCCACCTACCCCTCGGGCTGGCAAATCACCATTCCCACCGCCGGCTACCACCTCACCCTCACCCCCACCCTCACCGACCAGGAACTGCGCACCAGGGGCAGCGCCCAGATAACCTACTGGGAAGGCCAGGTCCACATGCAGGGCCAGAAAAATAACCAACCCCTCACCGGCCAGGGCTACACCGAACTAACGGGCTATGCCGGCGCGCTGGGAGGGAGGTTTTAGTGATGAGTTTTGGGGGAGGGGGCAAAGGGCCACAGGCCCTTT
>JBFLZI010000166.1:0-6195 GCA_040756315.1 Thermodesulfobacteriota bacterium | reverse complement strand
GGGAGATGATCTCCCTGCCCTCCCCCCCCACCCCCCTCCCAACCCGCTTAGGGTTTAGGAAGACGGGGCCAAAGGCCCATCTTCCCTGGGAAATATTAATCCTTCAGCTAAATGGGTAGGTGCTTACAAGCCATTTCAAAGCCAGGCTTAATAATGGCAGGTCCTTCTGAGCGCAGCGAAGAATCTCGTATTTTTAATTAGTTGAGATCCTTCACTTCGTTCAGGATGACAAAAAAACCGGTTTTGAAACAGTCTCTGGGGGAGGGGGATGGGGGTTAGCCTAACGCGACCGACTTTATACGGATTCCCTCAAAGTTTTGAGCCAAGGCAGCCGACTAGTATTGCAACCAGCGAAGGAAATGATTAAAATTAATTCAGGGGGCGAAACGGCTTCGACGTAGCTAGAAAACTTTAAGTTGCATGCCGAGGTCCTGTCCGCTCGTAAAACGGGTAGGAAAACCAAAACTGCCGACAACTACGGCTACGCTCTAGCCGCCTAAGGCTAGCATCTGGGGCTTTTCGCCGGGAGAGGGCCCCAGGTGACCGGTTCCCGGCAAAGCCGCCACCCTGGCCTGCGGTCTGGCGGACTAAAACTGAATGTAGGCTAGCCCGGGGGAATTCTGCCGGAGGAAGTCTTCAGGGGCGAAGCTAATACACCGGCTAAGCATGTAGAAGCTTAAAGGGACTATTTGCGGACGCGGGTTCGACTCCCGCCGCCTCCACCAGTTTAGATTGAGGGATTTCAATAAGATAGGGACCGTGGCGGTCCCTTTTTTTGTGTCCCCGCATCGTCCTCCGGCTCCCTTTCTCTCGCCTGAACCTGAAATCATCCTCCCCTAAATGCTCCTGGCGGCTATGAAGATCATATTTAACCTTTTTGTCGATTCGCTGATAAGGGAAGGTTTTGGCTAGATATAGTGCCTTAGTGAGGCTCTGAGATATTGATTTTTTTGAAAAAATTTGCATCACTATATATAAAACATAGGTGAGTTGCTTCTTAAAGTAAAAAAAATTTAACTTCTGAAATGAAGAAAAAAAAGATAGGCCGAAATGAACACTGCCCGTGTGGGAGCGGGCTGAAATATAAAAAGTGCCATGGTCACCAGGCGCAGGATCAACTATATAATAAAAAACTTCCAGTAAATACTCAAAGACAAATTATTGAACAGATAATAAAAGACCAAAGGCATAAAGCAGACTACGGTGAGACTAGGCCAATAATTGCAACTGATTTCAAGGGATACAAGTTTGTTGCTGTTGGGAATCAGCTTCATTATTCAAAAACCTGGAAGACCTTTCACGACTTTCTCTTTGACTATATTAAAAATTGTTTAGGCCCAGATTGGGGTAATCTTGAATTAAAAAAAGATGTTACAGAAAGACATCCTATAATCGGATGGTATAAATGTCTATGTGACTTTCAGAGGAAACATATCAAAGAAGATGGCGAAATATATTCAGCTGTCTGTACTGGACCAGTAGGTGCTTACATTTCTCTAGCATACGACCTCTATGTATTAAGGCATCATGCTCTGTTACAGAGCCGCCTAGTGGAAAGGTTAAAGGATAAGCAGCAATTCCAAGGAGCCAGATATGAAACATATGTAACAGCTTCTTTCATAAAAGCCGGTTTTGAAATTGATTTTGAAGATGAAGCTGATAAGTCGAAATCACATTGTGAGTTTGTTGCAGCTCATAAGGCGTCTGGGAAAAAATATTCTGTCGAAGCTAAGAGTCGTCACCGCTCTGGAATCCTTGGACGAAACGGGACTGCTCGGAATTTTGATGAGATTAGACTTAGGATTGGCGGCCTTTTACGCACCGCCTTAAAGAAAGAGGCATTGCATACACGAGTAGTCTTTATCGATCTAAATATGCCTCCTGAAGAAGGCGGGCCATTTGATCAGAGATGGTTTAAATCTCTATTGGATGAAATTGATAGAGTGGAGAAAGAAGGATTAACCGGTGAAAAGGCTCCGTCAGCTTATCTTTTTTTCACCAACCATCCTTACCACTATGTGGGCAATGAAGAACCTGAACCTCAAAAAAATTTTTTGATGACCGCAATCAATATGCCTGTATTCAAGATAAGTTCACCAGAGATAGCAATGCAAGCTGATCCACCAATTTTCAAGTTATGGGAATCTATTAATTCTCATATAAAGGTGCCAAATAAATTTGATGAGTGAATTTGATCGTTAACTGCTATATCTCTATACAACTCCCCTCGCGGTTTGAAGTGCTGATATCCCCTCTAGATTTACCCTGATAGGCGTCCTCTGGGACCGCCGCCCCTGGCGGTGGCCGGCAACTCCCCCAAGACCTGCCATTATGCCCCTGGCGGCGGCAATGGCCCGGTGTGCCTGGCCCCGGGCCATATCAAAGGGTGCCCTTTATCAAGGGTCCCCCAACCCAATTGATCTATCCTACCTCTAACGCCCCCTCACGAGCCCTTCCGGGTTTTTTGTCTTGCCCCCCGGCCTTACGTCTTGTAATATTCTAGGGAGTAAAGGGCATGGGCCCTCGATTCCCGGGGCCCCGGACTTCGAGTCGGTCTTGTTGGCGAAGACCGGGGCTGGAGACCCAGCGTTATGCGCTACCCCAGTCTGTTATTATCCATATTATTATGCCTGGCCCTCTGGGGATGTGCCGGGGGAGGCGCCGCGGCGCCGCCGGCCTCTGCCCCGGTGGACCAACCCACCACCCGGCCGGAGCCCGCCCCGGCCCCGGAATATTATGCGCGTTGGCATGGGGTCAGGGTCAGAGCCACTCCTTACAGCCGCAGCAAGACGGTGGCCCGCCTTAAGACCAATGATCGGGTCAAACAGCTGAACGAAAGTCCCGAAGGCTGGTTAAAAGTCCAAGTGGAACGCACCGGCGACATCGGCTGGGTGGAGAAGCGGCAGCTCTCGGAAAAGCGGGTGGTGATCAGAAAAAGGGTGACCCGAACAAAGGCGGGGGAGCCAGCCAAACCCGAAGAATCCGAGGCCACGGAGCCCGCCCCCGAGGATGATAAGGCTGCCCCCTCTCTCTTGGGGCCGGCTCCGGCGCAGGCCGCTCCGCCCCCGGCGCCGAAACCCAAGGCCAAGCCCGAGATCTTCGAACCCTTTTAGCCTGATTGACGGTTATTGCGGCAGCCCGCACTTTGCCGGTTGTCGGCCCCAACCGGGACCGTTCAAGGATTCGCTCCGGCGCCCGACGGTGCCGGGAGCGCCTTGGTTAACGACTGGTTCAGGTCCCGGGCCTCCTCCCGTTCCTCCAGGCGCTGGCGGGTAAAATCCTCTAAGGAGGAATAGCCGTCGCTGGTCACCATGGCTTCGGCCCGGGACCAGAGATAGATTTTTACCGGTTGATGGACCCGCCGGGAAATCGCTCTTTCCAGCCGGGCCACATCCCGGGCCGAAACCACCCTGGGCCCCACGGCTTCCACCCGCACTCCCCAGTAGTCTTCTTTCGGAGCCGCGTCCACGTTGATGGGAAAGATGTCGGAATAGTTTCCCAGTTCTCCCCGCACCGCCTTTTCGATCTCCTCCATAAGCTTCTTTTTCTCCGGGGTGGGGTCGCCGAAGTGGGACCAGCCGTAAAGCACCCGCCCGTCTTTGTCCACTTCGGTGGAAGTCAGACAGCGGGCCAATAACAGGATGCCGGGATCATTGAGGCGCTCCTGGATCACCTTTTCAAAGGCGCTGATCTCGCTGGGAATCAACACCCGGGGTCCCCGGATGGTGGCCAAAATGACCGGCCCCCGGGGAAAATAGAGCAAATCCACATCGGCCAATTCCAGTTCGGGCCGGGCGACAATGGCCTCCCTCAAGGCTTGTTCGGCCTTCTGCACCTTAAGGACGTCAGGGTTTACCTTACCGCCCAGAAAAGAGCCGTCCAGATTTTCCGCGGTGACCAGACTGGTGGACCCCGTGGCGCTCACGTCCTTGGCCAGAACGCTGCGGACTATTAGTTCCGTGGGCCATTGCAACTGTTCCGCCAAGGCCCTTTGAATAACTTCCACACGTTTCGGGGAGATGACTTTCGGGGTCCGCACCGTGGCCAGCACGTACAGCTTGCCCTCGCTGATCTGATAGATCATCTTCACCAGATTGGTGGTGGGCAATTGGGAAAATTCCTGAGTGATCAACCGGTTGATGGAGTTGCTCAGATAGCGATTCTTGACGATCCCCACCAGGGCATTAGTGAGAAGAACGGCCACCACCACAAAGCCGAAGGCCGCCACCCCGAACCGGCGCCCTAATTCCCCTTTCAAGGACAATTCAAATTTGGGGGCCATGCCCGCGGCGATAAAAGTGGCGGAAGCCACCAGGAGAATGGAGAGAAAGTTGGCCAAAAACAAGAGGAAGGAACCCATGGCCCCCAGGTAGGCTCCCAAGGCCAGACAAAGACCGGCATTGGCCAGGGGCGGCACAATGGCGGTGGCAATGGCTACTCCCGGCAGAGCCGGACTCAAGTGTTCGTCCACCAGGGCATAAGCTCCGGCAAAGCCTGCCAGCACGGCCACCAGCAGGTCCAGCAGGTTGGGCTGGGTCCGGGACAACATCTCCGGAGTCACCTCCACGGCCAAAGGCAGAAAGCCGAAGAAGGCGGAGATACACAAGGCCAAAATCACTCCCATCACTTCGGCCCAAACCGCCCGGCCCAGCAGAGAGGGGTCCCCCCGGACCAGGGCCAGGGCAATCCCGAAGATGGGAGTCATCAAAGGGGCCACCAGCATGGCGCCGATGATTACCGCGGTGCTGTTGGCGATCAATCCGAAACTGGCGATCAGGGTGGAGGTGGCCACCATGGCATAGAAGCGCAACGCCGGTTCGGAACCGATGCCGATTTCTCGGATTACTTGCTCCGCCCGCTCGGGGGAGGTCTTGATCCAGTCTAGTTGCCAGGCCATGGCTGCCTCCTGCCCTTTAATTCTTCAAACCCTCAGGTTTTGACCATTTTATGCACAAATTCAGGTTTTATTCAGGCATTTTTTGACAAGAAATTTTCTCTTTCAGGGAAACGCCTCCTTATACCAATGCCCAGCAAACGCAAATTTTTTGTAGCGAATCTTGAATTCGCCCCCTAAGGCCAGAGGCTGAAAAGGGTGGCCAGGCCCAGGACCAGGCCGATGACGCCGTTTAAGGTGAAGAAGGCGTGATTGAGGCGGGAGAGATCGGTGGGGGAGATGAGGTGATGCTCCCAGATTAAGAGCAGTGAGGTAAGCAGCGCGGCCCCGAAGTAGAGGCGGCCCAGTCCGGCCAGCCAACCCAGGAGGAGAAACCCGGCGCCGGCGCCCAGGTGCAGGCCCCGGGCGACTCTTAACGCCCGAGTCGCCCCCCAGCGGCTGGGTAGGGAAAACAGGCGCATGCGGCGGTCAAACTCCACATCCTGCAAGGCATAGAGAATATCGAAGCCCGCCACCCACAAGAGCACCGCCCCGGCCAGCACCAGGGGCACCAGCCCCAGGTCTCCCCGGATGGCGATCCAGCCGCCTAAAGGGGCCAGACCCAGGGCCGCGCCCAGAAAGAGATGAGTGCCCCAGGTGAACCGCTTGGTATAGGAATAGAACAGCACCACCAGGAGGGCCAGGGGGGAGAGGGTCAGACAGAGGGAATTGAGTTGGGCCGCGGCCCAGAAGAAAAGGAGGGCGCTGGCCCCAATAAAGACCAGGGTGGCACTAGGAGTGATGAGGCCCTGGGGCAAGGCCCGGTTCCGGGTGCGGGGGTTTTGGGCGTCGTAGCGGGCGTCCGCCAGGCGGTTGAAGGCCATGGCCGCGCTCCTGGCCCCCACCATGGCCAGCAGGATATAAAAGGCCTGGCGGCCGGAGGGCAGCCCCCGTGCCCCCAAGAGCGCGCCCATGAAGGCAAAGGGCAGGGCAAAGACCGTGTGCTCGATCTTGATCATCTCCAGGAGGATTTTCACTTTTCTAAAGAACGACTGAACTAGTCCAATTTGTGTTAGGTCCATTTATCTTCCTAAATATGAGACCTCTGGGAGAAGCCATTTTGTCATCCTGAGCGAAGCGAATGATCTCGTATGTAGTTGTAGTTACGAGATTCTTCGGTCGCTTCGCTCCCTCAGAATGACAAAAGCGGAGACTTTGGCAGAGGTCTCTAAATGGTTTATGACCCCACCCCCAATCCCTGATGGGAACAGCCGGGGGCGGCTGTTCCATACTTTTTTGGGCCGGTGGCGGCAGGGCCTTTG
>JBFLZI010000165.1:0-6273 GCA_040756315.1 Thermodesulfobacteriota bacterium | reverse complement strand
CCCTCCCCCAAACCCCCTCCCCCAATCCCTTATGGGGTTTAATGTTGCCGGGAAAGTCGTGGCCCAAGGTCCTGACTTTCCCGGCCCCCATAAGCGGGTTGGGAGGGGGGGAGGGGGGAGGGCCAGTAGCACAGGCTTCCAGCCTGTGCTCAGGTCCCTGGCCCTCCCCCCTCGAGTCATCCGAATCAATCCTCTAAAGGACGGCTGGCTGAATGCGCCTGAAGATTAGCGGGGGACGTGTATATGATCCCGGTCAGGGTTGGCAGGGGGAGGTCCGGGACCTTTACCTGGAGGGGGGCCGGATTGTCTCCCCCCTGAAAAAGGTGGACCGCGTGATCGAGGCCCAGGGCAAGGTGGTGCTGGCCGGGGGCATTGAGCTTCGGGGTCAGGTAGCCACCTATGGCTTGAATTTCCTGCGCCTCTGGGGCGGGGTGCCTTCCCCCCAGGAGTTGGGGGAAGGTTATGCCGCGTTGGGTTACACTCACGTCCATGAACCCTTTCTCACGTTAGCTACGGCCAATTATGTCCACCGGGAATTGGCGGCCCTGCCCCTGGTGGACACCTCCGCCTCCCTGGTGTTGAATTTGCGGGACCTGGACCTCTGGCTTAAGTCCCGGGAGCGTCTGGCCGAGGTGGGCCAAACCGTCCAGTTGCTGCTGGAGAAGACCCGGGCCTTGAACTTCCGGGTGGTGGAGCCTTTCGTGCGCTATCGCCAGGATTTTTATGCCCCCCGGACCATAAAGACCGAAGCGGCCCTGGAGATTTTGACGGAGTTGGCCCGGACCTTGGAAATGACCGTGGCCCTGGAGGCCTCGCCGGAGGTCTTGGGCGGGTCGTTGCCGGAACCCCGAGTCTTTCATCTGGCAGCCCTGGGTCCGGCTTTGACGGATGATGGTTTGCTGGCCGCGGCCCTGGCCCATCTGGAGCAGGGAGCCACCGGGGACCTGGGGCTGATGGACCCGAAAAATTCTGGTGGAAACGGCGTTCCCCCGGTGCGCCTGGATCTGGGCTGGTTTCGGCCCCTGGACCTGTGCCCCGGACCCGATACCACCCTGGCTAAGCGGGCCTTGAGGCTGGCCTTGGCATACCAGGGGGCCAACCTGGCCTTTTCCGGCGCGGGCGCGATGGCCGCGCCCCTGAAAGACTATCCCAAGTTCTTTTCCTGGTTATGGGACGCCGGAGCCAGGCGGCAGGATTGGGGAGAGGAGCTGGGTGACCGGGAGTATTCTCTCTCCGAGTGGGTCTGGGCCACCCGGAACCTGCCGGCCCGGCTGCTGGGTCTGGCGGACCGGGGCCACCTGGGGCTTGGGGCCAGGGCTGACGTAGCTATCTATGACCTGGCCCCCGAGGCCCCCACCGGCCAGTGGCTCAAGGACCTGGGTTATTGCCGCACCCTGATTAAGGCCGGGGAGATTATTATCGATGACTTTACCCTGGTCCAGCCGGACGCGGCCAAGGCTACTTATTACCGCCGGACCGAGGCGGAGCCCGGCCCTCTCTTGACGGAGATCTGCCAGTATCGCAGCTTCCGCCCGGAGAACCTCTGGGTCCAGCCCTGGCCGGAAATCACCTGGGGGCCGGTTTAAGTTATGGTTAGTTTAGAAGAGATCCGGGAATTCCTGCCCGGCAGCGATTGCGGCCAATGCGGCCTGACCTGCGCCGAATTCGGGGAGGCGCTGCTCCGGCGGGAGTTGACCCCGGAAGACTGCCCGGTGCTCCATGAGCCGGATTATGCCGGGTATATCGAGGCCCTGCACGAATTATTGGGGCCCCCCGCCGCGCCCGCGCCGGGGATGGAGATCGACCCGGAAAAATGCAACGGCTGCGGCATCTGCGTCACCATGTGCGAATATCACCTGGGAAACTGCGACGAAGCCCGGTTGGGCCGGGGCCCCCGGCCCCAGGACGAGGACCGCCTGGTCTTCCGGATCATCAACGGCCTGGCCGTGGTGGTGCATCAGGAACATTGCAGCCGTCTGCTCCAGGCCGCGGAAAGATGTAACAAGTGCGCCGATCATTGCCCCACGGAGGCGATTACTTTATTTTAGTGGGGGGCGGGCCAGGGTTAGAGAAACCGATATTACAAGATTAAGTTAACCGATATGAACGAAACCCTTTATCTTCAGGACTTAGACCCTCAATTCAAGGAAGAACTGGCCCAAGAGCCGGGCTGCCAGCATCTGCTGCGCTGCTTCTCCTGTGGCCGGTGCACGGCCACCTGTCCGGTGAGTGAGATTGAACCGGAGTTCAGTCCCAGCCGCATCATCCGCCAGATCATGTATGGACTGAAGGACCAACTCCTCTCTTCCCCGGCCCTCTGGTATTGCGTGCGCTGCGCCAGTTGTTCGTTTCTCTGCCCCCAGGACGTGCGTTTTATGGACATCATCCAGGGGTTGAGAAATATGGCTCTCCGGGAGGGCGCCATCACCAGCGAGCAAGTGGCCCAATTGGACGCCGGGGAACGCCTGCTCCAGGAACTCCGCCGCCGCCTCATCGGCTCCCTCCTCTCGAACCCGGAGGCGGGCCGGGACTTAAAAACTACCTTATCTAACTTGGTAGAAGAATTGACTGTCAATGAGGAAGAGGAGCGTTAGCCGCCGATGGCCCTGATCCGGCCCTTGACACGGGTGGCCAGCCCCCGGGTGCTGATAGTGGGGGGCGGCATCGCCGGCATCCAGGCGGCCCTGGAGGTGGCCGCCACCGGGCTGCCCGTCACCCTGGTGGAAGAAGGCCCGGCTCTGGGCGGCCTGATGGCCCAGTTGGACAAGACCTTCCCCACTAACGACTGCGCCATGTGCATCCTCTCCCCCCGCATGCTGGAGATCGCCCGCCATCCCCTGATCGACATCCTCACCCTGACCCGGGTCCTCCGGGTGGAGGGGGAAGCCGGCGATTTTCGGGTATCTTTGAGCACCCGTCCCCGTTACGTGGACCTGAGCCGGTGTTCCGGCTGCGGCGAATGCCTCCGGGTCTGTCCCCGGCAGATTCCGGACCCCTATAATCTGGGGTTCAGTCAAACCAAAGCCATCCATATCCCCTTCCCCCAGGCGGTGCCCCAGGCCGCCTATATTGACCCGGCGGCCTGCCGGGTCTTTCAGGGCAAACCATGTGAAGCCTGCCTTAAGGTGTGCCCCGCCGGGGCCATCGATCTGAACCAGACCTGGGAAGAATGGGTGCTCAACGCCGGGGCCGTCATCCTGGCCCCGGGGGCCCGTCCGGCAGAGGTCCGGGATTTTCCCGGCTACGGGCACCCGGACGTGGTCACCAGTCTGGCCTTTGAACGTCTGCTCAGCGCCACCGGCCCCACCGGCGGCAAGCTGCTCCGGCCTTCGGACCAGACCCCCCCTGGGAAAATCGCCTTTATCCAATGCGTGGGTTCCCGGGACTTAAGGGGCGGGGCGGCTTACTGCTCCACCCTCTGTTGCCTGGCCAGCCTGAAAGAGGCCCTGATGGCCCAGGAGCTCAGCGCCAACGGCCTGGAGGCCACCATTTTTTATATGGATTTGCGGGCGCCGGGCAAAGGTCAGGAACAATACCTGGAGCAGGCGAAAGAACGCCGGGTGCGCCTGTGCCGTTCCCGGGTGACCGGAGTGGAACCCCAACCGGCCGGGGGGATCGCGGTGCGTTATACCGACCCCCAGGGCCGCCCTCGGGAAGAGTCCTTCGATCTGGCCGTGCTCTCCGTGGGCTTACGGGCCTCGCCCCATCTGGCCCGGTGGGCCGAGGGCCTGGGAATGGCGGTAGGTGAACACGGCTTTCTAGCCGCCTCCCCGTTGATTCCGGTCCAGACGGCCCGGGCGGGGGTCTTGCTCTGCGGCACGGCCCGGGAGCCTATGGACATCAGCGAGGCAGTGGTCAGCGCCGGCGCCGCCGCGGCGGTGGCCTCCCGGTTATTGACGGTCAGCCCCCGGATTCAGACCAGGAGAACCAGGTTGCCGGAGACCCCTCTCCTGGCGGAACACCCCCCCCGAATCGGGGTCTGGCTTTGCCACTGCGGCACCAACATCGCCAAAAACCTTGACCTGGAGGGACTGGCGGCCTATGTGCGGGAGTTGCCCGGGGTGGTGCAGGTGGAACGGGAACTCTTTGCCTGTTCCCAGGAAGCCACGGACCGGATGCAGGAAACCATCAAGGGTTTGCGCCTCAATCGTCTGGTGGTGGCCGCGTGCACGCCCCGCACCCATGAAGCCGTCTTCCGGGAGGTGGTGGCCGGGGCCGGGATGAACCCGGGTTATGTAACTATGGCCAATATCCGGGAACAATGCGCCTGGGTGCACCAGGGGGATGCCCCGGCGGCCCTGGAGAAGGCCCGGCACCTGCTGGCCATGGCCGTGGCCCGGGCCCGGGTTCTCGCCCCCCTGCACTTCCAGGTCTTTCCGGTGATAAGCCGGGCCTTGGTTCTGGGAGGCGGCGTGGCCGGGATGAGCGCCGCGTTGTCCCTGGCCGACCAGGGATTTCACACCTATTTGGTAGAAAGGACCGGTTCCCTGGGGGGGCTGGCCCGGCGTCTCTATTTCACTCTGGAAGGTCCCGATCCCCAGGGATTTCTCTTGGACCTCCAGACCGCGGTTTACCGTCATGCCAACATTGAGGTCTTCACCAACGCTGGGCTCATCAAGACCACGGGCCAGATCGGTCGCTTCCTAAGCAAAATCCGCCAGGAGACCCCGGCGGGTCCCCAGGAGCTGGGCCTGGAACACGGAGTGATCATCGTGGCCACCGGTGCCCAGGAAATCTCCCCCCTGGGGCGCTACCTCTACGGCGAAGACCCCCGCCTCCTCACCCAATGGGAGTTGGAAGAGAAGATCTACCGGGAAGACCCGGGGTTGCCCCGGGTGCGCCGAGTGGTCATGATCCAATGCGTGGGCTCCCGGGAGCCGGAGCACCCCTATTGCAGCCGCCTGTGTTGCTCCCAGGCCGTGAAGAATGCTATTTTACTCAAAGAGCGCTATCCGGCGGTGGAGGTCACCGTCCTTTACCGGGACCTCCGGGCTTATGGCTTCAAGGAGGGCTACTATCTTCAAGCCAAAGAGAAAGGAGTGGCCTTTATCCCCTTCGAAGCGGAGCGTCCGCCTCGCTTGGCCGCGCCCCGGCGGCGGCCCCTAAAGGTCAGGGTTTGGGACGAACTTTTGGGGCAGGAAGTGGAATTGACCGCGGACCTGGTGGTCTTGAGCACCGGGCTCAAGCCCGCGGCGGGAAGTGAGGCGGTGGCCCAGGGGCTGGGAATTCCCCAGACTTTAACCGGTTTCTTTCAGGAAGCCCATCAGAAACTCTGGCCGGTGGATACCGCCGCGGAAGGCATCTTTCTCGCCGGGTGCGCCCATTATCCCCGGGACCTGGGAGAAACGGTGGCTCAGGCCCAGGCCGCGGCAGGGCGGGCCGCGGGTATCCTCTTCCAGACCGAACTGGTCCGGGGGGAGATGGCCGCCTGGATCGATCCCGGCAAATGCCGGCGCTGCCTGGGATGCCTGGAGGTCTGTCCCTATGGCGCGGTGCACCTGGCCGCCACCGGCCCCCCCCGGATTCTCCCGGAGTTGTGCCGGGGCTGCGGCACCTGTGTGGCCGAATGTCCCGGAGCAGCCATCCGGATGAGCCGCTTCACCGAGGCCGAGCTTTTGGCCCAGATTGAAGCGGCCCTTTTGCCGTAAACAGGAGCAAGACATGTTGAGACAAAGTTATTGCGGACTGTGTGACGACTGCCAGTTGGGCAACCGGGATTTTCTGGATACCGTGGCCCGGCTGAAAGAATTGGTGGAAAGATTCCGGGCCAACTATTGGACCCATTGCTTTCCCCAGGAAAAGGGCTTCAGCTTTGAGGAATTCCGCAAGGGCCTGGATTGGTTTCTGACCCACCGGGAGTGCCCGGGCTGCAAGGGGGGAAGGGGGATGGCGGATTGCCCCATCCGCCTCTGCGCCGAGGCGCGCCGCCTGGATTCCTGCTGGCAGTGCCCCGATCTCAACCCCTGCGACAAATTCGATTTTTTGCTGGCCGAGTTTCCGGACGTGAAGACCAATCTCCGGCGCCGCCAATTGAAATATAAGGCCCAGATGCACCACCGGAGCCTGGAGCCGGGGAGTAAATAATGGGCAGACGAAGGCGGGGGTCGAGGGCACAGACCCGTGCCGCTTCCCCCAATCCCCTGGGGGGTGTATAGACCGGGGACATAGGTAACACATGTTCGGAGACATGGGTAACAGTATAATGGCGGATCGTCTCCCAGGAGGTCGGTCATGCCGTGGTTGCAGGTTACTCTCATGTCCCAGCGAAAAGAG
>JBFLZI010000164.1:0-6303 GCA_040756315.1 Thermodesulfobacteriota bacterium | reverse complement strand
GGAATTCCGGGCCTCTGGCCCGGAATTCCGTGGCCCAATTCTTCCTCCTTAAGGGATTGGGGGAGGGTGCTTGGGGGAGGGGGTAAGGGCCTGTGGCCCTTAGCCCCCTCCCCCTACCATCTTTCCTTACCCCGCATAAGCCCGGTGGGGCCAGTTGGTGTCGTAGGGGTTATTTTGGTCGATGGCGTAGTTGTCGTAGTTGCTCCCCGGGGTTTCCACGGCCCAGGCCCAGGAGTAGTTCAGGGGTCGGCCCAGGTTCAGGCGGACCTGGCGGCGTTTTAAATCGACGTTTTTGCCGAACACGGTGAACTCTTCCTGTTCCAGGCCGTGAAAATCCGAGGATAGGGCCAAAGTATCCCCCACTTCCAGGCGCAGGCCTTCCAGCCAGGTCTCCAGTTCTACCTGTTCCCAGGGGGTGGACAGGCGTTTCAGCAGACGGGAGGCCAGGAGCCCGGCGATATCGGGGTTTTCCAGGATCACCGGACTGCCGTAGCGGAAGTCCAGGTCCACCGCTCGCTCCCCCCAGGTAGTGATGGCCGTCGTCTCCCGGGCCTCTGCGTACTTGGTGTTATCCTGGTCATAGTCGGCGTACCTGAGGCGCACCAGGTTTTTGGCGCCGATGAGCTGATAAGAGGTACTCAAGGAGCGGATTTGGGCAGGGCTCAGCCGCACCAGGTTATCCAGGAGGATAAAGCGCAGGAGGCGGTCAAACCAGACCCAATCCCCCTGGGCCTTGCCCTGCTCCAGCGCGGCTCCCAGCATTATCACCACGGCTTCCAGGGACCCCATCCGGCGCTGGCTCAGGTAATGGGGGGCGTAATCCCAGACATCCGCGGCCTCCAGGTACATATAGGGGATCAACTCACCATTGAGGATATTGGGTTTAACGTCCCCGGCGTGATGGAACAGCCAGTTCAACAGAGCGTCAAAGTGGGACGCGTCTTCGGGGATACCGGGGAAGGGATAAGCCTGCCCGGTCAGCCCCTGGGCCGCCAGTCCGAAGGCCTGGATTACCAGGCCGTTGAGCCAGGCGTAGTGGTAATCGCTCTTATAACCCCCGCCGAAGTCGGTGCTTTGCCGGTTCAGGCGCAGGTCGTCCAAAATCCGCCGGGCCCAGGTGGCCGCAGTGGCGCTGCCGTTGCGGAGATAGATATAAAGGCACCCCAGGGCCAGGCTGGCCGCGGCCCCGGGGTCATAAGAGCCGGAAGGCCCATAAGTAAAACCATACTGGGAAAAGTGCAGGGGAAATTGCCAGCCGCTTCCTTCTGCCATCCCAAAGGTGTCCAGCCAGGTGAGCCAATGGTCCAAAATTTCCCTGGCAGCCGGGTCGTTGGTGGCGAAAAAGTATTGGGCCAGCCTCATAAAGGCCCAATATTGCCCCAGGCCGTGCCCGGCCTCGGGATAGGCGCTGCCGTTGGCATAGCCCCGGACAATGTCCCAGGCGGCCTGATATTCCGCCGCCGGCAGCACCCGGCGCTCATACTTGAAGTAGTCCAGGTCAAAGACCGCGCTGGAGCCGAAATTGAGGTAGGCGGTGTTGGTGAGGCCGCCTCCCACCGCCAGGGCGTCGTCCCCCAAGAGAACCTGGTCCTTGACCTTGTAGATCTTGCCTTCCGCCGGCGCCACCATCCAGGTGACCAGGTGCCAGTCGCCGTCCAGCACCCCGGAAATGTCGGCATAGGAGTCCCCCCCGGAGGTGGTCACCTTCATCTGCAGGTCCGGGGAGCCGGCCCCCTTGGTCTGGATCACCCAGCCGTCACCAGGCCCCATCTTATCTACTACCCAGCGATAATCGGTCCCCTGGGGCGAGCCTTTGATGATTAGGGTAACGGAAAAAGGCTCCGTGCCCGGCTCAAACAGGGGATTGCTGGCCAGGCTGGCGTGAGCTGAGCCGTCAAAGCTGACCGCGGTATTTCCCGGCTGGCAGACGCCGGTGGTGTAGGTGGGACTGCCGCTGCTCCACCCCAGGGTGTGGCCGTGCCCCGAGGCGTCCGTCAAGGCCCCGTTGAAGTGCCAGGCGCCGCTCACCTGGCCGTAGTCCCGGTGCTTGGGCCACCAGCAGAACCGGCCGAAATTCTCCTCGCCGCAGAGGGGGATGTTCTCCACGTCATTCCGGGTGTGCACCGGGAGAATGGGTCCTTTGACCCCGCCGTAACGCTGGTGGAACTCCGCCTGGGCGTCCCGGTGCAGGGCGAGATAATTCTGGCTCAGGTTCAAGGCCCCCACCAGATAAGGGGCCAAAGGCTGGGCGTAGTGCACCAGTGTGGGACCTCTCCAGGGATGTTGCCCATAGGGACCTAAGGAGACGGCCAGCCTGGGCACATAGGGGTAGGGGTCTTGGGCCTCCAGGTTGAGCCCTACCTCATCCAGCCACCATTCATGCTCCGCCAGGCCCTGCTGCTCTATCTTGAATTCCAGGAGCCTCAGGCGCTCCGCCCCGGAGAAGCTCATGCGCTCATCAAATTTCAGGTCCGTGAGATAAAAGTCGCCGTTGCTGGGCGGAGATGACGGAATGCCGATATCCACCGCCTGGAGGGGATGGGTCAGGGGGGGCGCGCCCGATTCCAGGGACATCTCCCCCAGCACCACCGTCACCCGTTGCCAGACATTCACCGTCACCGTCTTATCCTGGTAAAAGTAACTGCCCTGGGCGTCCTTAACCTTGACCCGGATATTGAGGTTATTGGCCCCGGAGACCACCGGCTTAATCAGGAAATTAAGATTGTCATGTCCGGTGGAATCAACCTGCTCCGGCACGATCCCGGCCCACACCCCGAACCCGGTGGCATACGGGGACAGGTCCCAGGTTATCTGCCTCTGGGTGTAAAAGGTGTGTCCTTCCAGGACCTCGGTCTCCTCCCGGTCGCTGATGAAGATGTCGCTGGTTTCATAGGAGGAAGAAGAGTACCAGGCCCCCCACATGGTGCGGCGCCGGTCCCCGTCGTCGATGATATTGTCCCGGCGCCAGAACTGGTTAAACGGCAGCTCGAACGCGGTCAACTCCGCAAAGCGGTCCGGCAGGGCGTGGACAAAGGTGTGCTGAGGTCCCCAGGGGTCGGTCGCCCCCGGCGGGGAGTCATTGAGGACGACGAGGAGCCGCCGGGGATGTTCTTCCGGTTCCCCGGCCCAAAAAAACCAATAGTCTCCGGCCACCAGATCGGTGCCCCCGCCGCTTTCCCAATAAACCTGGAGACCGCCCCAGAGGTCCACCGGGTGCTCCCGATCCCCGGTAAGGAGGCCGCCGGCTTCCCAGGTCAGCCCCGCGTTCCGGGACCACCGGAAGGTGGCCACCCCCACCTCTCCGCCGCTTTCGATCTGCACGACAAACGTGCGTTTTTCCAGGTGGAGGTAATCCCCTAAAACCATCATGGTGGCGCTGCCGCTGGCCACCTTGGACAGGTTATGGAGGCGCCAGCCCGCGGCCGGGCCCTGGACGAGGAACTTCACCCGATCCACCTCGCTAAAGGGGCTTGCCGCCAGGGACCAATTGAGGCCGTAACCGAACCAGGCCCCGTCTTGAGTGGCGGGCAGATTGACCCGCACGTGCAAAACCCGGTTGGACGCCCCCGGGGCCAACTCCGTCTGAAAGACCTGAAAGGCTTTGCTGCCGCCGGTGGCTCCCCGATAGAGAAGGTAAGCACCCCGGTCCCACAACTGCCTTTCAAAGGAGTCGTAGAGCAGGGGCGAAGTGCGGCTTTCCTGGTAAGGTAGAAACGCCTCCCAGAGAAATTGCCGCATGGGGCCGTAATCCCGCCCCTGTTCCTTCTCTGCCCAATAAAGGTAAACCAGCAGATCTAAAAACCGGTCCACCGGGAAGTCGTAGGTGTAATCCTCCCGGGAGCGGTAAGCCCGGCGGATACAGGGATAATTGTTTAACGGCTCATATTTGGCCGACTTTTCCCCAGTAAAGTAGAGGTAATAAACCTGGACCGGCGTGCCCACCGGCAAGGCCGTCCCCAGAGTCACGACGGTAAGCGCCCCTTGATTGGTAAAAGACCCGCCGGTGTAGTAATTGGTGAGGTCTCCCTCCAGGGGATCGACCCAGAAACCGTCCCAGGAAAAACTGGTCTCCTTCAGCCATACCCCCCGCACTAAATAAACCTGACCACCACCCGGCAGGGGGTCCTCAATCCGGACCCGCCCATCGGCCTCCACCAGAGCCGTAGCCCCGCTCCAATTCCCGGCCACCGCCTCTTGGAGGGAGGTCCCCCCCAGATTGTCAAACACCCAATTGAACTGAGAGGCCCGCGCCCACTGTATGCGTCCCATATAATATTCCTTGGGAATGGTTTTTGAGGGGAGGGCCGGGGGAGCCGTGGCTCCCCCGCCCTCCCCTCAAACCCCCTCCCAACCCCCTTTAAATGTGGTAGCACGGGCATCTTGCCCGTGCCCGCACAGGCTGGAAGCCTGTGTACCGATTATTTATGAAAGGGGTTGGGGGAGGGGGCAGGGCCCAGTGGCACAGGCTTCCAGCCTGTGGAAGCCCCTGGCCCCTTCCCCCAAATAACTCAATCATCTCCCAGGTAGGCCCGGAGTTTGATTTCCCCGAAGTCGATCCACAGGTCGTAGAGGCAGCGTTGCAGGATTTCCCGGAGGGCCTGGCGGGCCGTCAGGTTCTCGAAGCACACGCCGATGGCGTAGTTGGCGGTGACGGACTTGGCCAGGTCGAAGGAATCCTGGTGCAGGGCCTGGCTCAAGTCCACTTCCCCCAGCAGGTCCGCCATGATATCCACCGGGTGGGTAGTGGCGTCTTTCACCACCCGGGCCTCCACCTGGGCGCTGCGGCCCATCACCAGGATTATGCCGGTATCCTGGTCCGCCTCCACCCCCTCCTGGGTTTCCTCCTGGTTCAGATAGACCGCGGTGATACTCTCAAAGGGCGCCCCAAAAATCTGGTATTGATAGACCACCGGCTCCGCGGTGAAAGTCCAACGATCCCCGGCCACCAGGTCATTACCCACCCCGGCCTCCCAATAGACCGCCAGCCCTTCTTCTAACTCCACCGGGTTATCGGCCCCAGCCGTGGAGATGGCGCTCCCTTTCCAGCTCTGGCCCTGGTTGGTGGACCACCGGAAGCTGGCCCCACCGACTTCCCCGGTAGTCTGCGCTTCCAGCAGATAGGTTTGGGTCACTTCTCCCCGGTAAGTTCCCAAAAGTCTTAGAGTGGCGCTGCCGCTGCCCTCCTTTTCCGGATCGCTCACCTGGGCCGGGATAGTTTCCAGCAATTCTCCCCGGGCCCGGTAAGGCCCCCGCATGAAAGGCTGCCGTTGTCCCTCCGGAGACGGCACCCCGATCAGCCGGTCCAGGCGGGCGGCGATCCAATCCTGACTTTCCAGTTGCACCTGGTGCCGGTCCTGCCAGCCGTGGGCCATGCCGGCCACCTTCTCCAGCAGGCCCTGGTAAATGAGCAGCCACTCCACCGTGCCGTTGGGCAGTTCCCAGCCATGGTACAGGGCCAATTTTTTCCCTTCCCAGGCGCTTCCCTGGAAATAAAAATTTCCCGATCCGGACAGCCATTGTCCCTGGCGGTTATCCGTTACCAGGACATGGTCGCCGCTTCTTAACTCGCTGAAGTCCTGGGCCAGTTCCACCCGCACCTGGCCGGGGTCGAGAATTTCCTTTTCCGCCAAGGTGAGACGCCCTTCAAAATCCAGCCTGGTCACATAGCCGGGAAAGGCCCCGTCGGCGTTGTAACTCTCGTATCCACCGTCCGGGGCCTGATTTACCGCGTAAGCGGTGAAGTTGTCCGCTTCTTCCGGAGAGCCCACCGCCCAGGTGCGGATGGTTTGCTGAAAGACCACCTTCACCTGGAAATAAGGAGCCAGGGGAAATTCCGCGCCCGAGGTCAGAGGCAGGTAGGGGGCCTCGTTCACCTGGGCCGCCGCCGGGGCGCTGCGCAGATAGACCTGGGTCTCCATATACCCGGCCTGGTTCTCCCAGGAAGCTCTGCCCTGATCCAGATTGGGGGAGAAGGTTTGCATGACGGGAGAGGTCCAGGAGCCGGTGGTGAAATAACCTTCCTCCAGGGCCAGTTTCCCGGGCTCGCCGCCGTAAGCCGTATGCTCAAACGCCCCGGACCCCGGCGCCAACCCATAGTCCAGGTCAAAAGGATAGATGACCGCCTTCACCCGGGGCCGGGCGCCCCGCAGACGGCCTTCCTCCTGAAGATACTCCCCGCCAACTTGCCGCATTTTTTATTTTAGGATAAAGGGGGAGGGGGCTGAGGGCCGCAGGCCCATACCCCCTCCCCATACCCCCTCCCCCAATCCCTTATGGGGTTTCAAAGGTTGGATGGGGGGTGTG
>JBFLZI010000163.1:0-6307 GCA_040756315.1 Thermodesulfobacteriota bacterium | reverse complement strand
GGGGAGGGCAGGGACCTCAGGTCCCTGGCCCTCCCCCCACATAAACTTTTCTAACGAGACAGAGCTATGCCTAAGATTGAGTCAGTGGATCATTTGACGGAGTATCGCCGCCAGCTCAAGGCCCGGCGGGATCCGAAGCAGGTCCAGGTGCTGGTTTGTGGCGGGCCCGGCTGTTTGCCCCTGGGGAGCGAAGACATTGTCGCCGCGTTCCGGGAGGCCATGGAAGCCAAGAAGCTTAACGGCAAGGTGCTCCTGAAAACTTCCGGCTGCCAGGGGTTATGCGCCAGGGGAGTCCGGGTCTTGCTCCGGCCCCAGGAGATTGCCTATCAGAAGGTGACCGCCCAGGATGTGGAGGAGATTGTGGAGACCACCCTGGTGGGTGGCAAGGTGGTGGAGCGTCTGGTCTTTGAAGACCCGGCCACTGGCGACAAATGCGTCCATAAGTCGGAAATCCCCTTTTACCGGGGTCAGGAAGCCCTGGTTTTGCGCAAACTGGACCAGATCGACGCCGAGAGCCTGGATGACTATTTAATCATGGGGGGCTACCGCACCCTGAGAAAAGTGCTGTTTCAGATGACCCCGGAGGAAGTAATTGACGCGGTGGAACAGGCCGGTCTTAGGGGCCGGGGGGGCGCCGGCTTTCTCACCGGGCGCAAATGGCGGCTTTGCCGCCAGGTTCCCGGGGAAGTAAAGTTCATCATCTGTAACGGCGATGAAGGTGATCCCGGGGCTTTCATGGACCGGGCGGTAATGGAAGGGGACCCCCACGCGGTCATTGAGGGCATGATCGTGGGGGCTTACGCCATCGGCGCCCGCCAGGGTTACATCTATGTGCGCCATGAATATCCCTTGGCGGTGAAGCGCCTGCACCGGGCGGTGGAGCAGGCCCGGGAGTTCGGCTTTCTGGGTAACCACATTCTCAGGTCCAAGTTCAGCTTTGACATCAAGATCAGCCAGGGGGCCGGGGCCTTTGTCTGCGGGGAAGAGACGGCCCTCATGGCCTCCATCGAAGGGGACATCGGCGAACCCACCCCCCGGCCCCCTTATCCGGCCCAAAGCGGCCTCTTCGGCCTGCCCACGGTGATCAACAACGTGGAGACCTGGGCCAATATTCCGGAGATCATCAACATGGGGCCGGAGTGGTTCGCCGCCCTGGGCACGGAAAAGAGCAAGGGCACCAAGGTCTTCTCCCTGGTGGGCGCGGTGAATAACACCGGCTTGGTGGAAGTGCCCATGGGCACCAGCCTGCGCCGGATGATCTTTGAGATGGGGGGCGGTATCCCCGGAAACCATGAATTTAAAGCGGTGCAGACGGGGGGACCCTCCGGCGGCTGCATTCCGCCCCAATTTTTGGACCTGCCGGTGGACTACGACAGCCTCCAGGAAGTGGGCTCCATCATGGGCTCCGGGGGCATGATCGTCATGGACAACACCAGTTGCATGGTGGACGTGGCCCGGTATTTCATCTCCTTTCTCTTTGAAGAGTCCTGCGGCAAGTGCACCCCCTGCCGGGAAGGTCTGGGTCAGTTGAAATATATTCTGAACGAAATCACCTCCGGCCGGGGGGAGCCGGAGCATATCCGGCTGATGGAGGAGCTCTGTACCGTGATGGCCGATGCCTCCATCTGCGGCCTGGGACAGAGCGCGGTGAACCCGGTGCGCTCCACCCTGAAATATTTCCGGGAGGAATACGAAGCCCACATCCGGGACAAGAAATGTCCGGCCCTGGTCTGCCGGGCCTTGTTGAAATACACCATCGACCCGGAAACCTGCACCGGCTGCCTGGCTTGCGTCCGGGAGTGTCCGGTGGGGGCCATCAGCGGTATCAAGAAAGAAGCCCAGGAGATCGATCAGGAACTCTGTATCAAGTGCGGCCTCTGTTACGAAGCCTGCCAGTTTGAGGCGGTGACGCGGGAGTAAAATCAATTTCTCAACCCTAAGCAACTTACACTTGCTTGGGTCGGTTAACGTAATTTTAAGGCTGAAGCGTTTCATACAAACAAAAGGAACCTAAAGTCCCCCTTTCCTAAAGGGGGATTTAGGGGGATTATTGAAGGGTTTTTTATAATCCCCCCTGACCCCCCTTTAGAAAAGGGGGGGAATTTTCGCGATCGGTTGGTGTAGCGCCAAGTTCTGCAACCAATGAATAGCAGCCTTGAAAACGTAGCACCAACCACTGACAGCTAAAACTGGAGCAGATCATGACGGAAGTGGGTCTTCTCATTAACGGTATTTTTATCAAGGTGCCCTCGGGACAGAGCGTGTTGCAGGCGGCCCAGGGACTCGGCGTGGATATCCCCACCCTGTGCCATCATCCCGACTTAGCCCCGGAAGGGCATTGCCGCCTTTGCCTGGTGGAGATCGGCGAATATCCCCACACCCGTCTGGTAAATTCCTGCACCTATCCGGCGGAACCGGGCCTGGTGGTGCAGACGGACAGCGACCGGGTCTTGCAGGCCCGGCGTCTGGTGCTGGAGTTGCTCCTGGCCCGGGCCCCCCAAGCCAAGCTGATCCGGCAGATGGCCGCGGACCTGGGAGTGACCGAGACCCGCTTTAAAATCGAGGACCCGGAAGAACGCTGTATCCTCTGCGCCCAATGCGTCCGCACCTGCCGGGAGATCGTCGGCGTGAGCGCCATCAGCATGGCTTATCGCACGCCGGGGAAAGTGGTGGCGACCCCGTTTTTGGAGCAGTCCGAAGCCTGTATCGGCTGCGGCTCCTGCGCCTTCATCTGCCCCACCGAAGTCATCCCCTATACCGAGCGGAACGGCGTGCGCACCATCTGGGGCCGGGACTTCGAACTGATGCCCTGTAACGTCTGCGGCAACTACATCGCGCCCAAGGCCCAACTGGAATATTGGGCCAGCATCACCGGCGACCCGGTGGAGACCTTCTTCGTCTGCCGGGATTGTCGGTAAAGATGATGGGGGGGCCAAGAACCCTTAGGCATTGGCGTCTCGCCGGTGCCCCCCAACCCCCCGCCGCCCCCCGCCTAAGGTCAGGACGATCCGGCAGACCGAGGCGGTCTCTTCTTCCTTGAAGCTATGAGACCTCTGCAAAAATCCTCCCAAAGCGGTTATTCAATCTAGAGCCGCCGCCCTCGGCGGCTCGAGAACCGCCGGGGGCGGCGGTTCTACCTTTTAAGAACTTGTGATTCTCTTTTTTGCAGTCTCGCTATTGCAAAACCTCTAGGGTACCCGCAAGGTCATTATGAGCGGAGCGAAAAATCTCGTATTTTTAATAACTTGAGATCACTTCGTTCAGGATGACAGGAAAAATAGGTTTTGCAAAAGCTTTTAGAAAAATATCTTCTCCCGCTTTAGGTTTTTCATTGCCTCCGGGAAAAAACCATGATCAATTTATGCATGGCATCTGTTGCCAGAGACTAACGCCCAGAAGCTATTTAGGAGGCAGTATAAAGAAGGGACTGGCTGGAGACCAAGATCACCAGCTCTCACCGGAGCACCCTGAATAAATTTGATCCCTGCATAAGACCGCGGTGTTCACCTGCCTGTAAGAACCTGCCCCCCTCCCCACCAGTTCTCGCCGTTGCTTCTCTGTCTGAGGTCTGAAGGGCCGGATCGCCGGAAACTGGCTTGGAGTCGGATTTAGCTGCTTTTACGGGAATTAGGGTTATTGACTTCAGTTAATTTTCCCGTTTGCCGACTAACTAGGAAAAGCCAGGTTACCCCGGCACCCCAAATTGGCCCCCGGGTCTTCCCGGGGCGAAGCCGGGTTGAGCCGCCGCGTCTAGGGTAAGGCGTTTGAGGAGAAAAATGCGTAAACTGTTCACCATCATCACCAGCGTCATCAACTTCATACTGCTGGGGGGATCTGCCCTGGCCCAGGGAGAAGCCTTCTCTTTTAAAGAATATAAAGAGATGAAGATTGCCTTCGGTTCCTTCGACCTCTTTAACGGTCTAACCTTTGTGGAGATCGAAACCTTAGCCAGCCGCAACCTCACCTTTTTCTTTGGCTTTCTCATCCTCTGCCTTTGGGTGAGCACCTTTCTGAGGAAGCCGAAAAGAAGCAATTAACGGCCCTCTCTCCCGGCATCGGTGCCCTTCTCTGGATTTCTTTAAAGGATAAGTCTGAGGAGTGGTTTGTGGCGGGAGGGCCAGGAACACAAGCGATCAGCTTTCATACCGATTCGAGACCTCTGCGAAAGTCTCATGGAGGATAGCCGCCCCCGGCTGTCCTCCCTATAAAAGAAAAGACCAAAGCTGAAGGCTGAAAGCCGACCGCTGACAGCTAATTTTTCCCTTCCTCCCCTCCCCCCGACCTCTTGGCCGCCATCTCCGCCGCCATTTTAATGGCGGCCTTCAAGGAACCGGGGTGGGCGGCGCCGGTGCCGGCCAGGTTGTAGGCCGTGCCGTGGTCCACGGAAGTGCGGATAATGGGCAGGCCCAGGGTGACGTTCACCGCGTCCATGAAGTGCAGGAGTTTTAGAGGAATGAGACCCTGGTCATGGTACATGGCCACAATCGCGGCGAATTCCCCCTGGTAGTGGCGCCAAAAGAGGGTGTCGGCGGGATAGGGGCCGGTTATCGGCAGGCCCTCGCCGTGGGCCTGGAGCACCGCGGGGATGATGATTTCCTCTTCTTCGGAGCCGAAAAGCCCCCCTTCGCTGGCGTGGGGATTGAGGGCGGCCACCCCCAGGCTGGGATTCTCCAGGCCGAAGTCCCGCCTCAAAGCCCCGCAAGTCAGCCGGAAGAGGCGGATCAGCCCCTCCATAGTTAACTGCCGGGGCACTTCAGCCAGGGGTATGTGGATGGTGGCCAGGACCACCCGGAAAGCGTCCCCGGCCAGCATCATGGCCACTTCCGGGGTGCCGGTGCGGTCCGCCAACAGTTCGGTGTGGCCGGGATAGTGATAACCCGACAGGTTCATGGCCGTCTTGCTGATGGGGCCGGTGACCATGCCGGCCACCTCACCCGCCAGGGCCAGGTCAATGGCCTTAAGGATATAAGAGACCATGGCCGCGCCGCCGGCGGCAGTGGGCTGTCCGCAGCATAAATCCTCCGGATTAAGACGGGAAAGAGGCAACAAATCCATGGTGCCGGGCTGATAAAGGCCGGCGCCGGGGTGGTCAACCGGAAGGAGCCGGTGCCCCGGAGCCAACTGCTGCCGGGCCCGCTCCAGGGCCGGAAGGTCGCCGATGATCAGGGGGCGGCAATATTGGTATATGCTCGCATCGGCCAGGGCCAGGACCATGATTTCCGGGCCTACCCCCACCGGGTCTCCCATAGTCAGGGCCAGAATGGGTCGGAACGCGGCTTTGGTCATAAGGTGACGGTATTTCCCCCCTTTTAATTACCTCTCCCAAGTTTTTCCCTTACCTAATCTTAAGCTATTGTGCCAAAATAGAGGAGCATATTTTTTATTACCGCAAAGGAGCCAGGGACGATGGGCAAGGTCAAGAAGGAGAGGCTCGTGGGAAAGAAGCTGGGTTTTATCGGCGCCGGCAACATGGGAGGCGCGCTGATCCGGGGGCTGTTGACCGCCAAGCTGTTCTCCGGTGATGATCTGCTTTTTTTTGACCCGAACCCGGCCCGACAGAAAGAGATGCAAGCTCTGGGCCTGACCCCGGCTGCCAATAATCGCCAGGTCCTGCAAGCCCAGGTCATCATCCTGGCGGTGAAGCCCCAGCTTCTGAGTAAAGTCCTGGCCGAAATCAAAGACTCGGTCCGGCCCGGACACCTGCTGATTTCCATTGCCGCGGGGGTGCCCCTGGCAACCCTGGAACAGGCCCTGCCCCAGGCTCGAGTAATCCGGGCCATGCCCAATACCCCCTTGATGGTCCTGGCCGGGATGACCGCCATCTCTCCGGGCAGCCACGCCACCCGGGAAGACCTGGCCCTGGCCCGGGAACTCTTCGGCGCGGCCGGCCGGGCCGAGATAGTGGAAGAAAATCACCTGGACGCAGTCACCGCGCTCTGCGCCAGCGGCGCGGGCTTTGTCGCAGTTTTTATAGAAGCTCTGGCCGACGGCGGCGTCAAGATGGGCCTGCCCCGCACCCTGGCCCTGGAAATGGCCGCCCAAACCGTCCTGGGCGCCGCCCGCCTCTGCCTGGAGACCGGCCTCCACCCCGCCACCCTCAAAGATATGGTGGCCTCCCCGGGAGGCACCACTATAGCCGGACTCCACGCCCTGGAACAGGGAGGCTTCCGGGGCCTGGTCATCAACGCCATCGAATCCGCCACCTGGCGCGCCCAGGATTTGGCTGCCCATAGCGGGAAATTGGAGAAGTGAGTTGAGGGGAGGGCCGGGGGAGCAGTGGCTCCCCCGCCCTCCCCTCAAACTCCCC
>JBFLZI010000162.1:0-6337 GCA_040756315.1 Thermodesulfobacteriota bacterium | reverse complement strand
CCTCCCCCAAACCCCCACCCCCAATCCCTTAGGGGGAAAATTGGGCCAGGGATTTGGGGCCCTTGGCCCCGAATCCTGTGGCCCCCTTAAGCGGGTTGGGAGGGGAGTGTGGGGGGGGGGCAGGGACCTCAGGTCCCTGGCCCTCCCCCCACTCTTATCTCATCCTCCCGCCGCCCGGGCGAAGCCGGGGGCGGCCTGTTGGATGGTGGTTTCCGGGACGCAGAAGGCCAGGCGGAAGTAGCCGGCTCGGCCGAAGCCCCGTCCCGGCACGGCTAAGATGTTTTCCTGTTTCAGGCGGTCGATAAAGGCCAGATCGTCACCGCCGGGGGCTTTCGGGAAGAAATAGAAGGCCCCTTGGGGTTTGATGAATTCATAGCCGGCCTGGGTCAGAATCCCGGCCAGGAGTTCCCGGCGCCGGACATAGGGGGAGATATCCACTTTCAGGCCCGGCAGGCGGGCCACTACCCGCTGGATCAGGGCCGGAGCATTGACGAAGCCCAGGATGCGGTTGGTGAGTACCAGGGCGGCAGCCATCTCCTCCCGGTCCGGGGCCTGGGGGTTGATGGCCACCAAGCCCAGGCGCTCTCCCGGTATGGACAGGTCTTTGGAAAAAGAGGTGACCAGCAGGGTATGGGGATACGCGGCAAAGATATTGGGCAACTCCAGATTATCATAGACCAGGTGGCGGTAAGGTTCGTCCGCCACCAGGTACACGGTGCGCCCAAGGTTGGCGCTATGGCGACTGAGAAGCTGGCCCAGTTCCGCCAAGGCCTGGGCGCTATAGATCTGGCCGGTGGGATTATTGGGAGAATTGATGAGCACGGCCCGGGTCCGGGGGGATAGGGCCGCCTCCACCAGATTCAGGTCTATCTGGAAAGCCTGATCGGTCTCCACCACTCGGGGCACCCCGCCGTGATTGTCCACATAAAAGAGGTATTCCGGGAAGTAGGGGGCAAAGAGGATCACTTCCTCACCGGGGTCCAGGAGGGCCTTCAGGACGATATTCAGGCCCCCGGCGGCGCCGCAGGTGAGAACCAGGTCCTGGGCTGAAAAAGGCAACCCATATATTTGACTCAGATTCTCGGCCAGGGCCTGGCGGGCCGGGAGCAATCCGGCATTGGGCATATAACTGTGCAGTCCTGGGGTTAAATCCCGGGCGGCGGCCAGCAACTCCTCTTTAAACCGGGGCGGCGGCTCCAGGTCCGGATTGCCCAGGGTAAAATCAAAGACCTGGTCGGCTCCCAGCCGGGCCTTTAACTCCGCCCCTTCCTCGAACATCCGCCGGATCCAGGAGGACCGCTCCATGGCTTCTCTAATGTTCCGGGAAACACCCATGTATCATCCTCGATGAAAGATGGCGTTGCATTTGGGGAAGGGGGCTAAGGTGTTGAGTTTTGAGTTTCGAGTTTTAAGTTTTTAGAAAGAATCTTTTGACTCGAAACTCGAAACTGAAAACTCGAAACTCACTGCTCCCCCGGCCCTCCCCTCAAAATATACTCCTCAAACCTTCACTTCCACCTGGTAGCCGGATTCTTTAAGGGTGGTGATTATCTGTTCCCCGTGTTCCGGGCCTCTGGTTTCCAGGTTCAGTTCCACCCGGGTATAGTCCAGGGGTAGGTCCCGGCCCAGGCGGTCATGGCTCAGGTGGAGGATATTGGCCTCCACCTCCCCCAGGAGGGTGGCCAGCCGCCCCAGGGAGCCGGGGTTATCGGAGAGCACCACCCTGAGAGTGAGGAGGCGGCCCCGGTCCAGCAGTCCCCGCACCAGCACCCGTTCCAGCAGGGGGATGTCCATATTGCCGCCGCTCACCACCAGGACTACCCGGCGTCCCAATTCCTTCTTTTTTAAGGGTCCTAGGAAGGCCGCGGTGCTGACCGCGCCGGCGCCTTCGGCTAGGACTTTCTTATTCTCCAATAAGATCAAGACGGCCCGGGCGATTTCGGCTTCATCCACCAAGACCACCTCGTCCAGATATTGTTTTAAGATAGGAAGAGTGTGTCCTCCTACCTGGGGGACCCGGATGCCGTCCGCCAAAGTGGGGTGGGGAGGGACACTGGTGGGCTGGCCTGCTTCTAAAGCCGCAGTCAGGGAGGGCACCTGGGCGGTCTGCACCCCTATCACTTTTATCTGGGAATTCTTCCCCTTCAAAGCCAGGGCTGTCCCCGCGGCCAGCCCGCCGCCGCCGATGGGCACGACCACGGTGTCCACCCCGGGCAGGTCCTCCAGGATTTCCAGCCCTAAGGTCCCCTGTCCGGCGATTACCTCCGGGTCATCGAAGGGATGAATGAAGATATAGCCCTGGCTCTCCAGGACCCGGGCCTCCTCCAGAGACTGGGACAGGTCCCGGCCATGCAAAATAAGCTGAGCGCCGTAACTGGTGGTGGCCAGTTGCTTGGAAATGGAAGCCCCTTGGGGCATAACGATGGTGGCGGCCAGCTTAAGATAGGCTGCGGCCAGAGCCACGGCCTGACCGTGATTGCCGGCGGAGGCGGCCACCACCCGCTCCCCTTCCCCCCGCTCTTTTAAGAGCTTCAGGCGATTAACCGCTCCTCTGAGCTTGAAAGACCCGGTGGTTTGAAGGTTTTCCAGCTTTAAATAGACCTCCCGGCCACTGGCCCGGCTCAGACTCTGGGAATAGACCAGGGGAGTGCGCTGCACCACCCCCTGCACCCTAGCCCTGGCTGCTTCAATATCCTTAAGAGTCATTGGGGTTGGTATTTGGGGGAGGGGGCCAGGGGCCAAAAATTAGGGTAAAAAGGCGAAAAGGGAAAAAGGTGAAAGGGATGGTAAGGTTTTTTACTTTTCGCCTTTTCGCCCTTTATCCTTTTACCCCTTTTAAACCCCCGGCCCTCCCCCCACATTCCTCAAGTCCTTTGCGCTTTGCGCCAGCCGGCGGCCTTCAGTTGGGCCACGTGGGCCAGCCATTCTTCTTTGAGTTTCTGGAGATAGAGGTTAAGGTCTTCTTGCACCAGAGGCGCCAGTCGGTGGTGCAGTTCGTTGTTGAAGGCCTGATCTCCGGGGGCCAGGCCCTGCCAGCTCAAGTAGCCTTCGTCGAAGATAAAGTCCGGGTTGACGGGATGGGGGAAACCACGCCGGTTAAAGAAGACTTGGGCGGCGGGAAGGTCGTATTCCAGGACCCAGCCGCCGTCTTCGATCATGTCTTTCGACAGACTCTCATCCTGAGGGCGGCATTCCGGACAGTAAAGGTTGACCAGGACCTCCGGGGCCAGGACATTGTCCCGGTAGCCCAGGTAGGCCGAATTGCGGCCACATTGACAGGCGCGGAGCTGTTGGAAGCACATGGGAAGATTAACCCTCCTTTTCTGGGCAAAAGCAGAAAACCGGAAACTTAACTGAAAAATACTAGTTTGCCGCTATAATTACAATATTATAACCTCTTTAAGGCAGGGTTGCCGTGTTTTAATCAAGGCCGGGGGCCGCTGGTTGGTTTTTCCCGGGAGATTTATGATGGCCATTATAGCTGAGTTACTGGCCCGGTTTAAAGGCAGGTTTGCCGCGGAATTGGGCCTCGACCTGAAACGCGGGCCGGAAGATAGGCAGAAATGGCTCCTGGCCGCCATTTTTTATGGGGCTCGCATCTCCGGGCAGTTGGCGGAGCGGACTTACCGGGTCTTTGTCGCCCGGGGCGTTTACCGGCCGGAAGCCATTTTGGCCCAGGGCTGGGATAACCTGGTGCTTCTCCTGGACGAAGGCGGCTATACCCGCTATGACTTTAAAACGGCCACCAAGCTCCTCCGAGTGATGGAATCTTTGACACGGGATTATCAAGGCAGCCTGGAGCGCCTGGCGGAGGTCTCCCGGGATTACGATGATCTGGAACAGCGCCTCCGGGCCCTGGCCCCGGGGATCGGGCCGGCCACCGCCAATATCTTCCTGCGGGAACTCAGGGGCGTCTGGCCCCAGGCCGCTCCACCCTTGAGTGAACTGGCCCGGTTGGCCGGGGAGCATCTCCGTTTGCTGCCCCCGGGCCTCACCCCGGAAGAGGCCTTAAGCGCTTTGCAGGAGAAATGGCAGCGCCAACCGGTGCCGGGTTTTGATTTTGCCGATCTGGAAGCGGCGTTAGTCCGCTTGGGCAGGGACTTTTGCCGCAAACCGCACGGGCCTTCCTGCCCTATGGCCGCGTATTGCCCCCGCCGGCAAAGTAATTAGTGTCAAGAAATCATCCGCCGCAGCCTTCGCCGGGGCGAGGCAATCCGAAGATCCCCCCCCCTGGCCCCTCTCAGATGAGTCGAAAATTTGGCGCTCCCTAGGCAAAGATTGCCCACCTGGGAGAGGGGCGAAGGCGCTGATCCTTGCCCTGTCTGCATTTCCGGCTGGCACCAAAATTGCTTTAAAGCCGGGGAAAGTCGCAAAGGAGGCGCAAGGTGGAAATTTCTGCCCTTTCTTCATTTCAAACGGTTAATTTGACCCCGGAAACCGAGGAGCAAATAAGCTTATCCCCACAGCCCGCCCGGGCAGAAGAGACCCAGGCCGTCCCGGAGACGGCGGCCGGGGACCGGGTGGACCTGGTACGGACGCAGAATCTGGCCTCGCCTACTCCGGAGCCGGTGGATCTGGAGCGGGCTTCTCTCCTGATAAGCCAGTTGCAGGAGCAGATGAGTTCCATGCCCAAAGAGGATATGCGCCAATTGTACCAATTCGACCGGCTGCGGGACCTGGCTTTACAGATTCATAATCAGGCGGGCGTCTGATTGCCAAAGTTTTAAAGACAAGGATGTGAAACGGTCATGAAAATCGAAGATCTGCTGTTATTGTCCACTTTAGGGCCGGCGCGCTCCGAGACCAAGGGCGCCGGCAAAGATAACTTTGCCCAGCACCTGGAAGAGGCCCTGGCCCAAATCCAAAAGGACCCGGCGACCCGGGAATTGGTGGAGACCGCCGCCGCCCTTGCCCCCAAGTTGGCCTCTGAGGTGGGCAACTCCGCCAATGAACTGGTGAATACGGTCCTCTCCCGGTTGGAAATCTTCCAGGAAGCCCTGGCCCGGCCGCAGATTTCTCTAAAGACTTTGTCACCCTTGGCCCAGGCCCTGGAGCAGGACAGCCGCCGTCTCCAGTCTTTGGCCCAGAGCCTGCCGTCGTCCTCCGTGGTGCGCCAGTTGGTGGATGAGGCCGGAGCATTGGCCTACACGGAGAGCTTTAAATTTCAACGGGGCGACTATATCTAAAGCGCCGGATGGTAAACCCCCCGTAAAATCATCTCCCCGTCTTCCAGACGCAGGATTTCCATTACCACCTCCTGGGGGGACAGGCGGAGCAGACCAAAAGTGGGAGGATAACCCTTATCGGCCCGATCCCGAAGATGGCCGGGGTTGGCCCACAGCACCCCGTCTTTCTCTTCCAGGGCCGGGATGTGGCTGTGCCCATAAAGAACGATCTGGACTTCTGAAGCCAATCTTTCCGGGTCCGGATCCCCCGGCAAATCCAGCCGGTGGCACTGGCCGGCATGCGTTAAGAGAATTTTCACCCCTGCCAATTCCACCACCCGGCGGTTAGGCACCGCAGCGTCGGCATATTCCGGACAATACATGCCGGGCACCCCCTGAACCTTAAAACCCGCCTGCTCCAGGACTGCCAGGTCCCGGTAATCATCCCCCAAATGGAGCACCAGTTCCACCCCCAACGGTTTGAGGCGTTCCGCCAAAAGGCCCAGGCCCGCCCGATTACCGTGGGTGTCGCTCACCACTGCCACTAACATAATTATCCCCTTTATCTTTGAGATAGCCCGCCCAGACCTTGGGATTCTCTCCCTGATTAACTTGAAATTTTGAAGTATTACTCTATGATAGAGGTCACCTGGCCTGAGGAGAGCTTCAGGCCCACACTATTATCCCACAGAAAGGCTGACCTTAAAATCTATGCGTGACTGCATCTTCTGCCGCCTGGCCGCCGGCCAACTGCCCGCGGTTAAGGTTCTGGAAACCCCAAGAGTTATGGCCTTTCTGGACCTGGCCCCGGTGCATTACGGCCATACCCTGGTGATTCCCAAGGAACACTATGAAACCTTCCTGGACCTCCCGGATGACTTGTGGCTGGAGATGGGCCAGGTCTGCCGCCGGGTGGCCCGAGCCTTGCAAACCGCCCTCTTTGCCCGGGGCTTCAACCTGGGCATGAATAATTTTGACGCGGCCGGCCAGGTTATCTTCCACGCCCACCTCCACGTCATCCCCCGCTACCTGAGCGACGGCCTCCACCTCTTCCCCCAAGGCAACTACGCCCCCGGAGACATGGAAAAAGTCGGCCACCAACTCCGCCAGGCGATTAAGTAGGAGTGGAGTGGGGGGAGGGCCAGGGACCTGAGGTCCCTGCCCTCCCCCCA
>JBFLZI010000161.1:0-6365 GCA_040756315.1 Thermodesulfobacteriota bacterium | reverse complement strand
GTGTGGGGGGAGGGCAGGGAGATCATCTCCCTGGCCCTCCCCCCACAAACATTTTATGGATTCTGATGCCGCAGGCATCGGAATCCATAAAGAAATAAAAAGCTTATTTCTTTTTGGAATACTCTTTATTCAGCGCCAACCCGATAATATTCCGCATGATTTGGTTGGTGCCTTCGTAGATCTGGAGGATCTTGGCGTCCCGCATCATTTTTTCCACGGGGTATTCCCGCATGTAGCCATGCCCCCCCATGACCTGGACCGCGTCGATGGTGATCTGCATGGCCATGTCGGTGGGAAAGAGTTTGGCCATGGCCCCTTCCTTGGAGTAATCCTTGGGCCCGCTGTCGATAAAGCGGGCTACCGCGTAAACCAAGGCCCGGGAGGCCTCCAGCCGGGTGGCCATGTCCGCCAGGAGGTGCTGCACGGCCTGGAAGGAGATGATGGGCACACCGAACTGGTGGCGCTCCTTGGCGAAGCGGGCGGCTTCGTCCAGGGCGCTTTGGGCCAGGCCCACGGCCAGGGACCCGGCTCCCGGGCGGGCCAGGTCCAGGGTCTTCATGGTGACGATGAAGCCCAGGCCCTCTTTGCCGATGAGGCGGTCTTTGGGGAGGCGGCAGTCGGTGAGAACGATCTCCCGGGTGACCGAGGCCCGGATACCCATCTTCTTTTCTTTTTTGCCGAAGGAGACGCCGGGGTCGTTCTTTTCCACCAGGAAGGCGCTGGCCCCCCGGGCGCCCTTGGCCGGGTCGGTCAAGGCGATGACCGTATTGAACTCCGCCTCTCCCGCGTTGGTGATCCACTGCTTGGTGCCGTTCAGCACATAAGCGTCGCCGTCTTTCACCGCGGTGGTCTGGATGGCCCCCGCGTCGCTGCCGGCCTGGGATTCGGTCAAGGCGAACGCGGCCAGGGCCTCGCCTTTAGCCAGGGGCGGGAGATAGCGCTGTTTCTGCTCTTCGGTGCCATAAAGGAGCAGGGGATAGGCCCCCAGAAAGCTGGCGGCATAGGTGGTGGCCACCCCGACGCAGCCTTCAGCCAGGGCCTCCAGGACCAGGCAGTTCTCTAAAGAGCCCAGCCCCAGGCCGCCGTAGGCCTCCGGGATGATGGTGCCGCAGAGATCAGCCTGGGCCAAATCCTGGATAATGTCCCAGGGGAAGGTCTCTTCTTCGTCCAATTCAGCCCGGATGGGTTTGATGCGTTCGTGGGAAATCTGCCGGGCCAAATCCTGGAGCATCTGCTGCTCTTCGGTAAGCAGATAATCCATGGCCGGGCCTTACTCTTCGGCGACCGGGCGCACCAGCCGGCCCTTGTAATAGCCGCAGGCCGGGCAGGCGTGGTGGGGCAGCCGGGGTTCGTTGCACTTGGGGCAGTTGGAGAGCTGAGGCAGGGTAAGATGCTGATGCGAACGCCGCATCTTCTTTTTGGAGATGGATTTTTTGCGTTTGGGTAAAGGCACGGCAGTCTCCTTTAGATTTTCAGTTTGGCCAACGCGGCAAAAGGGGAGGAAGATTTATCTACCCCACAGGCACAGGTTTCCTGATTTAAATCCGCGCCGCAATGGGGGCACAGACCCCGGCAGGATTCGGCGCACAGGGGTTTTAGGGGCAACAGCAACAGGATTTGTTCCCGGAGGATGGCCTCCAGGTCCACCACTTCGCCGGTATAAAAGTCCAGGTCCAGATCGGTGGCGGTCAGTTCCTCCGGTTCGGCGGTGACCGGCTCCGGGCCGGGAACCAGCAGGAGGTCGAAGTCGGCCTCCACCGGCGCGGCAAACGGCGTCAGGCAGCGGCTGCATTGCAGTTCCAGGCGGCCCTTAAGGTGTCCCCTGAGAAGGATGTCCCGGCCATGTTTCTCCACCCGGAGTTTCACCTGGATCGACCCGGGGCCGGCGAATTCCAGGTCGGGGTCTTCTTCCTGCCAGCGGCTGAACCAGTCTTCCCCCAATTCCAGGGGGAGATCCAGGCCGGTTTCTTTGATGCTGGCAACGTTGACGGACAAGCGGGGCGCGGCCATTTTTAACCCAAGTCCTCCCGGCCGGAAGTAGAACGAGCCTTAAAATATGAAATCTTTAATATAAATTAGTATATCAAAGTGTCAAGATTTTAGGGTTTTTTCTCAATAAATATTATTGTTATTGTATTTCAATAAATCTTGTCTAAAATATACCGGATATTCTCAAACTGGCGCTTTCCGTGGCCAGGAACAACCATTGTCAGAGGCTTCCCAGGAAGGAAGGCCGGTTAAAGACCAAACAGGAAACCGTGATGATTATCGCCTTGATCGGCCAGCCCAACTGCGGTAAAAGCACCATCTTTAATTACTTCAGCGGCTATAAAGCGGTGGTCTCCAACTTTCCCGGCACTACGGTGAATTATAACCAAAGCCGGGTGGTTTTTGGGGAGGAGGAGATCACCTGCGTGGACCTGCCCGGGGTCTATTCCCTCACCTCCAGCGACCAGGCGGAATTGGAGTCCCGCAATTACCTGCTGGCCGGAGAGGCCGCGGTGATTATTAACGTCATTGACGCCTCCCTGTTGGGCCGCAGTCTGGAATTAACCCTGGAGTTGATGAGCCTGGAGAGGCCCCTGGTGGTGGCCCTGAACATGATGGATGAAGCGGGGCGCAAAGGGATCAGTATCAATACCGGCAGGCTGGCGGAACTTCTGGGGGTGCCGGTGGTTCCCACCATTGCCTCCACGGGCCGGGGTTTGACCGACCTGTTGGAAACGGCCCTCCGGGTGGGGCGCACCGGGGTGCGGCCCGCGTCCGTAACCTTCAGCCGGGACGTGGAGGAAGAGATCGCCGAATTGAGCGATTCCCTGGACCCGCAAGTGGCCCGGGGGCTGGGGCTGCCCTGGCGTTTTCTGGTGGTCAAACTCTTGGAGGATGACCCTTATCTTCTGGAAGAAGTGGGCCGCCAGCACCCTGGTTGTGTGACCATGGTGCGGAATCACCAGAAGATCCTGGCCGAAAGCCACGGCCGCCCCCCGGAAATCGTCATCTCCTCCGAACGCCATGCCCTGGCGGTAAACCTCTTCGAGCAGGCGGCCAAGGTGACTCCGGCGGAAAAGCCCAAATGGCGGGACCGCCTGGATAAGGTAGCCACCCACAAAGTCTGGGGCTACTTGCTCCTGGTGGTCATCCTGGGCCTGTTCTTCCAGGCGGTCTTTAAGTTGGGCCAAGGCACGGAAAACTTCCTCATGTCCTACCTGGAACTGGCCCAGGATCTGGCCCAGGGTTGGCTGGGGAAGCAAACCTTAGCCTATTACCTGCTGGTGGAAGGCTTATTTATGGGCATCTTCGGTGGGGTGGCCATCGTGCTCCCCTATCTGATCCCCTTTTTGCTGGGTCTGGCCTTGCTGGAGGACACCGGCTATCTGCCCCGGGTGGCCTTCCTCATGGACAACTTCATGCACCTGTTGGGTTTGCACGGCAAGTCCATCATCCCTTTTATCCTGGGCTATGGCTGTAGTGTGCCCGCGGTCATGGCCACCCGTATCCTGGAAAGCCACCGGGACCGGTTGGTGGTGGCTCTCCTGGCGACCCTCATCCCCTGTTCGGCGCGGTCGGTGTTGATCTTCGCCCTAGTAGCCTATGCCATCGGACCCTACTGGGCCTTGGGAGTGTATTTTCTCAATCTGCTGGTCATTGCCGTGTTGGGACGCCTGTCCACCTGGATTCTGCCGGAAATTTCCCCCGGCCTGCTCATGGAGATCCCCGAATATCGCCTGCCCACCTTGCGGAACGTGCTGCGCAAGTCCTGGGTCAGTCTGAGGGATTTTGTGGTGGTGGCCTGGCCCATCCTCATTGTCGGCAGCCTGGTCTTAAGCCTGCTGAAATACTACGGCCTGGACGACCCCATTAACGCGGCGCTCTATCCTCTCACCGGCCTTTTGGGCCTGCCGGTCCAGGTGGGCACTACTCTCATTTTCGGCATCATGCGCAAAGAACTCTCCCTGGTGATGCTGAACGAAGCCATGGGCACCACCCAGTTGCACACGGTGTTAACCCAGGTCCAGCTTCTCACCTTTACGGTATTTGTCCTGTTTTACATTCCTTGCGCTTCCACCATCGCGGCCTTGAGCCGGGAGCTGGGCTGGAAGGGGGCCGGGGCCGCGGTGGCCGGTTCCCTGGCCCTGGCCCTGGGCCTGGGCCTGTTAACCCGGGCCGTGGCTACATTGCTATTTTAGTTGCCTATCTCTTTGGCCGATAGGAATTTGAAGAAGGTTGGGGGAGGGGTTAAGGGCCGCAGGCCCTTACCCTCTCCCCCAAAACAATTCGTTAAAAGGTGGCGGAAATGGGAAGAGAACGCCGGAAGCGGACCCGGGTGCCCCTGGATTTTAAGGTGGTGGTGGCCATGGATAATCTGGAAATCCCCGTGCATAGTCGCAATATCAGTCTGAAAGGCCTGCTGTGCAGCCCGGACAGCCGTTTTCTACCTGATAAGATGTGCCACGTGATTTTCAACCTGTCTCCGGAAGTCCGGGCGGTGATTCAGGGACGGGTGGTCAGGACCAATGCCAAAGGAACCGCCATCGACTTTGAGGAAATGGACGCCGAAAGCTTTTCCCATCTGAAAAAGATCGTGGAGTATCACACCGCCAACCCGGAAAAGATTGCCAAAGAGATCCTGGTGCCGGCGTTTTCCGGGGAGTAAGGTTGTTTAGGAGGGAATATTAATGGAGCATTTTGTTTTTTATTTTGTTTAAAAATTATTCTAGACATACTTGCGCCTAACTCTGCCTACCTCAATCCATCACTGCTATTTTCCTGATTCTCTGCCGTCCAATAAATTTTAGACCTCCCTTTTCCTTTGACATACCCCACCGAATAATTTAGCGTGCCTGTTTAGATAAAAGCTGTCAATCAACAGAGGGTAAGGTGCGGCCATGAAAGGGCCGACTACTGCCCATAAGTTATCACCGCCGGTATTAGCGGCTGGAGGATTTTCCCACAGCCCTACAGGGCAGCTTGAGCCTGGAAGGGCTGTGGCATTTTTTGGGGATTCGGCCGGTCTTTAAAATTTATCATTTTAACGGAGGTCGTCATGACTAGGTGGCTCTTAATTTCAGTGACCCTGGTCTTGGTTGCCGGTCTCATGTTGGCTCCTCCATCTTATCTTTTGGCCCAAAGCAGCCCACCGGGGAAGGCCACGGCAGCACCAGCGGCTCCCGGAGCCAAACAGGCAAATTACCTGAAGCTGGAACTTGACTTGGAGTCGGAGGTCCTTAAAGTGCCTAAGCCCCCGCCAGGCGTTCCGGACCCGCGCCAAAATTATGCTTTGGCTCTAAAAGTTACCAACCTCTATAAACATCCCTGGGAAGGTGTTTGTCCGACGTCACAACTATATGATTTCTTTATTGAAAAAAATGGCAAGGAAATCTGGCGCTGGAGCAAGGACAGGGTTTTTCTCCAAGTCATCACCCTGGTAGTTATCTATGCGGCCGACCCGAAAGTTTACCGGGTCACCTGGAGTTTTTCTCCGGAGGAGATCAAGTCTGCAGGGACCTATAGAGCCAGGGCTATCTTCATTGCCTCAAAACAGGAGGTGTTCAAAGATTTCCAAGTGCGGTTCGGCAAATGAGATAAACCGAAAAGTTTGGCTAACAGGTTATTATAATTAAGTTTATCAGTATCGTTCCCAAGCTGTGCTGGGGACTGGGAGGAAAAATTCTCTCCTCTTTTAAATTTGCGCTTTTATTAAGCCAACCACCAGTTCTGCCTGCTTTCTAGCTGCGCCCTGATGAGGGAGCAAGGCGTTTTGGGCGCGTTGGCCCAGGTCTCGGCGAAGGTGAGGGTGATCCAGAAGTCGTCGGGCCCCGGCAGTGAGGGAGGCGGCGTCCTGTATCAGGAGACCGGCTCCGGCCTCTTCTAAGATACTCTGGGCCCAGCGGAAATTTTCCAGATGGGGGCCATATAGGGGGGCCAGGCCCCAGGCCGCGGCCTCCAGGATGTTCTGGCCGCCGTGGGGCACCAGGGACCCGCCCACAAAGGCCACGTCCGCCGCGCCATAGAGGCTGAAGAGGTCCCCGATGGTGTCGATGAGGACCACGGGCCGGGTGCGGGTTTTTTCTCCTGATTTCAAGCACCGCCAGAGGTGGTAAGTCAGCCCCTTCTGCTCCAGGAGACGCCCGATCTCTTCGGCCCGCTCCGGGTGGCGGGGGGCCAGGACCAGGAGGAGAGCAGGGTAGGGGGCCTTAAGTTGCTCATAAGCCGCCAGGACCACCGCCTCTTCCCCGGCGTGGGTGGACGCGGCCAGGAAGACGGGGTTCCCAGCCACAGCCAATAAATCTACCAACTTTTGCCGGGAAGGGGAGGGGGGGGATGGTCCAGCTTCCATCTTCCCCCTTCTGCGGGTAGGGAGGGGG
>JBFLZI010000160.1:0-6578 GCA_040756315.1 Thermodesulfobacteriota bacterium | reverse complement strand
GGGGGAGCCACTGCTCCCCCGCCCCTCCCCTCAAAACAACTCAAGGCGTCAGGGGCACTAGGTCCAAACCCAGGGTGGCCGGGAGGCCGGTCATGAGGTTGAAGTTATGCACGGCCTGGCCCGAGGCGCCCCGGGTGAGGTTGTCGATGGCGGAAATGATGATGACCCGGCCCCGGTTGGCGTCCACTTTCAGGCCCAGATCGCAGTAGTTGGAGCCCCGCACGTCCAGGGTGTTGGGCAGGCTGCCGGGGGGATGGAGGCGCACCAAGGGTTGGCCCTGGTAAAAATCCTGGTAGAGGTGGAACAGTTCTGTATCGGTCAGTGGTTTGACCAGGCTGGCGTAGAGGGTGCCCAGGATGCCCCGGCTCATGGGGGCCAGGTGGGGGGTGAAGGTGATCTTCACCGGTCCCCCGGCCAGCAAGCTCAGTTCCTGCTCCATCTCCGGGGCATGGCGGTGGGCCGCCACCTTGTAGGCCCGCAAGCCGTCGTTGACTTCGCAATATTGGGTGGCCAGGGCCGCGCCCCGCCCGGCGCCGCTCACGCCGGACTTGCAGTCGGCAATCACTGAATCCGGCTTGATCAGGCCATGTTTCACCAGGGGGGCCAGGCCCAGGATGACGCAGGTGGGATAACAGCCGGGATTGGCCACCAGGCGGGCCTGGGGGAGCTTATCCCCATGAATCTCCGGCAGGCCGTAAACCGCCTCACTCAGAAGCCCCGGCGCGGTATGGGGCTGGTACCATTCTTCATAAACGCCCCGGTCCCGGAAGCGGAAGTCGGCGCTCAAGTCCACCACCCGGCAGCCGGCCTTAAGGAGGCCCGGCACCAGGGCCATGGCGGTCTGATGGGGCACCGCGGTAAAGACCACCTGGGCCGTGTGGATCAGGTCTTTCGACTCAGGAGAGATAAAAGGCAGGTCAATGATGCGGGACAGGGCGGGAAAGACCTCCCGGACGGGACGCCCCTGGTATTCCCGGGAGGTCAGGGCCACCAGGGTCACGCCGGGGTGCCGGGCCAGGAGGCGCATCAGCTCCAGCCCGGTGTACCCCGAGGCCCCGATCACCGCCACTTTGATCCGGGCGGTCATGGCGCCAAGCTAGCGTTTGGAGTATTGACAGCCGCGGCGGGCGCCCCGGCGGCCGTATTTCTTGCGTTCTTTGATGCGGGGGTCCCGGGTGAGAAGGCCGGCTTTCTTCAAGACCGGCCGCAGCTCCGGATTGAAGACCACCAGGGCCCGGCTCAAGCCGTGCTTGATGGCCCCGGCCTGCCCTTCGGCGCCGCCCCCCCGGACGTTTACCAGGATGTCCAGTTCACCGCCCAGGTTGACCAGGTGCAGGGGTTGCAGGGCCAGGTTCCGGGTGGTCTCCAGGGGAAAGTAGTCTTCCAAATTACGTTGATTCACCACCAGGCGGCCGTTGCCCGGCCGCAGGTACACCCGGGCGATGGCGCTCTTCCGCTTGCCGGTGGCGTGGACGTTAAATTTCTCCGCCATCAATCCTCCCAACTTAAGGGTTGCGGCTGCTGGGCCTGATGGGGATGCTCTCCCCCGGCGTAAATTTTCAGCTTCTTCAAAAGCTGCCGTCCCAAACTATTCTTCGGCAACATCCCCCGCACCGCGTGGCGCAACACTTGCTCCGGCCTTTTCTTTAAAAGGGTGCGGGCCGGGGTCTCCTTCAGCCCTCCCATGTAACCGGAGTGGCGATAATAGATTTTCTGATCCAATTTTCTGCCGGTCAGCATTACCTGGGCGGCGTTCACCACCACCACAAAGTCCCCCGCGTCCATATGGGGGGTGAAGACTGCTTTGTTCTTTCCCCGGAGGACCATGGCGATACGGCTGGCCAGACGGCCCAACACCTTGCCCTGGGCATCCACCAGATACCAGTTACGGGGAATCTCCCCTTTCCGAGCCATATAACTTTTCATAAATACCTCTGAACTAACCAAGACAAAAAAATATATCGGTATTGTCCAAGACTTGTCAAGGGGACAAGGGCCATTTTCGCGTTATTAATTGATTTTTTTAAAGAATATCCCCTGATTTTCCTGGCGGCTAGGCGGATAACGGCCTTGTCTCTAGCCAGGGAAAGATGATATGGTTTACAGGCTCTGGCAAAATTGGATTTTATCGTCACCTGAACAGAGTAAAGCGATCTCAACTTGTTAAAAATACGAGATTCTTCGCTGCGCTCAGAATGACATTCCACTCGTTCCCAAGTTGCACTTGGGAACGACAATGAATGCCAAGTTAAACTTGGCAGGTAAATACGTTCCCAAGCACAGCTTGGGAACGAGGATAAGAGGATAACAGGGATTTTAAAGGTTGGTTGGGGCCAGCGCCTTGGGCGCTGGCCCCAATCAACCCCCCTAAGCGGGTTGGTAGGGGGGTGTGGGGAAGGGCAGGGACCTCAGGTCCCTGGCCCTTCCCCTACTAAAAATAATTTTTGCTTATGTCCTTGGCAAAGCCAAGGACATAAGCAAACGATTCAATCAATCGATTCTTCTAGCCGCCATGTTTCTCCAGCAACTGATTAACGGCCTCACCACCGGCAGCGCCTATGCCCTCATCGCCCTGGGCTATACCATGATCTACGGCATCCTGGGCCTGATCAATTTCGCCCAGGGGGAGATTTACATGTGCGGGGCCTTTGTCACGGTGCTCCTCCTGGCCACCGGCCAGGTCAATTTTTATCTGGCCTTTGCCGCCGGCATGCTGGCCGCGGCAGTCTTGGGAGTGGTGCTGGAGCGGGTGGCCTTCCGGCCCCTTAGGGGTTCCCATCCCCTGGTGCCCCTGATCAGCGCCATCGGCGCCTCCATCTTCCTCCAGAGCCTGGCCCTGCTCCTTTTCGGCCCCAACGACCGCCCCTTCCCCATCCAGTTCACTTTCAGCACCGTCACCCTGGCGGGGATCACCCTGTCCACCCTGCAAGGGGCGCTCCTGGTGACCTCCCTGGTATTCATGGCATTTTTGGTGGCCTTTGTGCGCTATACCCGCTACGGCAAGGCCATCGTCGCCTGCGCCCTGGACCGGGACACCGCCCGCCTCATGGGCATCAACGTGGACCGCATGGTGGCTCTGACTTTTCTCATCGGCTCCGCCTTGAGCGGCGCCGCCGGTATCCTGATGGCCATCTATTACAACGCCACCTATCCCCGCATGGGGCTGCTGCCGGGCCTGAAGGCCTTCAGCGCCGCCATTCTGGGGGGCGTGGGCAACATCCCCGGGGCCATCCTGGGGGGCCTGCTGTTGGGGGTGGCCGAGAGTCTGGGTGCGGCCTACCTCTCCTCCGGCTATAAGGACGCCATCGCCTTCGTCATCCTTATCCTGGTGCTCCTGATCCGGCCCCAGGGCATCCTCCGGGGCCGGGGGGATTGACATGGGGGCTTACGTCCTGCATCTGGCCATCCTGGCGGGCATCTATATCATCCTCACCATCAGCCTCAACCTGATCATCGGCTACGCCGGCCAGGTCTCCCTGGGCCATGCCGCGTTCTACGGCATCGGCGCCTACGTCTCCGCCCTGGTCTCTTTACACTGGCATTTTCCCTTCCTCTTGGCCCTCCTCGCCGCAGTGCTCGTCGCCGGGGCCTGCGGCCTGGCCCTGGGACTGCCCACCCTCCGGCTGAAAGAGGACTATCTGGCTATCGTCACCCTGGGCTTCGGGGTCATCGTGGACCTCGTCGCCTTAAATCTGGAGATTACCGGGGGCCCCGACGGCCTGGTGGGCATTCCCGTCCCCCGGATTCTGGGTCTCAGCTTCCGGCCGCCCCTCCTCTACCTGGGCCTGGTGCTGTTGGCCGTGGGCTTCACCCTGTTACTGACTTATCGCCTGGTGCATTCCTATCACGGCCGGGCTTTGAAGGCCATCCGGGACCATGAAATCACCGCCCAGGTGATGGGCATCAACACCCCGGCCTATAAAATGGCGATCTTCACCCTGGCCGCGGCCCTGGCCGGCCTGGCCGGGTCTCTCTACGCCCACTACATCACTTTTATCAACCCGGAATCCTTCGGCCTGCATACCTCCATCCTCATCCTGTCCATGGTCATCCTGGGAGGCATGGGGTCCATCCCCGGCTCCCTGGTGGGGGCCACCACCCTGGCGGTAGTCCCGGAAATGTTCCGCCAGTTCCACGCCTACCAGGACCTGGCCTACGGCGCGTTACTGGTGGTCCTCCTCATTTGGCGCCCGGAAGGCTTGCTGGGCCGGGGGAAGTTGAGCCTGAAATTTGTGACGCGGAAAGAGTGATTTTGGGGGGAGGGGGATAAGGGGAATAATACCGGGCGAAGAGGTCAAAAGGCGAAAAGGGGAAAAGGGATTGAAGTATGTCAATCCGTGCTGGCAAGATTTAATTCGCCTTTTCGCCTTTTCCCCCAAAAATTAAAAACCAATTTATCGGGGTAAACAGGAGCGCTCAGAATAAAACGATGAAGCCCCTGCTCCCTCCCCTCAAAACCGTTAATCCAGCAGCCTTACCCAGGTAGCCTGAGGGCCTTTTTCTCCCGGTTCCTGGGCAAATTCCACCTGCATGCCTGGGGCCAAATGGGCAAAGCGCCCTTTTTTCAAGGCATGGGCATGAAAATAGACCTCCAGTCCTTCGGCATCTTCGATAAACCCGTAGGCCTCTTCCGGAAAGATCCGGACAATCCGGCCTTGCCGGGCCAACTCCTCATGGACTTTTACCTTTTGCTGGCGGACCTGGGAGTACTCCCGCAGACGTCGCTCCAGGACGTTGAAGGCCTCCACGATCAAGGGTAGGACATATTCTCCCTGGCGCGTCACCATGATGGTTTCCCCGGCCAGAGTGGTTACCAGATGAATTTCGAAGGCCCCGTGGCGGTGGTGCCGGGTGCCGATGAGCTCCACCCGGGCATGCAAAATCGGGTCGTAAGCATGTTTCTGCACCCGGGCCAATTCCTCGGTGATCTTCTCCCGCCATTCCGGCAAAATCTCCAACTGGCGGCCCTTAATATGAACATCCTGCGGCAGCATGTCCCTCACCTCCCCTTGCCCTGATCGGCTCCCGGCAGTCAGTCCTCCCGGGCAAAGCTGATCGACCTGGTCCTGAGCCGTTAAGTTAAGCCAATTGTATCATTTCCCGGTGAACTGTCGATAACCCGGCCCCAACCGCTGCCGGAAGGAAGGCCGGCTGCTTAAGCCCGGTAGATTATCCGGGGCTTAATCTACCGGGATATTTTTCTTTTTGTATTTTTGTTTTTTTTCAGGTAGTATGTGTTTAAACTTAATTTCTTATAGACTTGTCAATGCCCCGGGGAAAAAACAAACAGGGTAGGATAGGGGACCTCTATCTCATCAATGATGTCTCGCGTCTGGTGAACCTGTCCCAGAAACGTATCCGGGAATACGAGAAAGAAGGTTTCATCAAGCCCATCCGGGAAAGAAATACCAATAACCGCCTGTACTCCAACTTCGATATCACCCAAATCCAGCAAATCAACAATCTCATCCATGAACGGGGCTTTACCCTGGCCTGTCTCCGGAATTTGATGGTGCTGGCTCCCTGCTGGAATATTTTTGACTGCCCGGATAAGAAAAAATGCGCCGCGTTTCAAAATCCCTGGCAGCCCTGTTATGACGTTCGGCAATTTCGGGAGACCGAGTGCGCCGGGCCGTGTGAGCGTTGCGCCGTCTATCTTAATCGGTCGGTTAAGAAAGAAAAGGTCCTGGAAAAGACCCCCCGTCAGGATTGATCTTCGCGTCCTCGGCCGCCCCACGGTCTGACCGCTTTCTCAACCCCATGGCCCTAGCCATCTCCATCGTCGGACCCTCCGGCTCCGGCAAAACCGAGCTGATCTGTCGGCTACTGGCCTGGTTTGCCACCCAGGGCCTCAAGGTGGCCGTGCTGAAACACAGCCATAAGCTTAACCTGGCCGATGACGGCAAGGACACCGGGCGGTTCCGCCGGGCCGGGGCCCAAGTCGTGGCCCTGGCCGCGCCGGGGTTGCTGCAGATCACCCATTCTCCTCCCGGTGACCCGCCGTTGCGGGAGATCCTCGCCGCCCTGGCCCCCCAGGCGGACCTGATTCTGGTGGAAGGCTATAAAACCGGCCCTCTCCCCAAATTGGCTCTATTGGCTCCGGGCAACCCCGACAGCCGGACGGATTATCCGCAACTCATCGCCCTGGTGAGCCCTGAACCCTTGCAATCCTCCGTGCCGGTCTTCCAGCCCCACCAGGTGGCGGAGCTGGGCCGGTTCCTCCAACAATACCTGGGCTTAGGCTGATGCTAGAGAAGAAATTGTCTTGGGGGGAGGGGGCCAGGGTAATGGTGTGGGGCGAAAAGGCGAAAAGGCGAAAAGGCGAAAAGGGATTAACGGACGTCAATCCGTGTCGGCAAGATTTAATTCGCCTTTTCGACTCTTTCCCTTTTTCTCCAAGATTAACAAACCAATTCATCGGAGGGAACAGGAACGCTCAGGCTAGAGCCATAAAGCCCCTGCCCTTCTCCCAGCCCCCCCTCCCCACCCTTTATGGGGCTGGGGGAGTCGGGGCCTTAGGCCCCGGTTTTTCCAGCTTTGAGTCAAACCCTAAGGGGTTGGGGGAGGGGGTTGGGGGG
>JBFLZI010000159.1:0-6632 GCA_040756315.1 Thermodesulfobacteriota bacterium | reverse complement strand
GGGGCAGATAATTGGGGTCTGCCCCAGGCGGGCCGGGGGTGGCTCCGGGCCTCCCCGGATTCCTTGTATCGTACCAGGATAAATTACTACATGTTCCGTAAAATTAATATACAAGGGCGGGAAAGCGAAGCGCATCCCGCCTTTAGCATTATTCCACTTCTAACAAATGTCGCCCATTCTAACCCAAATGGCCTTCGTTTATGAGGAGGCTTCTATTCGCTATATATCTCCGCCACGCTTAACATACGCCCATCGGCAAGTAGTTTAACCGTTTTCATAACCAGTTCTGCTCGGCGATGGATAAAATCCTCAAAATCTTTTTTGAGTTTGTTGGCTTTCTGTTCATCAGAAAGGTCCTCATAACCACCACTTGATAGTTCCTTAATCGGAATCAAATGCGACTGAAGCCTTTCGTTTACTATTTCTTCAGAAGTCCATTCATATCTATCTTTCATATATTCCAAGGGGTCTTTTCTGCCAATAGAAAAATTGGTTTTGTCTGCAATCAAAGCACAATTCAGCGCCAGCCAACCATTGACTCCCGCTTCCTTGAGCAAGGCATCGGGATAGACATGATGATAATGGCGATCTCTTAGGTTGTCCAAATCCAAACGCTGACCGGTTGAAAAATCTAAAGCTCCTAGTCGGCATGTCACCGCGAGGATCGCGCGTCCCCGTATCGTGACCCCTTTCGGCCATTCTGCGGTCAACAGCTCTTCGGTATCTGCTATCGTATAATCTGCGAAAATGGGAACATCATTAATCTCGTAACAAATACTGTTATCATGACTTTCTTTGCAGATTACTTTCCTCAGTGCCGTAAAATCGGCATATGCATGCGTGGCTGCGGAGTTTTCGTACCGATCCGTAAAGAATGCATACCACAGATACTTCCTTAAAAGGAGTTCGTCCTGCCCGCGCTTATCTCCTGATTCCGGTATATCTGCATAAAGAGCAGCAATAACGGCCAATACAGCATTAGTGGGTAACCGCTGCCTGTCATATATACCTTCATTTTTCAGAAATTCCGCCATTCGTTTCAGACCACGTTTCATTACATCCCATTTGTCCAACATAACCCTCTTGTCCATGTCCCAGGCACCGCGCTGATTAGGGAGTCTGTTTTGTAGCAGTGAAGAAGTGGTTAAGATCAAGTCAGACAGTTCAGAATAACGTGCTACATCGGGGGCTTCCCTATCAAGTGTATCCTGTAGGTCATGTAGCGACTGCCCCATGACATCTTCAACTTCTGCGACTATGATATCATACTGCGAAAGCGGCTTGCTGTTAGTGTTCATATTGATGAAAACATGGAGCGCAACACTCTTGTCGGTCTGAGGAGGTAACGAAAGGTAAGGCAAATTATAATTTTTTATGATCGAGCGTAAGTCTATTATTTTATCGCTGATTGCCTTTTTAAAACCCATAAATCGTTCCAGCTTATCGATATCATCCTTCGGCCGCAGCTTTTCTGTCGCCTCATCTATCCATTCATCAATCTCGCTCTGCATATCCTCAGGTTTCAGCAGATGGGTTGGAATGAATCCTCTCTCTAAACATTGTGCTGGATCATCGCACCAGAGAGGATACCTCACTTTGTTTTTCATGAAATAGCGTCCCCGGAAGAAGACCGACATATCTTCACGATCTTCATCTTTGGTGTAATTATCAAACCTCTTGATGTAAATAAAATAGGTTTCCCAGTCGTAATTGTTATGAAAGGCGCGCCATAAAGCGGTAAGCCGCTGCTGGCCATCAAGCAATTGTTCATAAACACGTCCTACAGGCGGTTCAGGTTTTGCAGTTTCTAAATACCGTGAGATGAATTTCTCATGCTCTCCAACTTCAAGTACTAGCGTAATACCTAAAGGCAGGTTCTTAATGACCATTTCTAAAAGGCTGCATATGCGATGGCGATCCCATTCTTCGAACCGCTGAAACCTAGGTAATTTGATTTCGCCGCGTTTTATTTTTCCGTACCAGTTCTCCAGATTGCGATTACGTGCTTCCATTTTGATCTCCTGAAAATCCAATGAGCCAAGCTTCCATTTTCCCTTATTAGAAAATTATACCGCAGGATTAACTAGTGCGGTAAAAATAGTTTGGTACATTTCTCTCCAGCTTCTGAAGGCGGGATGCGCTTCGCTTTCCCGCCCTACAGCGAAAATCCAGGAATAGCCTATAGCATGTAGCATGTAATCATTATTCCATTTCTAGACTTCGAACCTCATCATCCGCTGCCCAGTCAAGGTCGTAAACGCCGCGTTCCACGTAGCGGTGGAAGCTGGAATACGGCCAATCTGCGACCCTGGTAACATGACCGTGCTTTACCGGATTGTAGTGAATATAATCTACATGACGCTCATAGTCTCCCTCATCCCGGATGACGTGTTCCCAAAAGCGTCGCTGCCAAATGCCTCGTTCTCCCTTCTGCCAACGCCGGGCCGACAATCCTTCCCCTCGAGGAATTTGGGCGGCAAAGCGTGCTTTAATACCATGCCAGCGAGTGGAGAAATCCGCATCCCCGGGAGGCAAGGTCCAGATGCAATGCAGGTGATCGGGCAGAATCACGATGGCCTCGATGGTAAATGGTCGGCGTCGGCGGGCCGCGTTGAATACCTCCCGCAGGAGGTCAATATTTTCAGTCAAAAGTTTCCGGCGGCGTTCCAGCAAATTGACCGTGAAGAAGAAGGTGCCGCCAGGAACAAAGGCGCGAATATATTGGGGCATAAGTCAACCTTCTGAAGGCGGGATGCGCTTCGCTTTCCCGCCCTACGGCTGGCGACCATTGTATCGCGGCCCCTGGGGGGAGGGAAGGAAAATAGTGTTGTGAGGGGAGGGCCGGAGAGGGAAGCAGGGGGAAAATGGAAAAAGGCGAAGAGGCGAAAAGTTTTTTTGATTATTCTTTTCTCTACTCCCTTTCGCCTTTTACCCTTTTCGCCCCTCTTTATAATCCCTTAGCCCCCTCCCCTACAAGTAACTTCACCCCGCTCCCCCAAGTCCCCCTGGACCTTAAAGGTGGGGCCCAGGAATTGTTCGATGGCCCAGAGGTTGGTGAGGAGGTGGGAAGTGATGGTCTCGGTAGAGAAGGCCGAGGGTCCCTTGGCCCGAGGCAGGTAGAGGACGATCTGGTCGGCCAGGTGGCGGTCCAGGGCGGCCCGGCGCGCCTGAAAGGACAGGAAGGCTTCGGTTGCCTCATCGGCTACCCTTTCTGCGGGTTTGCCCCTGGCCCCCAAAGCGCTGAAACCGGCGCCGGGTCCCCAGAGGAAGATCAGGCTACCCGGGTCCTGGCCGGAGGCGGTGATTTCCTCCACCGGTAGGTCTATTCCCAGCCGCTCCTTGAGGCGATTGGCCTGGCGGTGGATGACGTGCTCCGGCAGGCGGGCGGCCGCGGAGATGGCCCGAAATTCCGACAAGGGCGGCGGGACAAGCCATTCCACCCCTGGCCAGGTGTGGGCCGGGTTAATCTCTAAGCGCACTTCGCCCCCGCCCCGGGGGTACCAGCCCCAGCGCACCAGGGTCATTTTTACCTGAATGCCCAACCGGGACAGGGCCGGCAGAAAGACGTTGGCCAGGTAGTGGGCCGGGGGACTCCAGGGCACATGGGTGCCCCCCCGAAGAATCAGGCTGGAGGCTTGAGAAGCACCGAGGAGCGGCGGCAGCAGGGCCTGGGCGATTAAAGTGACGGAGCCGGCGCTGCCGGTCCTCTCCGCCACGTCAAAGAGATAAGGCCCTCCCTTGGGGGGGCCGGGGCGGAAGGTGAGTTCCCGGCTGCCCAGTTCCGCGCCGGTGATTTCCGCGTCAGTGACCCGGGCCAAGGCCCGGACCGCGGTGAGGTGTTGGGGCCTTAAACCCGACTTGGGCCGCCCGGCCCGGATGTTCTCCAAGCGCACCGGTCGGCCCAGCAGGGCCGCCAGGGAAAGGGAGGTCCGGAGAATCTGGCCGCCTCCCTCTCCGTAGGAACCGTCCAGGTAAAGCATTAAGATTCGAGGAGGAAGATGACTTCAAACCTCACCCGGTAAGTGGCGATCTTGTTATCCTTAACCGAGGCGCGCTCTTCCAAAATCCGCAACCCGGTAATGCCTCTAAGGGTCTTGGTGGCCCGCTCGAACCCCACCCGCAGGGCGTCTTCAAAGCTGACTGGGGATTCGGCGATGGCCTGGGTTACTCTGGCTACTTGCGCTTGTGCCATGATATTTTCCTCCCTTACGGAGCAAGAAAGCCTGGTGGCTTCTGGTTAGGCAGAGGATGAATCATCATTCCAGGATAAAGATCACTTCCATCTTTACCCGATAAGAGGCGATTTTATTGTCCTTGACCGAGACCCGCTTCTCCACGATCCTCAGCCCGGTGATGCCTCGCAAGGTCTTGGCCGCACGATTGAATCCCACCTTGACGGCGTCGTCAAAACCTTTGGGAGACTCGGCGATAATATGGGTTACCCGGGCCACATTGGTAGCTTCAGCCATGTTCCAGCCCTCCTTGGTGATGGGTTAGGTTCGGCTAGCAGTAGTCGGATAAAGAGATGGGGCGGCCTGAACCGATATTTTCTTTAACATAAGACCGATTCCCAGGGTTGCAAGAAATTTCCTGCAACGGTTTGCCCGAGTCCGGCCAGGAAGATCCCTGCCTCCAAACAGGAATTAGTCGCCAACTCTTCCGGATAATGATTATAATATGGGGAATTTTGAATTACCCAGGAACGGTAAGGGCGACCCATGGACATCTTGGCCCGAATCAGCAACCGCCTGGCCGGCGCGGCAGCCCACCGCCAGGGAGCCGGCCGACCCTTCATCACTCTGACCTATGCCCAGAGCCTGGACGGCAGTATCGCCGCCCGGCCCGGGCGGCCTTTGCTCCTGAGCGGCCCCGAATCCCAGACGTTGACTCACGCCTTGCGGGCTGCGCATGACGCCATCCTGGTGGGCATCGGCACCGTGCTGGCGGATGATCCCCGGCTGACGGTAAGGCTGGCGCCGGGCGCCAACCCCCAACCCGTGGTGGTGGACAGCCGCCTCCGCTTTCCCTTGTACGCCAATCTGCTCCGGCAAAATGGGGTGCCCCCCTGGATCGCCACCAGTGACAAGGCCGACCCGGAGCGGCAGGCCAGCCTGGAGCGGGCCGGCGCCCGGGTCTTCCGCCTGCCCACCGGCCCTCAGGGCTTACTCGATCTGGGAGCCCTTTTGGCCCAATTAGGGGACTGGGAGATCAACCGCGTTATGGTGGAGGGAGGCGCCCAGATTATTGCCAGTCTTTTAGCGGAGCGCCTGGTGGACCAGGTGGTCATCACCATCGCTCCCGTGCTGGTGGGGGGCTTGAGGGTGCTGGACCATTTCCAGCCGCCCCTGCCGGCCCATTCCCTCCCCTTGCGCCAAATCTTTTATCAACAAGTGGGTGAAGACCTGGTGCTCCGGGGCGATCCCGACTGGACGGCAAAATGAAACGGCAAAGCCTCTACTTTCTTGAACCACAGCGGGTGGAGGTCCGGGAGGAATCCCTGGCCGCGCCCGGTCTGGGCCAGGTCTTGGTCCAGACTCTCCTCTCCGCGGTCAGCTCCGGGACGGAACTGTTGATCTACCGGGGCCAGGCCCCGGCGGAAATGCCGGTGGACGAAAGCATCGTCGCCCTGCCGGGCAAATTCACCTTTCCTTTGAAGTACGGCTATGCCGCGGTGGGCCGGGTCAAGGCCCTGGGGCCGAAAGTAGTGCAGTATTGGCAGGATAAATTGGTCTTTGCCTTCCAGCCCCACGAGAGCTTCTTTTTGGCCGCGCCCGAGGAATTATGGCTGGTGCCCGGGGACCTGACTCCGGAAGACGCGGTCTTTCTGGCCAACATGGAGACGGCCATCACCCTGGCCCTGGACGGCCAGCCCCTCCTGGGAGAACAGGTGGCCATTTTCGGCCAAGGGGTAGTGGGACTGCTCTTGACCGCGCTCCTGTCCCGCCTGCCCCTGGCCAGCCTGGTGACTCTAGACCTCTATCCCCGGCGGCGCCTGGCCTCCGAATCCCTGGGGGCCGACACCAGCCTGGACCCCCAGGCCCCTGAGGCTATGAAGCAACTGCTTACCTGGCTCAAAGGCTCCCGCCACCATAGCGGCGCGGACCTGATCTACGAACTTTCCGGGAACCCCGCCGCCCTGGACCAGGCCATCGCCGCCACCGGCTATCACGGCCGGGTGGTGGTGGGCTCCTGGTACGGCTTGAAAAAAGTGGACCTGCACCTGGGGGTGGAGTTCCATCGCCAGCGCCTCAAGCTGATCAGCAGCCAGGTCAGCCGCCTCGCCCCGGAACTGTCCGGACGCTTCAATAAATCCCGGGTACTGGAACTGGCCTGGCAGATGCTTAGAAAGATCAAACCGAGCCGCTTGATCACTCAGCGCTTCCCCCTGACCCAGGCCCCCCAGGCCTACCAACTTATCGATCAAAACCCCGGAGAAACCCTTCAGGTGGTTTTGACGTATTGATGTGGGGGGAGGGCAGGGACCTGAGCACAGGCTGGAAGCCCGTGCTACTGGCCCTCCCCCCACACCTCCCTCCCAACCCGCTTAGGGGGTTTGGATGGGCTGGGGCCGTTGGCCCCGGCCCATCCAAACTTTTAGAACCCCATAAGGGATTGGGGGAGGGGGTGTGGGG
>JBFLZI010000158.1:0-6645 GCA_040756315.1 Thermodesulfobacteriota bacterium | reverse complement strand
GGGGGTATGGGGGAGGGGGTAAGGGCCTATGGCCCTTAGCCCCCTCCCCCGCAACTCATCCTGCCAATCTCCTCTCAATCCAGCCGCCGCCCAGGAGTTGGTCGTTCAGGTAGAAGGCCACGGCCTGGCCCGGGGCCACCGCGGCTTGGGGGGTGGCGAAGACGGCTTTTATTTCGGTGGGGCCCAGAGGTATCAGGCGGGCCGACACGCCGGGGTGGCGGTAGCGGATCACCGCTCGGGCTTCCAGTTCTTTAGAAGGCGGATCAATGAGCCAGTTGACCTGGTGGGCCAAAAGCCCCACCGAGTAAAGTTCAGCCTTGGGGCCGATGACCACCCGGTGGGTTTCCGGTTGGATTTCCAGGACGTAGTAAGGTTCCCGAGCCGGCACTCCCAGGCCCCGGCGTTGGCCCACGGTGTAGCCGATGATCCCCCGGTGCCGGCCCAAAACCCGGCCCTGGCGGTCCACCAGGTCTCCGGCCTGCCCGCGGCCACCCCGGTAAGACCGGAGGAATTCTTGATAAGGCTGGCCCTCCAGAAAGCAGATTTCCTGGCTCTCCCGGCAGCTCGGCGCCGACGGTAAGCCCAGATCGTGATAGCGGGTCCGCACCTCCTTTTTAGTCATTTCCCCCAGGGGAAAGATCAGGTGGGGCAGAAGTTGCCGGGGCAGGCGGCACAAAAAGTAGGACTGGTCCTTGGTGCGGTCCCGTCCCCGGTATAGCCCCAGGGTCCCCTGGGCATCCGGCTTCAGGCGGACATAATGGCCGGTGGCCAGATAGGACACCCCTTGGGACCGGAGGTGCTCCCAGAGGTAGCCGAACTTGATGGCGGCATTGCACTGAACACAGGGATTGGGGGTGTGGCCCCGGGAATACTCGCTGACAAAATATTTTACCACCCTGGCGGTGAATTCCCGGCGCAGGTCCAACTCAATTAAGGAAATCCCCAAGGAATGGGCCAGAGCCGTCAACTGCTTTCCAGGAGCGCCAGCCTCGGAGAGGCGCAGGTGGACGCCCAGGACCTGCCAACCCTGGCGCACCAGCAGGGCGGCGGCCACAGCGCTGTCCACGCCGCCGCTCAGGGCTACGGCTACTGCGGGCTTCTCGGCCATAATTCCGGAATGTTTAAATTTTGGTCACCGGTTGTTTAAGATTCTCAATGCTTAAGTTAATTTTCCTGACCATTTTTCCCATTATATAATTTATTGATATCAATGAACATCCCAAGATGGCCTCCCGGAAGTCCAGCCGGACTTGTCTATCTTTTTAAACAAAAACCGGAAAGATGGATCAGTCCAAATTGGCGGAAGTGAAGAAGGTGGGGGGGGCTGAAAATTTGATGGCTACGCCGCAAGGGGAGTCAGTCTGCCGGGGCGGATCCAGGCGCACTATTTCCCCGGTGGCGCAGATTTGGGAAGTATCTTCCGGGTCCAGGCCGGGCAAAGACGCGGCAATGGACAGAGTCAAGGTCTGGCCGGACTTTAGAGGGACCTGGGGATCGCAGTGGAAATAGACCCCGGAAAGACTGATGTCCTGGAGAACACCGTGGCCCTGGCAAAGTTCGCCTTTCTTGGCGGGTAGAGCAGCATACTCCACCGCCATCTGGACCCGCAGGCGATGGAACCGGCGTCTATCGGCGGGGGCGGCTGATTCCTGGGTCATAGAGTTGGTCACCTCAGGTTGATAAGGTCACGAGGAAAGATTGCACATCTTGTGCCATCTTGGGAAATTTTGCCTCCCGCCCTCCCCGGTAACCCCGCAAGATATTCCTTGACGCGCTTCTAGTTTTTCCATTAGCATTGAGCCAGAATCAATCAAATCAGTCTGCCGGAGCCGACCCGGCAGCAGAGGCTAGCTGTGCACACGGTTGCCATTCTTAACCAAAAAGGCGGGACCGGTAAGACCACCACCACCATCAACTTGAGCGCCGGACTGGCCCATTATGGCTATCCCACCCTGATGGTGGATTTGGATCCTCAGGGCCACACTACCATCGGCATCGGGGTGGAGCCGGAGTCCTTTGGGGATTCCATGGCCGAGATCTTCAGTACCCCCAAAAAGAAGGTGGCCGAGGTGGTCATACCCACCTATATCCCCGGACTCCATCTGGCGCCGGCTTCCATCCGCCTGGCCCGGGCCGCGGAGCAGGCCTATACGCGGGTTTTCCGGGAGGCCATCCTGTCCCAGGCCTTTTTGGGCCTGGACTATGATTTCATTATCATCGACTGCCCGCCCTCCTTGGGCATGCTCACCACCAATTCCCTGTTTGCCAGCGATCTCATTATCATTCCCTGCCAGATTTCCCGTTATTCCCTGGACGGCCTGGCCGACCTCCTCACCACCATCGAGACGGTAAAGGACCTGAGTCCTGAGGAGCTCTTCCAGGGCGATCACTTCCGCATCCTCCTCACCATGTTCGACCGGCGCAACCGGGTCACCAATGATTACATCATGGAACAGTTGAAACCTTATCGGGACAAGACCTTTACCAGCATTATCATGAAAAACGAGTCGTTGAACCAGGCCCAGATCGCCCAGAAGTCGATTTTCGATTATGATCCGGCCAGTTCCGGTGCCCAGGACTATCAGCAACTCACCACTGAGTTTTTGGAGATATGTCGAAAAAGAAACAGCTCGCCGGTAAAAAAACCAAGCTGGCAAAGCTGCCTTTAACCCGGGTGTTGGCCCAGCAGTTGTCGGAGGAACTCCCTCCGGGGCCGTCTCCCGGGACCGCGGAACCGGTTGGCCGCCAGCTTCCCCTCTCCTGGGAGCAACTGGAAGAGGGGAGGGCCAGCCCTTTGATCGCGGCTTATCTGCAGATTGTTCAGGATTTGCTTACCTTGCAGGCGGACTTGCCCGCCTCGGTGGGGGTGTCCGCCTCTACGGCGGAGCCCCGGATACCGGCAGATCTCCCTTCCAGCCGTAAGCTCCAGAAAGTCCTGCGCCAGGCCCGAAGTGAACTGAAGGACCTGCACCGCCTTCTTTCCGCTTAGCCGGCCGGGAAAAATGGAGGCCGGGAGTGCCCGGCCCCCCCGGCCCCCAGGCCGGTCCACTTCCCTCAATTAACCGAAAATAACTTCTTCCCTAGGTTGCTTTACTCCTCCCGGTGCGGCCACCTTGAGACTGTTGCAAATAAATTTCATTCCCCACTTCTTGTCATTCTGAGCCGCCGTAGGCGGCGAAGAATCTCCATTTATGAGACCCTTCGCCTAGGGCTCAGGGTGACAGGGGAGATTGCTCGACTATTTGCAACAGTCTCACCTTACCGCTAAACGGAGCGGCAGAGGCCAGGCCTCTACTCCTTGGGGGCGGGCGGAGGCGGAGCCATTGGTTTGATTTCCGCCGGCACCGGCTTTTCCGGCATCTTGGCGGCTTTCTCTCTCAGCCTTTTGATATTTTCCCGGACAATCGGCAGAATAGTGCTGGTGGGCCCCGTCTCTTTAACCGGCCTGGCTGCGGTGCAGAGACCCTCGACAAAGCAGGTCTGGGTGACCTTCTGCTGGTAATCCCCGGCATACTTGATGGCGTCATTCAAAAAGGCCATAGCCTCTTTCATTTTGCCCTGCTTCTCATAGAGAGCCGCCAGGTTGTTCAGAGCGAAGGAGTTATAGCGATCCTTTTTGAGGGCCTTCTCAAACTGATCTTGGGCGGCCTCATATTTACCTTGGGCCAACAAATCGTACCCTTTGGCTATGGGGGTATAGACGTCCTCCGTCATGGGCCGGGGTTGGGCCAACAGGACGGCGGAAGTGACCAGGAAAATGGTGACCGTGGCCAGACCCACTGCAAAAATCCACCCTTTACCCATAATTGCCCTCCTCTTCCTAGGCTTGCCGGTCAACACCGACCCGTTTAATTAATAAAACTAAGCGGTTTTTCGGGAGGTGTCAAGGATTGCGGCACGGACTGAGGTTGATGGGGTTTTGGGGGGAATACGGCTGATCCCTCGATTCTCCTCAGAGATGGGACGGAAGTCTTCCCTGGCAAACTCAAGCAGCCATAATTAGACCGGTCCCATTGAATCAGCATGGGACAAACTACCCCCGGACCAGCCTCCGACCCGGGGGAGCAAAGCCCGGAAATCCCCAAAAAACGTCGAGTTTCCAGTTTTAAGGGGAATTTTCAAAAGCTTTTCAACCAGCATCAGTTTTTTTAAATTTTTTTTAAAGTTTCTCTCCAACATTCTCGAAAAGAGAGACAAATACTTCATAAACCTGACAAGGAAGTTAAACAGGCTTACAAGGAGGTAAGTGGATCATGGCTTTAGTAATCAATCACAATCTTATGGCAATGAGCGCCTCGAGGTACCTGAGTATCTCCTACGGTCGCTTGGCTACCTCGGTCTCCCGCCTGGCCTCGGGTTTGCGGATTACTTCCGCGGCGGATGACGCCGCCGGACTGGCCATTCGTGAAACGATGCGCACCGACATCCGGGTTTTGGGCCAGGGGGTGCGTAACGCCAACGACGCCATGTCCCTCATCCAAACGGCGGATGGGGCCTTGTCGGTCATCGACGAAAAACTCACCCGGATGAAAGAGCTGGCGGAACAAGCGGCTACCGGCACCTACACCACGGCCCAGCGCCTGATCATGGACAGCGAGTATCAGGCCATGGCCTCGGAAATCACCCGAATCGCCAAGGCCACCGACTTCAACGGCGTCAAGCTGTTGGACGGCTCTCTGTCCGGCACCGCCGGCACTCCCGGCACCACCGGCCAGCGGCTGAAGATCCACTTCGGCACCGGCAACGCCTCCGCGGAAGACTACTACTACATTGCCATCAATGCTTCCACTGCTTCCGCTCTGGGCGTGGGCAATTCCATCGGCGTCGGCACCGCCGGCCGGACCATCAGCACCCAGGCCGGGGCCCAGGGTTGTCTGGCGGCCATCGACAGCGCCATCAATACCAAGGACAACATCCGGGCCAACCTGGGCGCTCTGTCCAACCGCCTGGCCAACACCGTTTCCAACCTGACCATCCAGGCGGAGAACCTGCAAGCGGCCGAATCCCGCATCTCGGATGTGGATGTGGCCACGGAGATGACCGAATTCGTGCGCAACCAGATTTTGACTCAGGCCGCGGTAGCCATGTTGGCTCAGGCCAACTCCCTGCCGCAATTGGCCTTACAGCTGATAGGTAACGGTTAGGGCTCCGGGTAAGTCTAGGGGATGATCTGGAGGTATATTATGCAGACTGCCAAGATCTCAGGGAATTTGATGCTCACTATCGAACAGGTCTCCCAGCTGACCGGGGTGCGCAAATCTACGTTACGCTATTGGGAAAAATCCTTTGAGGAATATCTGAGACCGGCACGCACCCAGTCCAACCGCCGGGAATACACCATGGAAGACCTGGACATGGTGAAGACCATAAAACGATTACTGGATGAAGAACACCTCACCGCGGAAGGAGTCCGCGTTCACTTGGGCAAAGTTCTTACTTTTAGCAATTCCGGTTGACTCAGGGGAAAAGGGGCTAATCTTCCGGCTAGCTCGGGGGGAGAACACGCCGGTCCAGCCATTGGGCCAGGTTCTCCCCTTCCGGGCTGAATCCGAAAACCGACTGCCAGACCCGGGGACTTTCCATGCACAGATAAAGGAAGGCCCCGGGCAACGCTTCATCTAACCACTCCCGCATCCGGCTGTACATGTCGATCCGCAAGCTTTTAAAGTAACGCAGCTTGCCGTCCGGAGCCGGCACCATCTCCTGGGCCGCCAGGCGGCTTTGAGGAAAACGGTCCAGAATAATCCGGCGCAAAGAGGGGAGAAAGCGCAAGGCCCCCAAACTGATCCAGGCGACGGCCCCGTTGGGCACCGCTTCTCCCAGCCGGGCCACAGTGCGCCGGTAAGCTTCCTCCCAACCGGGAAAGTAGATTAAGGGGTCGAAGTGAAAGGCCAAGCGAAAACCCGCGCCTGCCGCCTGCTTAGCCGCCTTAAGCCGCACCGTTAAAGAGGCCGTACCCCTCTCCGCCTCCCGGATAATCTCCGGGGGATTCAAGGACCAGGCAAAGATCACCTGAGGGTTGGGACCCAAGGGGAGGAGGTGCTTAAGGCCGTGCCCTTTGGACTTGACCTCTAACCAACCCTGGGGATAGCGGGCGAAAAACGGGATCAACCGCTGATTCAACCCCATGAGGTCATCCAGGGCCAGACTGTCCCCGAATTCACCCGTACCCAGCCGCCACACCCGCTCCGGCGACTGGGCCCCCCGCTCCTCCAACTCTCCCAGCAAGTCCTCCACGTTGACAAAAATCGTGACTGCCGGCGTATTAACATAACCTTGCAGCACACAATAAGCGCAATCAAAGGGACAATTCAGGGTTACCTGCAATACCTGATAACCGCAGCAGATATAATCCCGGGTCCCCGGACAGGGCCGCCAAAAGGGACCCTTTTGCACAGCCAAAAGCAATGTCTCCTTGGCTTCCGCCAGCCAGGCGGCAGGGTCCTTGCCTGGAGCCCGGAGCCGCCGCGCCGGGATAACCTCCACCGGCACCCCGGAAAGGCGGGCCAAAATCCGCCGGGCCATCTCATACTCCCCGGCCCCCTCCTCCACCAATATCCGCCGAAAACGCTGCATGGTGTAAGTTTTTTGGGGGAGGGGGCTAAGGGCCACAGGCCCTTACCCCCTCCCCCAAACCCCCTCCCC
>JBFLZI010000157.1:0-6689 GCA_040756315.1 Thermodesulfobacteriota bacterium | reverse complement strand
AGGGGTCTGCGACCCCTGGCCCCCTCCCCCAAAAATCTCTCCCCCCTAGCCCTTGGCCCGGCGGGCGATGGTGTCGAAGGTCTGTTTCAGGGCGTCGGGGAGTTTCTTTTTATCAGGGCCGCCGGCCTGGGCCATGTCGGCCCGGCCGCCGCCGCTCCCCCCCACCAGGGGGGCCAGTTCCCGGATAATGTCCCCGGCGGAGAAGCGGGAGGTCAGGTCTTTAGAGACCATAGCGATAAGGAGGGCCTTGTCGTCGCCCCGGCTGCCCAGGACGACGATGCCGCTCTTTAAGCGGTTCAGGAGTTTTACCGCGAATTCCCGGAGGCCCTTGGGGTCGCCGGCTTGCACTTCCAGGGCCAGGACCGGGACGCCGTCCACCTTTTGCACCTGGTCCAGGAGGTCCCCGGCCTGGGCCGCGGCCAGTTGGCTCTTCAGGGTCTCCACCTGCTTTTCCAGGCTCTTCTGGCGTTTGAGCACCTTATCCAGGCGGGCCACCAGTTCCCCCCGCCCGGCCTTGAGAAGGCCCGCGGCTTCATTAAGTTCCTGTTCTTCTTCCTGGACCAGTTTAAGGGCGTCAGGGCCGCACACCGCCTCGATGCGGCGGATGCCCGCGGCGATGCTCCCTTCGCTCATGATTTTCACCAAGCCGATGTCCCCGGTGCGGCCCACGTGGGTGCCGCCGCAGAGCTCCTTGCTCAGGCCGGGGATAGCCACCAGGCGCACCTCTTCCCCGTATTTTTCTTCAAACAGGGCCATGGCGCCGCTTTCCAGGGCCTGGGCCACGGGCACCAGCGCGGTCTCCACCGGCAGGTTGGCCACCACGGCCTGGTTCATTTCCAGTTCCATCTGGGCCAGCTCTTCCGGGGAGATGGTCTGGAAGTGGGTAAAGTCGAAGCGGAAGCGTTCCGGGGCCACCAGGGAGCCGGACTGCTTGACGTGGTTCCCCAGGTGGCGCTGCAAGACCGCCTGGAGGATATGGGTGGCGGTGTGGTGTCGGGCGATCTGCTGACGCCGGGCATGGTCCACGGCGAGATGCGCGGCGTCCCCCACCCGCACCGTCCCTTCCCGGACTAGCCCCTGATGCACGATCAAGTCGTTGGGCAGGCGCTGGGTATTGGTGACTTCCACTTTCCAGCCGGGGCCGGTGATCCAGCCGGTGTCCCCCATCTGGCCGCCGGCCTCGCCGTAGAAGGGGGAGGCGGCGGTCACCACTTCCACCTCTTCTCCGGTTCCGGCCTGATCCACCCGCTCAAGTTGGCGAATCAAGACCTCTACGGGGCTGTCGGCGGTCAGGGTCTGGTAGCCCAGAAAGGAGGTGGGCGGGAGACCGGCCAGTTCCTGATAGACCGCGGGGATTTCTTCCCCGGTGACTCCCCGCCAGGCCTGGCGGGAGGCCTCCCGCTGGCGCTGCATATGGACCTCAAAACCTTCCAGATCAAGCCCCAGGCCTTCTTCCCGGAGCGCGTCCTGGACCAGGTCCAGGGGGAAGCCGTAGGTGTCGTAGAGCTTGAAGGCCACTTCCCCAGGGAGCACCTGGGACTTCTTGACCTTGGGGTCGGCCAATTCCTCGGCCAGCAGCTTCAGCCCGTGGTCCAGGGTGTCGGCGAAGCGTTCCTCTTCGTGGGTCACCACCTGGGTCATCAGGGTGCGGGCGGCCTTCAGTTCGGGATAGACCTCTCCCATTAATTCCACCACCCGCTCCCCCACCTTGGGCAGGAAGGGGGTCTTGAGGCCCAGGAGGCGGCCGAAGCGCAAGGCCCGGCGCATGATGCGCCGAAGCACGTAACCCCGGCCTTCATTAGCGGGGAGCACCCCGTCGGCGATCAGAAAGGTGGTGGCCCGGCTGTGGTCGGCAATGACCCGGAAGGCCACGCTCTGGGCGGGGTCGGCTCCGTAGGCGGCGCCGGCCAGTTCCTCGATGCGGGCGATCACCGGGCGCAGGAGATCGGTGTCGAAGTTGCTTTTCACCCCCTGAACAATGGCGGTGAGGCGCTCCAGGCCCATGCCGGTGTCGATGCTGGGTTTGGGCAAGGGATGCATTTTGCCGTCCGCGGTGCGGTTAAACTGCATGAAGACCAGGTTCCAGATCTCCAGGTAGCGGTCGCATTCACACCGGCCGATGGCGCAGTCAGGCCCGCAGGCCATGGCCTCGCCCTGGTCGATGATGATCTCCGAGCAGGGGCCGCAGGGGCCGGTATCCCCCATGGCCCAGAAGTTGTCCTTCTCCCCCATGCCGACGATGCGGTCCGGCGGCAGTCCGGCGATCTTCTCCCAGAGGCGGGCCGCTTCTTCGTCTTCATGAAAGACCGTGGCCCAGAGGCGCTCCGGGGGGAGGCCGTAGTCCCGGGTGAGCAACTCCCAGGCCATTTCGATGGCCCCCTCCTTGAAGTAATCGCCGAAGGAGAAATTGCCCAGCATTTCGAAAAAGGTGTGGTGCCGAGCGGTGTAGCCCACGTTTTCCAGGTCGTTGTGCTTGCCCCCGGCCCGGACGCACTTCTGGGAACTGGCGGCCCGGGTGTAAGGCCGGACCTCTTCACCCAGAAAGCACCGCTTGAATTGCACCATACCGGCGTTGGTAAACAAGAGGGTGGGGTCCCCGGCGGGCACCAGGGAGGAGCTGGCCACCCGGGTGTGCCCCTGGGAATCGAAATATTTTAAGAAGGTCTCCCGAACTTCGCGCGATGTCATTTCGCCTCCTGCTCCGGGGCGGGTGGGGGGATCAGCCCATGAAAAGCCCGGATCTGCTTTTCTAAATCCGCAGTAAAATCCGGATGTTCCTTGAGATAGGCCTTGGCGTTCTCCCGGCCCTGGGCCAGGCGGTCGGTGCCGGCGCTATACCAGGCGCCGCTCTTTTGGATGAGGCCCTGGTCCGTGGCCAGATCCAGGATTTCCCCTTCTTTGGAGACGCCCTGGCCGAAGATGATGTCGAATTCCGCTTCCCGGAAGGGGGGGGCCAGCTTATTTTTCACCACCTTGACCCGGGTGCGGTAGCCTACCACTTCATCGGCCTGCTTGATGGCCCCGATGCGCCGGATGTCCAGGCGTTGGGAAGCGTAGAACTTCAAAGCGTTGCCCCCGGTGGTGGTCTCCGGGTTGCCGAAGAGCTGGCCGATCTTCATGCGGATCTGGTTGATAAAGATCACCGAGGTCATGGACTTGCTGATGGCCGCGGTGAGTTTCCGGAGGGCCTGGGACATGAGGCGGGCCTGGGAGCCCATCTGGGCGTCCCCCATCTCCCCTTCGATTTCGGCCCGGGGCACCAACGCGGCCACGGAATCCACCACCACCATGTCCACCGCGTTGGAGCGCACCAGGATTTCGGCGATCTCCAGGGCCTGCTCGCCGTCGTCCGGCTGGGCGATGAGAAGGTCCTCGGTCTTGACCCCCAGGCGCCGGGCATATTGCACGTCCAGGGCATGCTCCGCGTCCACAAACGCGGCCACGCCGCCGTGGCGCTGGGCTTCGGCGATGGCGTGCAGAGCCAAAGTAGTCTTGCCGGAGGCCTCCGGGCCGTAGATTTCGATGACCCGGCCCCGGGGGATGCCGCCGATGCCTAAGGCCAGATCCAGGCCCAGGGAGCCGCTGGAGATCACCGGCACATCCAGCTTTTCATCCTCGCCCAGGCGCATGATGGCCCCTTTGCCGTAACTCTTTTCGATTTGGGCCAGGGCCTGGGTCAGGGCTTTGCCTTTTTCGGTGGTAGATGCTTGGGTCATAATCTTTCCTCTATTTATTGGGGGTTTTGGGAAATTGGTTTTTTACTCCGGTAAATAGTTCAAAAATAATTATAGGGATAGTGTCATGTCCCAGATGTTTCTCGCAAAAACTAATAGCGTCTCCTGTAGGGGCGGACCTATGTGTCCGCCCGATTTCAAAGGCGCACACGCAGGTGCGCCCCTACATGCTATGATAGAAACTTTTGGGAAATAACACTAGCCGCTTTATTCAAGCCTTTTGTCGGGGCGGGTTTTAAACCCGCCCCTACTGCTTATGATTCGAATCCATTCCGTGGGATTTCTGATTGCCGAATGATTGACTGGAGTGTTCCCTTTCTAATCTCGGCGTGATCAGGAACCGGCACCGTAATAGTGGTATCGCTTAGTATTTTCTGCATGACCAGATGGCTGCCACGACGGCGTACTTCGGTGAATCCATGTTTCGCCAGGATTTGACAGACCTCTTTCCCGGAAAGAGATCGAACTTTACCCAACCGCCACCTCTATGCGGGTAATATAAACCTCCTCATGGAGACGATCTTTGATCTCCGTCAGGGAAGCGGTCTCAAAAAACAGCTCCAAGGCTTCTTGTAAATTCTTTCGCGCTGCCTCGATGGTCTCTCCCTGGCTGGCTATATCAAGCTCCGGACACAAGGCCACGAAGCCGTTGCCTTCCCGTTCAATAATAGCCGTAAGCTGCCGGGTCATATCTTTCTCCTATTATTTTGACCAATGTTTACATGACGCCTGACGGCCATAGATCAAACATGGGGAACCGACTGCGCCTTCAGCCATGTAGGGTGCGCACTGCGCACCAGAAAATAAGAGCCACGGGGCTCTGCCCAGGTATTTACGGCCTAAAAAGCCGGGTGGAAAGGTTAGTCTTTTCATCTGATGCCGGACTGTGGAAATTAAGGAATAATATTGGTGCGCAGTGCGCACCCTACATCCTAGGGCGTGCCAGGCACGCCGTCTCAGATTCGGCGGCCACGGGCCGCCCTATGATTCTGCCCTAGCTCTCTGGAAGATGGGGGCCGTCTTTTTTACCTAACTTTATAATTATATTAATTTATACCTTTATCCACAAACACTCTTTAAGCCCCTAAGGGAATGACCTTCAAAGGCAAATACGTGGCCCCCTGGGGGGAGAGAGTGCTGCGAAAGAGGATGATCTCGCTCACCTGGAAGGGATCACTCTCTAAGGGCGGCAATTCCGTGAGGCGGCGGCTCAGTTCCTGACGGCCCTTAGGAGAGCGCACCCGACCCAGGGTCAGGTGGGGGGCAAAGGGCCGGTCCTCCGGCAGATGCCCCAACTCGGCAAAGGCCCTCTCCAAGGCCCGCTGCAACTGCTCCATGACTTTGAGGTCCCCCCCGATACCCAGCCAGACCACCCGGGGGCTCTTCACGTTGGGGAAGGCCCCCGCCTGGGTAATCTCCAGGGTAAAGGGGGCTTGCCCCCCGGCAATTTTGCTCGCCGCCTGGGTGATGAGTTCCACTTCCGTGTCCGGGATCTGGCCGAAAAACTTCAAGGTGAGGTGAATGTTCCCCACCGGCACCCAGCGCACGTCCGCGGCGCTTTTCTTCAGCTCCTCCTGGACCCGGGCCAGGGGCGGACGCAGACTGGCCGGCAGATCAATGGCGAGAAAGGCCCGAAGCATTGGCGAATTCCCGACGGAGCCAGTCCAGCGCGGTCTGGGCCGTCAAAGTTTTGATCTTCTCCCGGTCACCGTTAAAGTGGTGATGCCGGGCCTCCACCCCCTTAAGGGTGGCCAGGCCGATGAAAACCGTGCCCACCGGCTTTCCCGGGGTGGCCCCGGTGGGGCCGGCGATGCCGGTCACCGACAACCCCCAGGAACTGTGAAAGACCTCCTTCACCCCCTGGGCCATGGCCTTGGCCGTCTCCGCGCTCACCGCGCCCTGCTCCGCCAAAATCGCCGAAGGCACCCGGAGCAGATCCAGCTTGGCTGCGTTGCTGTAAGCCACCACTCCTCCCAGAAAATAGTCGGAAGCCCCCGGCACGTTGGTGAGGCGGTGGCAGATGAGGCCGCCGGAGCAGGATTCGGCCACCGCCAGGCTCAGCCCCTGTTCCCTTAAATGCTGACCCACTAATTCTTCCAGGCTGCTCCCCGCCGCGCCCAACAACTTTTCTCCCACCGCCTCCCCCAGGACGCCGATCAGCCGCTCCATGGCCTCTTCCAGGGGCCGGCGCTCCGGCCCCCTTAAGGTGAGGGTGAGATGGGTCTCCGGGAAGTTGGGGTAATAGCCGATGGCCACTCCCTGGGCAAATTCCCCTAACCGGGAGACCACCTCCTGCAACTGCATCTCGCTGATGCCAAAGAGACGCAAGGTGCGCTGCACCAGACACTCCCCCGGGCCGCCCAAATCCACCAGAACCGGAAGCACAAAGGAGTCGAAGAGCAGCCGCATCTCCTGGGGCACGCCGGGCAAAAAGAACAACCAGACGTCCTGATGCTTCAGAGAAAAGCCGCAGGCCGCGCCCCCCGGGTCCAATACCGTGGCCCCTTCCGGGATCAGGGCCAACCGGGCGTAACGCTCCTCCCAGGGGAGGCCCCGCTCCCCTAAACACCGGCGGATGCGGGCCAACAGGGCCTCGTCCTGGAACAGCTTGATCTTCAGGGCTTCCGCGGCCGCGGCCACCGTCAGATCATCATCCGTGGGTCCCAACCCCCCGGTGATAATAATAAATTGGGAGCGGCCCAAAGCCCGGCCCAGAGTCTCCTGAAATAAAGGCGCGGCATCCCCTAACATGGTGATGCTCTGCACCTCCACGCAGGCCTCATGGAGCTGCCGGGCCGCATAGCGGGCATTAAAATCCGCTACCTGCCCGGTAATCAACTCCGTCCCGGTAACAATAATCTCCCCACGCATAATGATGACGTGTGATGATTATTTTGAGGGGAGGGCCGGGGGAGCAGTGGCTCCCCCGCCCTCCCCTCAAACTCCCCTCCCAAC
>JBFLZI010000156.1:0-6693 GCA_040756315.1 Thermodesulfobacteriota bacterium | reverse complement strand
ACAGGCTGGAAAGCCTGTGCTACCACAGGATTTAAGGGATTGGGGGTGGGGGGTTGGGGGAGGGGGTAAGGGGCTGCGCCCCTTAGCCCCCTCCCCCAAAAAACACCATCTCCTCCACCCTACCGCCGCCCCTGGAATTGGCGCACCTGGTACATGAAGGCTTCCAGGCGGGTGCGGGTATGGGTCTGTTCCTGGCCGTCGTAGGCCAGGTTCAGGAAGGGGATATTGCTGTGTTCTTCCCGGAAGCGTCTAAAGAGGGAGTTCACCACCGTGCCCGGCATGCAGGTGAAGGGCATGATGTTCACCAGTCCCGCCACCCCTTTCTGGAAGAAATCCCGGGACTTGCCGATGCTGAGGATGGCCTCCCCTTCAAAGGAGGGGTCCAGGTAGCCTTGGGCCAGGGCCATGGTGGCGGGGATGGGGGGTTCATGAAGGTTGCGGATACTCCCTGTGAAAATTTCCGTCAGGCGGTGCTCATCCCTATGCTGGAAAAATTCTTTGAAGAGGATTTGCAGGAGGTGGCGGTAACGCCTGAAGATGCGGGCCTTGCGCTTGGCGGTGAAATTGACGTAGAGGAGCCACTCCCCGATGGGCGGCATCCAGACCTGCCCGCCTAAGGCCTCGATTTCCCGGACGGCGTTTTCGTTGGCGAAGCGGTTGGCCCGGGTATAGATTTCTCCCACAATGCCCACCAGGGGTTTCTCGCCATTGGGCTGCAGGGCCAGGTCGTCCATGGTGTCCCGGGCTTCCCGGAGGAGGCCGGTGAGGTCCCCCCGCTGCCGCAGGATATCATTCACTTTGCCCAGATAATATTGATAGGCCTTGTCCGTTTCCCCCTGGCGGCGTTCATAGGGCCGGGTCTCCAGGACCTTTTTCTCCAGGAGGTCGATGGACACCACCCCCCGCCAGACGATACGGTCGAAGTCGCCCCCCACCATGCCGATCTCCTCATACATGGTTTCGCTCTGGTCCGGGGAATAGACCGGCACCTGGGGATAACCCAGTTCATCCAGCACCAGGCGGTGGAAGCGGTGGTACTGGCCGAAGCGGCAGGGGCCGTCGCCGGAGGGCATGAAAAAGGCGCTCTTATCCGGGTGAAAATCGGGCCGCCGCACCATTTTGGCCAGGTCCCCGGTGGTGAGGATGAGGGGATAGCACTCTTTGCCGGAAGTGAGGCGGCGTCCCAATTCCAGGGTCTCGGCATCCGACTCCGGCAGGGTCTCGGCTTCGGCGCCGCAGGCCTCGAATGCAGCCTGCAGGGCCAGGGCCTGGTCGGCCATGGGCGGGAAAAAGACCTTGCGCCGCTCGGTCTTGATCACCCGGAAGCGGTAAGGCGAAGCCTTGGCCTGGGGAGGTGCCACGGTGACGTTTTTCAGGCTGTCCAGAAAGGCTTCCAGGCGGGTGATGGCCCCCACGTCGGCGGAGTGCTCGTCGATTTCGATCTCCAGGAAGGGCTTGCCCGACATCTTGTCTCTGAAAAAATGCTGGATAAAGGAGTCCGGACCGCAGCCGAAGTTGGTGATATAAATCCCATAAAGTCTGGGGTCCCGCCGGATGAGGTCCGCGGCGCCCAGAATTTTCTGGCCGAAGCGCCAGTACATGGGCTTGATCTCCTCCAGATTTTCCGGCTCATCCAAAGGCAGGAAATCCATGGGTATAGCCAGGACCCCCAATTGACGCAATTTGCGGTGCAGGTTGAGATTGGTGCCCGGGTCCAGGGCGTTGTAAGGCCGGCCGATGAGGACCATGAGGCGGTCGTCCGGCCCCAGGCTGTCCAGAATCTCCCGGCCCCGGGCCAGGAGCCCGTCATAATAGGCCTGTTGAGCCGCCTGGGCCCGGCGGATAGCCCGGTTCAGACGGAAGGGAGAGGCGCCCAGGTCCCGGGCCAGGGCCTTTAAGCCTCGCCGCAAGACCGTGGGTCCCCGGCCGAAGTAGAGGACCGGGGTGAAGAGCTTGGCCCCGTAAGCGGCAAAGTCGATGGTGGCCGGCACCGTGTAGGCCAGGGTTTGGGCCAGGGGGCAGACCTGGCCCCGCTCAATCTCCGGGTGGGGATGGGGCAGGTCGATGACGCTGGGGAGAAAAACGCGCTTCACCCCGGCTTGGAGCAAGTCCAGGATGTGGCCGTGGGCCACCTTCACCGGAAAGCAGGGCTCCGCGGCCAGACATTCCACGCCCTGGTGGATGACCTTCTTGTTGGTCTTCTGGGAATAGACCACGGTGAAGCCCAATTCCTCAAAAAAGGCCCGGAAGAAGGGCATGAGTTCCTGGAAGAACATGGCCCGGGGAATGCCGATGGTCCCCAATTTTCCCTCTTTTCCCGGCTCCGGGCCGTAGAGCCGGTCCTCCCTTTCCTTCACCAGGTCCGGGAGGTCATAGGTCTGTTGCTGGCGGTCCACTTCATATTTTTCACAACGGCTGCCGTAGAACAGGGTTTTCTCCCCGGCGATTTGCACCTGGCGGATTTCACAGTGATTGGGGCAGCCCTGGCACTCAAAAGAAGTAATGCTGTACTCCCGGTCGGCCAGATCGAAGCCCTTGAAGCGGGAGGTCTCCCAGGTGCGCTCCCGCATGGCCAAAAGCGCCGCGCCGATGGCCCCGGTGACGTCATGGTGGGGCGGCACGGTGATTTTTTGGCCCAGCACCTGCTCGAACGCGGCGACGATGCCCCGGTTGGCCGCGGTGGCCCCCTGGTAGAAGACGTTGGTGCCCACCTTCCGGTCTTCCACCACCTTGTTCAGGTAGTTCTGGACGATGGAGTAGGACAGGCCCGCCACCAGGTCCTCTTTGGCCGCGCCTCCTTGCTGGTGGTGCACCAGGTCGGACTCCATGAACACGGTGCAGCGTTCCCCCAGGCGCACCGGCTGTCTGCCGGCCAGGGCCAGGCGGCCGAATTCCTCTTTAATGGAGATGCCCAGTTTCTCCGCCTGTTCCTCCAGGTAGGAGCCGGTGCCCGCGGCGCAGACCTTGTTCATCATGAAGTCCACGATGGCCCCGTGCCTCAGGCTGATGAACTTGGAATCCTGGCCGCCGATCTCAAAGATGGTGTCCACCCCGGGGTCGATGGCCGCGGCCGCGGTGGCCTGGGCGGTGATTTCGTTCCGCACCACGTCCGCGCCGATGAAGTCCCCGGTGAGATAACGTCCCGAGCCGGTGGTGGCCGCGCCCCTGATCTTGACCCGGCCCTCCAGTTTCCGGCCTACCCGCCTTAAGCCCTCAGTGATGGCCTCCAGGGGGCGGCCCGCGGTCATGAGATACTCCCGGGCCAGGACCCGGCTGTCTTTATCAATCACCACCACGTTGGTGCTGATGGAGCCCACGTCGATGCCCAGGTAGGCCTCCACCCCGGCCCCCTCCGGGGGCACCGGCGCGACGACATAATGTTCTTCCCCCAACTGGGCGGGGGGGGTTAACGGGGGCAGGTGCCGGGTGGCTTCCGCCTCCCGGGCCAGATAATTTTTTAAGGGGGCCAGGTCCAGGGAGAAATCCGCCGGAGGCTGTTCCTGGGCCACCCGGACCGCGCCGATGGCCCCCAGGGCGCAGAAATGGGGCGGGATGATGAGGGAGGCTTCGTCCAGTTCCAACACCTGGCGGAAGGCCTGGCGCACGCCCAGATTGTGGGCCACTCCTCCCTGAAAGGCCACCGGCTGGGTCACCGTCTTCCCTTTGGCGATATTACTTTTGAGATTCCGGGCCATGGCCAGACAGAGGCCGGCAATGATTTCGTAGTCCGGGGTCGCGCCCTGCTGCAGGTGAATCATGTCGGTCTTGGCAAAGACGCTGCAGCGCCCGGCGATGCGGGGCGGGGTGGTGGACTTCAGGGCCAATTCGCTGAATTCTTCGATGCTGTACCCCAGGCGGTGGGCCTGCTGGTCCAGGAAGGAGCCGGTGCCCGCGGCGCACATGGTGTTCATGGCGAAATCCTGGATGACCAGGTGGCCGTTCTCCTCCTCCAGGAGGATGAGCTTGGCGTCCTCCCCCCCCATGTCGATGAGGCTCCGGGCCTCAGGATGGAAATGGTAAGTGCCTCGGGCCTGGGCGATCACTTCATTGACAAACAGGCCCCCGAAAATCTCCGCCAGAACCTTGCCGGCCAGGCCGGTAAACGCGGCCAGGCGGCAGTGGTTGAGGGGAAATTCCCGGTCCAATTCCTGAAGGAGCTTTAAGGTAGTGGCGTATGGTTCCCCTTGATGGCGGCGGTACTCCTCTTGGAGCACTTCCCCCTGGGGAGTCATCACCACCAGATTGACGCTTACTGAGCCGATATCCAGTCCCAAGTCATAGGTGCTTGACATCTTCCTATCCCTCGGCAGATGTATAGATGTGTGTGTATTTGTGGCGTTTGAGGCAACCGGTAAGTGGGCTTCCCCCGGATAGTACGTCGTTACCTAAGTTGCCGGCAGTCTAATCGGGATCGAAAATTCCTCCCTTTTCCAAAGGGGGGGGCAGGGGGGATTTTATTATAACCCATTAAAATCCCCCTAAATCCCCCTTTACGAAAGGGGGACTTTAGGTTCCTGGTTTGCGAAATACGGTTGGCTAGAAAATTTCACGAATTTTTGCAACCAAGTAAAAGGTTATTAGGGAAGCAACAGGGACTTCCCCTCTGGGGGACTTAACCCCGGTAGAAACCTTCCTGGTGATAAAAATCCCGGGTGATCAAGCCCGCGGCCTGAAGCCGCGCCAGCCGCTTCTCCACCTGGTCTAAAGGCAGCCCCATCATCTGGGCCAGGTCCCGGGCGGTCATGGGCCGCCGGGCCAGGGTCTCCAGAAAGTCGGCATCGTTTATGCTCTTCCGGGCCGCAGGACTCCGGTCAAACCCGGCGATCACCTCCACCCCTTCTCCCAGAAACGCGGCCACCGCGGCCATCTCCGCCGTTGTCAGGGGCTGGGCCGCGTCTTCCACCACCGGCCTGACCGCGGTATTGAGCTGCACCTTGTCCGGGGCGATCTCCCGGATCAGTCGGCGCAAGCCCGTCAATTCCGCTTCGGTGTCATTCAGACCCTTCAAGAGCAGGACCTCCAGCCAGATCTGGCCGGCAAATTCCCGGCGTAGGGCCTTCAGGCCGAAGACCAGTTTCTCCAGAGTCAGACCCGGCACTGGTCGGTTGATGGCGCGATAAGTCTCCTCCCGGGCGGCATCCAAAGAGGGGAGAATCACCTGGGACTGGGCCAGATCCCGGCGCACCTCCGGCAGATAGAGGAGGGAGCCGTTGGTCAATATCGCTACCGGGGTGGTGGTCAGATCCCGGATAGTTGCGACGATGTCCTTGAGATCCAGATTCAGGGTAGGTTCCCCGGAACCGGTGATAGTGAGGTAATCTAAAGTGGTCTCGGAATCCCGGAGATAATCCTGAAGCTCCCGGATGATGGCCGCCGCCTCAAAGGCCCGGCGCTTTTTAGTCAGATGGGTGGTGGGCCCCACTTCGCAATAAAGGCAGTCATAGGTGCAGGTCTTGGGAGGGACCAGGTCCACCCCCAAAGAACGCCCCAAGCGCCGCGACGGCACCGGTCCGAACAGGTGGGACATACTTAGAAACAACCCAGTTGACACTGGGTGATTTTGATCCTCAATTCGTTTAAAAGATCCCCCATCTCCCGGCGGGTGATCCCCAATTCTTCGGCTAATTGAAAGGCGGCGTCACAATGAATCCTGCCGTCCTGGGCCACGGCCTTAATCTTGGCCTTCATTTCCTCTTGGCTCATGCGCGTCACCGTCAAGAGAGCGTTTATCCAAGTATATAATGATAGCCCTGCCCCCGGTAAAAATCAAGATGGTTTATCAGGGGAGATTCATTGTCAGCCGGGACTTTCAGGTAAATTATGTAGGGCGGACGCTGCCCGCTGAAATCCGAGTGCTTGGGAGGGAATTTTTATGATGGGCAGTGCCCACCCTACATTAAGGGCTTTGTTTGCGTGAAATTAATCAAGGAACCCATCGTCTGGATGGGCTCAGCCCTTTTACTCCCCTCAATTCCATCAGCTGCTACCCCCCTATCCTCTGGTGGAATTCGTCAGGAAATGCTAAGGTGACCGCCACCGACACCGTGAGTTCGAAAGGAGGGGAAATCATGAAAGTGCTGGCCATCTCCGGTTCGCCCCGGCCCCAGGGCAACACCTACCACCTGCTGCACGAGGCCCTCAAGGCGCTACAGGAACAGGGCCTGGAGACCGAGTATATCTCTTTGCACGACAAGCAGATCCTGCCTTGCCGGGCCTGCCTGAAGTGCGCCAAGGATAAAAACCGCTGCGCCCAGGAAGACGATTTCCAGCCCATCTATGAGGCCATGGCCCGGGCCGACGGCCTGCTGGTAGGCTCCCCGGTCTATTTCGGCTCCGCCACCCCCAACCTTATGGCCTTACTGGACCGGGCCGGCTACGTGGCCCGCCAGGGGGACAACCCCTTTTACCGCAAGGCGGGCAGCCCCGTGGTGGTGGCCCGCCGGGCCGGGGTCAACTTCACCTATGCCCAACTGCAATTCTGGTTTGTCATCATGGGCATGTTCACCCCCGGCTCCACTTACTGGCCCATCGCCTACGGCCTCAAACCCGGGGAGGTGGTCCAGGACGCCGAAGGCCTGAAAACCGTCGCCAACCTGGCGGCAAACCTGGCCTGGCTGATGAAGAAGATTGGGTAGAACTTGGGGGAGGGGGCTAAGGGCCAGTGGGCCCTTACCCCCTCCCCCAAACCCCCAC
>JBFLZI010000155.1:0-6760 GCA_040756315.1 Thermodesulfobacteriota bacterium | reverse complement strand
AGCCCCCTTAAAGGGGGTTGGGAGGGGAGTTTGAGGGGAGGGCGGGGGAGCCACTGCTCCCCCGGCCCTCCCCTCAACCACCAACCACCCTTATGGCGGCGCAGATTAAGTTAAAGCAGGTGGATGAGTATCGTTGGGAGATTCCCCGAGAGGGGAAGATGCGCGCCCGGGGGTTGATTTTTGCTTCTAAGGAGATGCTCCCCAAGATACAGGAGGATCAGAGTTTACAGCAGGTGGCCAATGTGGCCACTCTGCCGGGGATTGTGGGGGCCTCCCTGGCCATGCCGGACATTCATTGGGGCTATGGTTTCCCCATCGGCGGGGTGGCGGCCTTTGACCTGGAGGAGGGCATCGTTTCCCCCGGCGGGGTGGGTTACGATATCAATTGCGGGGTGCGCTTGCTGCGCACCGACCTGGAGCGGGAGGAAGTGGCTCCCCGGATAGAGGAGCTGGTCAACACCCTGTTCGGCAATATTCCCTCCGGGGTGGGTTCCCGGCGAAAGGATTTAAAACTCACCGTGCCTACTTTAAAGGAAGTGATGCGCTTCGGCAGCGGTTGGGCCGTGAAGAATGGTTACGGCAGCGAAGCCGATTTGGACCATATTGAGGCCCGGGGGCAGATCGAGGGGGCCGACCCGGACCTCGTGTCCCAATTCGCCATGGACCGGGGCCGGGATCAATTGGGGACTCTAGGGTCCGGCAACCACTTTGTGGAAGTAGGCTATGTCCTGGATATTTACGATGAGAAGCTGGCCGCAGCCCTGGGCCTGTTTAAGGACCAGATCACGGTCATTGTCCATACCGGCTCCCGGGGTTTGGGGCACCAGGTCTGTGACGATTACCTCAAGGTGATGCTCAAGGCCACGGCTAAATACGGCATCGACCTGCCCGACCGGCAGTTGTGCTGCGCCCCCATTGCCTCGGAGGAAGGGAAGAAGTATCTGGGGGCCATGGCTGCGGCGGCCAATTTCGCCTTTGCCAACCGCCAGATGATTACCCACTGGGTCCGGGAGAGCTTCGAGCAGGTCTTTAAGATGGGGCCGAAGAAGCTGGGCCTGGAGTTGGTCTATGACGTGGCCCACAACATCGCCAAGATCGAGACCCATAAAGTGAACGGCCAGGCCAGGAAGTTGTGCATCCACCGCAAGGGCGCGACGAGGGCCTTTCCCCCCAAACATCCGGAAGTGCCCCCGGCCTACCGGGAGACGGGCCAGCCGGTCCTCATTCCCGGGGACATGGGACGCTATTCCTTTGTGTTGGTGGGCACCCAGAAGGCCATGGAAGAAACTTTTGGCAGCACCTGCCACGGCGCCGGCCGGGAGATGTCCCGGCATGCGGCGATGAAAACCGCCAGGGGCCGGAACATCGTCAAGGAAATGGCCGCCAGGGGCATCATTGTCCGGGGCGCGGGCCGGGGCACGGTGGACGAAGAGATCTCCGAGGCTTACAAAGACGTGGAAAACGTGGTGGAAGTAGCCCACGGCGCCGGAATTTCCAAAAAGGTGGCCAAGCTGAAACCCTTGGGGGTAATGAAGGGGTAAAGTCTAATCTGTCACCCTGAGCCGTAGGCGAAGGGTCTCAGAGAATAAGAGATTCTTCGCCGCCTCCGGCGGCTCAGAATGACATGATATAGTAGAAATGTAGGGTGGGCATGGCCCACCAAATACAGAAAAATAGAAGCATAATTACGATATAAAAGCTGAAAACTGATGGCTGAACGCTGATAGCTGAAAATGTTTGAACGCCTAAGCGACAAACTGGCCGCGGTCTTTAAAAAGCTGAAAGGCCGGGGCATCCTGACCGAGGTCCAGGTGACCGAGGCCTTAAGAGAGGTGCGCCTGGCGCTCCTCGAGGCCGACGTCAACTACAAGGTGACCAAGGCCTTGGTGGAGCGCCTCCGGGAGCGGGCCGTGGGGGAAGAGGTCATGCGGTCCCTCACCCCGGCCCAGCAGGTCATCAAGATCGTCCACGAGGAGCTGACCCAACTTTTGGGGGGCGAGTCCCCCCGCCTGGACCTTAGCGGCCGGCCCCCGGTGGCCCTGATGCTGGTGGGCCTCCAGGGATCGGGGAAGACCACCACCGCGGCCAAGCTGGCCCGGCGCTTGAAAAGCCAGGGCCGCCAGCCCTATCTGGTCCCCGGGGACGTGCAGCGGCCCGCAGCCATTGAGCAGCTTCACCGCTTAGGGGCCGACATCGCCGTGGGGGTTCACCCCACTCAGCCGGGGCAGGACCCGGTGGAGATCGCCGCCGCGGCCATGGAAGCGGCCTACACCGCGGGCTATGACACTGTCATCCTGGACACCGCCGGGCGCCTCCACATCGACGCGCCCCTCATGGGGGAACTCAAGGCCATCCGGGAAAAGGTGGCCCCCCAGGAAATTCTTCTGGTGGCCGACGCCATGACCGGCCAGGACGCGGTGCAGGTGGCCCAAAAGTTTCATGACCTCCTCAAACTCACCGGCATCATCCTTACCAAGATGGAAGGGGATGCCCGGGGTGGCGCGGCCCTGTCCATGCGGGAGGTGGTGGGCCGGCCCATCAAGTTTTTGGGGGTGGGGGAAAAGCTGGACGCCCTGGAGGTCTTTCACCCGGACCGCCTGGCCTCCCGGATTTTGGGCATGGGGGACGTCCTCAGTCTCATTGAAAAGGCCCAGGAGACCTTCGATGTGGAGCAGGTCCAGGCCCTGGAGAAGAAACTCCGACGGGAGGCCTTTACCCTGGACGATTTTCGCCAGCAACTGCGCCAGATCCAGAAAATGGGCCCCTTGGAAGGCTTGCTGGAGATGATTCCGGGGTTGGGCCAGGCCAAGGCCCTGAAGGGTCTGAAGCCCGATGCCAAAGAGTTCAAACGGGTGGAGGCCATCATCAATTCCATGACTCCGGGGGAAAGGGCCAATTACCAGATCATCGACGGCAGCCGCCGGCGGCGCATTGCCCGGGGCAGCGGCACCAGCGTGGAAGATGTGAACCGTTTGCTGAAAAATTTCGCAATGACGCAAAAAATGATAAAACAAATGGGCAAAGCCGGCAAAAAGGGCAAGCTCCCTTTGCCCAAGTTTTTTTAGATAGTCTGTGGGGGAGGGCCAGTAGCACAGGTTTCAAGCCTGTGCTCAGGTCCTTGGCCCTCCCCCCACAACAAACCATCAAACCTAAAGGAGGGTAAAGCGGCGTACATGGCATTGCGCATTCGATTGGCCCGTTTCGGCGCCAAAAAGAGACCGTTCTATCGCATAGTGGTGACCAACAGTGAATCTCCCCGGGACGGGCGGTTCCTGGAAATCATCGGCACTTACGATCCGCGCCAGGACCCGGCCGCGGTATCGGTAAAAGAAGAGCTGTTGTCCTTATGGGTGAGTCGGGGGGCCAAGCCCACCGACACCGTGGCCAGCTTGCTGAAGCGCCGGGAGGCGACGGCCGCAGCCCCGGCGGAAGGCTGAAAAAGGCTTTCACCGGGCACATGCCAGGGAATCGAGTCCGCCCCATCCCATGACGGAGGTGGCATACGATGAAGGATTTGATCAAGTTCATCGCGCAAGCTCTGGTGGACCATCCGGACCAGGTACAGGTCAAGGAGATTGAAGGCGAACAGACCTCGGTGATCGAGTTGAAGGTAGCCAAAGAAGATTTGGGCAAGGTGATCGGCAAGCAAGGGCGCACCGCCCGGGCCATGCGCACCATATTAAGCGCCGCCTCTACCAAAATTCGCAAACGGTCAGTCCTGGAGATCATTGAGTAAAGGAGCCCCTTCCCCACCCCACCTGATTGCCTTGGGGCGCGTAGTGGGAGCCCATGGTATCCGGGGTGCTGTAAAGATCGGGACGGGGGGGCCGGGTGAGGCCGCCGACCCGGAGATCTTTACCGCCTTGGGGGAAGTGGAGATCGGCGGGAGCCGCTACCGGGTAAAGAAAGCTGAACGCCACCGCCGCCAGGTGCTCCTTTATCTCCAGGGAATTGACGACCGGGACCAGGCGGAACTGCTGGTGGGACAGGAGGTCCGAGGGGAGCGTCAGCGTTTTCCGGCGTTGCCCCCCGGGGAATATTACTGGTTCCAGGTATTGGGCCTGCCGGTGTTCCATGCCGCCGAAGGGACTCCCTTGGGATATCTGGAGGAGATTATCCCCAGCCCGGCCCACGATGTCTATGTGGTGCGCTGGGAAGGTAAAGAAGTGCTCTTGCCGGCCATAGAGGAGGTGATTGTCGAAATCAACCTGGAGGAAGGGTGGATCAAGGTCTTGCCCCCCGCCGGTTTGTGGGAAGTCTATGCGGATTGACCTGTTGACCCTTTTCCCGGAGTTTTTCGCCTCCCCCTTGAGCCAGAGTATGCTGCGCCGGGCCCAGGCCCTGGGCGCCGTGGAGTTTCGCCTCTTAAATTTGCGGGATTTCACTGCAGACCGCCACCAGGTAACGGATGACCGTCCCTTTGGCGGCGGCCCGGGGATGGTCCTCAAGATCGAGCCCCTGGTCAAGGCCATTCGCCAGGTTAGGGGCGAATGTCCGGGAGTGCGGGTCCTGCTTTTGAGTCCCCAAGGCCCGTTGTTGAGCCAGAGTAAAGCCCAGGAGCTGTCCCGAGTGGAGCATCTGTTGTTGATCTGTGGTCACTATGAAGGCGTGGACGACCGGATCCGCTATTATATTGATGCGGAACTGTCCATCGGGGACTATGTTCTCACCGGCGGGGAGATTCCGGCCTTGGTGGTGTTGGACGCGGTGATCCGGCTGCTGCCCGGAGTGCTGGGGGGCGAAGGCGCGGCGGTGGAGGAATCTTTTCAGACCGGCTTGTTGGAATATCCCCACTATACCCGGCCCCGGGTCTTTGAGGGGCATGCAGTGCCGGAGGTGTTGCTGAGCGGCGACCATGGGCGCATCGCCAGATTCAGGCGGGAGCAGGCGCTGCAGCGCACCGCCAAAGATCGACCCGACTTATTGGCCAAAGCCTCCCTCACTGCTGAGGATCAGGAGTTTTTGGCTGCATTTTTAGCGTCAAGTGAAAAGGATAGGTGAAAGAGTTATGGAACGTGTAATGCAGTTATCCCGGGAGCAGATGCGGGCGGACCTGCCCGATTTCCACCCGGGGGACACCGTGGAAGTCCATGTGCGGATCGTGGAGGGAGACAAGGAACGCATTCAGGTGTTTAAAGGAGTGGTCATCCGGAAACGGGGCGGCCTCTCCGGGGCCACCTTTACGGTGCGTAAGGTCTCTTATGGGGTGGGGGTAGAGCGCATATTTCCCCTACATTCCCCCAATATCGAGCGGGTGGTGGTCCTCTTCCGGGGGCGGGTCAACCAAAGCCGCCTCTATTACCTGAGACAACGGTCCGGCAAAGCGGCCCGGATCCGGGAAAAGCGGACTCCTCCGGCATGAAGCCAACCCGGGGCGGCAACCAGGTGTTTGCTGACCCGGAGGTCTATTGGCGCCTGCAAGGGGTGCGCTACCTGGCCGGGGTGGACGAGGCCGGCCGCGGCCCCCTGGCCGGGCCGGTAGTGGCCGCGGCGGTGATCGTGGCGGGCGAGGTCACTTTCCCCGGCCTCCGGGACAGCAAGGCCCTCACTCCGGAGGCCCGGGCCGAACTGGAGGCCCAGATCCGGGAGCAGGCTTTAGCCTTCGCCGTACGGGAAGTGGGGGTCAGAGAGATCGACCGTTTAGGTATTCTGGCCGCCAGCCTGAAGGCCATGACCCTGGCCATCAAGGCCCTTTCCATCCTGCCGGAGATGGTCCTGGTGGACGGCAACCAGCCCCTGCCTCTGGCCTATCCCCAACAACCGGTGGTCCAGGGGGACGCCCGCTGCCCTTCCATCGCCGCGGCTTCGGTGCTGGCCAAGACCCACCGGGACCGGCGCATGGAAGCCTACCACCGCCAATATCCCCAATACAATTTTCCCCGGCACAAAGGCTACGCCACCCGGGAACACCTGGAAGCTCTGCGCTGCTGGGGTCCTTGCGCCTTGCACCGCCGCACCTTCAAGGGCGTGCGGGAATGGCTGGAGGGGAGGAAGTGACTTTCTGGGGGAGGATTTTGTGGGGGAGGGGGCTAAGGGCTGCAGGCCCAATTACAATCCTCCCCCACACCCCCTCCCCCAATCCCTTACATTTTTGGTAGCACAGGCTTTCCAGCCTGTGCCTGGACAGGCGGGGGCGGCTGTCCTCCCTTTTCTATTCCAAAGGAAGTGACCTTTCGCAGCAGTGAGATTCAAGGCTTGGAACATGGAGGTTTCTAACCAACAACTGGGCGCGTCGGGAGAAGACCTGGCCGCCCAGGCCCTGAAAAAACAGGGCTATAAGATTGTGGAGCGCAACTACCGCACCCCCCTGGGAGAAATCGACCTCATCGCCCGCCACCGGGGCACGCTGGTCTTCATTGAAGTGAAAACCCGGCGCAGCACCCGCTTCGGCCCGCCCCAGGACGCGGTCTCCCCGGCCAAACAGGCGCGGCTGCGAAAATTGGCGGATTATTATCTGAAGCAGAAGCGACTGGGAGAAATCCAAGCAAGGTTTGATGTCGTGGCGATTACGCTGAAGGAAGAAGGACCGCAGATTGAGATTATTCAGGAAGCGTTCGGTATTTGAGCAGATAAAAAATGTAGAGTGGGCATGGCCCACCAAAAAAGGAAATAAAAATTTAAACTGGTGGGCGGTGCCCACCCTGATATGGTTGAAAGTTGTCAAGTAGGCGCAAGCCCCCCTTGGGTTTTGGGTTAAGCCGCGAGATGATTCTCAGGCTCCAACGGGGCGGGACGCTTTAGCGACGTTTGATCACTCTGA
>JBFLZI010000154.1:0-6771 GCA_040756315.1 Thermodesulfobacteriota bacterium | reverse complement strand
GGGAGGGGGCTAAGGGCCAGTGGGCCCTTACCCCCTCCCCCAAACCCCCACCCCCAATCCCTTAAGGGGTTTTAAAGGTTGGTTGGGGCCAGAGCCTTGGGCTCTGGCCCCTCCCAACCCCCTAAGCGGGTTGGGGGGGTGTGGGGGGAGGGCCAGTAGCACAGGCTTTCCAGCCTGGGCCGCGGCAAAATTTTTCCGGGCAGTCATGCCTGGCTTGGCCCACCCGTAAATTATGACAAGTCGTAGGGCGGGCGTCCCCGCCCGCCACCATCATTTGGTGCGCCGGGCGACCCTACATTAACTTAAGGCGCCGGCTGAAGCCTGCGGCTACAATTCCAGAGCAATTCCGCGTGGGCCTTTGGATCACCCATAAATTATGAGAAGTTCCGATGGGTCTTAATCTAAACTTTGAACCTTTTTAAGCAGAAGAAGAATTAGCCGTCTGATAAGGGAGGATAGATAATGAAAGGCTTTAAATCAGTTTATGTCACCGGCAGAAATCTGGATGAAACCTGGTTCGAATTGTTGCGACAGCTTTACCATCATGGTCGGAGATATAAGATCGACGCCGGTTCTTTTGCCGGCGCGGAGAGGTTGGAGTTTGACTTTGTCAGCGGCACCATCCTGGAGCCGGTACAATATACCGCCGGCGGGGTGAGGCTGCCCTTGGCGGTGACCGTGCCCCAGGGCATTCCCGCGCCCACCACCGACGCCTCCATTGAGAACTATTTTATTGAATATCTCATGAACGGCGAATTGAGTCCCAACGAACACTACCGCTACGCCACCTGGCTTAGGGGCGGCAAGTATGTGGTCCCCAATCTGGTTTTAAACGGCGTCCGGCTAAAGGAGCGCGACGCGGTGGTGAGCGCCCCGGATCAGGTGCAATGGTGTATTGACCACTATAAGAAGAAAGGTTTCGGCAACAATCATTGCTGCATGAGCATCGGCTATCCGGAGTCGAATTTCGCCTATGACAAAGAGTATGAGAGCGAAATGGAGCGGGGCACCAGTCCCTGCCTGCGCCTGGTGGACACCAAGATCATTAAAGAAGACGGCGAGAATCACCTCTGTATGAACGTCTATTTTCGCTCCTGGGATTGTTACGGGGGGTGGCCGGAGAATATGGGGGGCCTGGCCTTGCTCCAGGAATACATGGCCGGGGAATTGGGGGTAAAGTTGGGCACCCTGAGCTTCACTTCCAAGGGTTTACACGCCTACGACTTTCAACTGGAAGCTCTGAAAGGCAGGATTGGGGTTTAAGCCCAGGGCCCCGGGGCTCACCCGAAAATATGAAAGGTATTGGTAGCACAGGCTTTCCAGCCTGTGCAGACAAAACTTTTCAGAACAGTCATTCATGGGCCCTTGGCCCACCCATAAATTATGAAAAATCGTAGCGGGAAAGCGAAGCGCATCCCGCCTTTCGCATCACTCCATATCCAGTCGCCGAACGCCATCATCTGACACCCACTCAAGGTTATAAATACCGCAGCGAACGTAACGGCGAAAGCTGGAATAACGCCAATCCGCACCCCTCATTACATGACCATACTTCACCAGAATGTAGTGGATGTAATCCACATGACGCTTATAATCGCGCTCGTCCCGGATGACGTGCTCCCAAAAACGCCGCCACCAAATGCCTCGTTCTCCCTTCTTCAGCTACTGAAGGCGGGATGCGCTTCGCTTTCCCGCCGGGAGTTTACCAAGTAATTATATTGCAAAGATTAGTCGCTTCAAGATAACTGTTATGAACAGAAGCTTATCAACCACCTGGAAATTCTACCTATCCGGTCCTTATCGAAACTTTGAGCTCATCATCTCGGGTGCCATCCTGGGCAGCTCCGGTAAGCCTTCCCTTTGCTCAGCCATCCCGTCATGATTGGCCACCGGCTCTCATTTCAGCGGAAATTATTTCTTTTGGGGCGGGTCGGTTCTGTGGGATACTGCAACCCAAAAATTGACGGGAAAAACTGATGCAACTACTGGATTCCCCCATACTGAAGGCCATTCATGACAGGCGCAGCGTCCGAGATTTTGTGGATACGCCGGTTTCCCGAGATTTGCTTATGACCGCTCTGGAAGCGGCTTCCTGGGCCCCTTCCGGGCTCAACAACCAGCCCTGGCGTTTCGCCATTATCTGGGACCAGCCCTCGCAAGAGTCCCTGGCCGCCCTCACCAGATACTCACACATCCTTAAATCGGCCTCTGTCCTCATTGCCGTTTTTCTGGATAAAGAGGCTTCCTACGATTACACCAAAGATTGTCAGGCCGTCGGGGCTTGTTTGCAAAACCTGCTCCTGGCGCTCCACTCCCTGGACCTGGGAGCAGTCTGGCTCGGTGAAATTCTGAAGAACAAGGAGGGTGTCCGGGAGATCCTCAACCTGCCGGAGCGGTTCGAGCTTATGGCCGTGGTGGCGGTGGGGCATCCGGCCCACCGGAGCCAGAAGTCACACCGGCGGCCCCTAGCCGAGCTGATTTTGCTGGAAAAATAGGAGATGTAGGCAACTCGCCCAGAGGAAAGACGCCTGTCCAGTTCTCTGGAAGTGGGAGGAGGAAATTTTTAGTTTTCTTCACACCTTTTAGTTTTAGACAGCTAATTTACTAACTTTTATTCTCAAGATAATGTTCCACCTCTTTTTGGGATATTTCCGGCGAGACAAGTTTTACCCGAGGATAGAGGACGCTACAGTCGGCAAAGGAAAGATGTTTAGTAAGACGATAAGCGGTAATCTCGTTGTTTAAGTGCGGTGCGGCTCCCTTCTCCGGGGCCATTTCGGTTTTCTCGAGCAATTTAATATAAATCAGACTGCGGGCGGCTAAGAGTTCTTCTGATTCTTCACTCAAGCCCCGCTGGAAGATATGGCCCAGAGTCAAGAGATCGCCCGGGCCCAGGGGCCGAGGCACCCCCAATTGGGGGCGGACCTGCGAGGCCATCAAGAATAACGGTCTGAGGCGCGCTTTGCCGGATAACAGTCTTCTTAAGGTTTTGACCAGATATAGATGAATATAGCCGGCCTCCACATAGATCCGGGAGAAGCGGTCTAACCATGGCAGCAGGGCCTGGGCCCTGAGTTCATCCCGCAAACGGAAGCGAGCCGCATCGGCCCGGGCAAACTCTTTGACGGCCATCACCACCTTCCGGAATGACGCGGTATGCGAACAGGCATAAAATTTTAGCAGTAATCCGTCCACCTGTCTTTCGGTCTCGTAAACCGGCCTTAAGTGTGGCCGATCCATCACTTCCGGGGGAGGCACTCCCTCAGTCAACCGGGTATGAATTTCCATGACTCTTTCCAGATAAGGTTCTATCTGAAAAATCACTTTCCCGGCTTGATGGAGTTCCTGGAGTCCTTCAAGCTGCCGCCGGGAAAATTCTGGAAATTCCTTGTCCTGATCTTCAAGGTATGCTCCTAAATCCAGACTTTTGGAGAGCACCTCACTGAACCCAGGCTCAGGAGCTTCTTCTAAAACAACAGCATCATGCCGCCACATTTCCTCCTGCGCATACGGTAGAACTTCCAGCCGATGTGAAGAAAAGCCGAGGGTAATGAGGGGACGCTCAGTCGTTCTGGAGGAGACGTTGGAGACCAGTGGCAGCGACACTCCGGAAAATATTATTTTGAAGCAAGATTCTTTTTTGGTTCAGGAAATTTTAACTTTTCCCTGGTCAGTTGTGGAGGGGCCGGTCACCTGATCATGCTGAATTCTGCTATGACCCAGAACTTAGCTCAGAACCCCAAAGTTTCCCTATCCAGGACATATCCGTATTTCCTGCCCCTTTATCGATAAATTTCCATCTTGGCAACTTAACTCCCTGGGTATCTTATTCAATCAGGGACAGGCGCTCGTCGTAGATGAATTCCCGGGTGTGCCGGGCCACCCGGTCCGGCTCAATAGTGATCCGGGCGACCCCGGTTGCCAGGGCGGCTCGGGCCACCGCTTCGGCCACCAGGGGCGGCACCCGGAAATCCATGGCATCCGGCAGGATGTAAACGGGGTTCAATTTTTTCCCCACCAGGTCGGCGATGGCCCGGGCCGCGGCGATATTCATAGCCTCATTAATCGTGGAAGCCCGCACGTCCAATGCCCCCCGAAAGATGCCGGGAAAGGCCAGGCAGTTGTTCACCTGATTGGGGAAATCCGTCCTGCCGGTGGCCACCACGATGGCGCCGGCCATTTTCGCCTCTTCCGGATGAATTTCCGGGTCAGGATTGGCCAGGGCAAAGACAATGGGGTCTGGAGCCATGGCGCGCACCATTTCCCGGTTAAGGACGTTGGGCCCGGAAAGGCCGATGAAGACCTGGGCGCCTTTCAAGGCGTCCGCCAGGGCGCCTTTTAGCTTTTCCGGGTTGGTGATTGCCGCCAACTCCTCCTTGAAATCATTCATGCCCTGGGGCCGACCGGGATAAATCACCCCTGCGGTATCGCACATCACGATATTGCCGGCCCCGGCGTGGAGGAGGATTTTGGCGGTGGCCAGGGCGGAAGCCCCGGCCCCGTTGAAGATAATCTTCACTTCGGCCAGTTTCCGGTCCACAATCTTCAAGGCGTTCAGCAAACCGGCCAGCACCACCACCGCGGTGCCATGCTGATCATCGTGAAATACCGGAATCTCCAGACGTTCGCTTAAGGCTTTCTCGATCTCAAAACACCGGGGCGAAGAGATGTCCTCCAGGTTGACGCCGCCAAAGGCGGGAGAGATATTTTCCACCAGTTGCACCACCCGGTGGGTTTCCTGGGTGCCGATGCAGATGGGGAAGGCTTCCACGCCGCCGAAGGTTTTAAACAGAATGGCTTTCCCTTCCATGACCGGCAACGCCGCCCGGGGGCCGATGTTGCCATAGCCCAGCACCGCACTGCCATCGGTGACGATGGCCACCAGATTGTTCTTGCAGGTGTAATCATAGGCGGCCATGGGGTCCCGGAGGATGGCCTCACAGACCTCGGCCACCACTCCCGGGGCATAGAGCCGCCCGTAAATGACTTCGTCCTTGAGGGGAACTTTGGCATAGACCTGGACGCACCCCTGGTAGCGGCTATGCAGTTCCAGGGACTCCTCTTTAATGCTCAGTTTGCCGTAGTCCTGGCTCTCGGGGGGCAGCCAGGCCACCTCCCCTTCGTAAATATAGCTTTCCGTCCGCTCTCTGATCCTTTCCGGAGTGATGACCGCCGCGGTCAATTGGGCCACGCCGGTGCCTTGCGCCGCCCGGGCCACGGCTTGGGCCACCACCGGGGAGATTCTCCAGTCCATTTGCCGGGGGATAATATTGGTAGGCGACAATTTTTCTTTAGGGATCATGCCGGCCAAGGCCCGGGCCGCGGCCAGGTACATTTCGATGTTGACCCGCTTGGCCCCCACGTCCAGACACCCCCGGAAAAACCCCGGGGTGACCAGGGAGGCGCGGATCTGATTCTCGCTGTCCGGCCGGCCGGTGGCCACCACCGCAGCCCCTCCGGCTTTGGCTTCTTCTTCACTGATCTCCGGCTCCGGCAGCGCCAGGGCAAAGACGATGGGGTCCTTAGCCATACCGGCGATCATCTCCCGGTTGACCAATCCCGCGGCGGAAAGGCCGATGAACACGTCCGCGCCCTGCATCACTTCGGCCAGCGTGCCTGTGACGTCCTGAGGCCGAACCAGGCGGGCGATCTCCGATTTGGCCCAATTCATGCCGACGCTGCGGTAAACGCGCAAAGCTCCGTGCCGGTCGCAGAGCACAATGTCATCGGCCCCGGCCACCAGCAGTCCCTTAGCCGCGCCGATGCCGGCCGCGCCCGCGCCGTTGATGACGATACGGACTTCGTGCAGGCTTTTCCCCACCACTTTGAGGGCATTATAGAGCGCGGCCAGAACGATGATGCCCACGGCATGACTTTCGTGATGCAGCACCGAGACCCGCACCGCCTTGCGGATGCGATTTTCAATGGTGAAGCATTTGGGCGCGGCAATGCCTTCCAGACAGAAGCCCCCAAAGGTGGGGGCGAGAATGCGGACGATTTCCACCATCTCATCCGCGTCCTGGGTCTTGAGGGCGATGGGCACCGCGTCCACATTGGCAAAAGTCTTATAGATCACCGACTTGGCCTCCAACTTGGGTAACGCCGCCAGGCCGCCGATGTTGCCGAATTCAAAGATGCTGCTGCCGTCGGTGATGAGGGCGATGGAATTGCCCCGGCAGGTATAACGGTAGGAGGAGACCGGATCTCTTTCGATCTCCTTGCAGACCGCGCCGACTCCGGGAGTATAGATGCGGCTTAAGACGGACATATCCCGGATGGGCATTTTGCTCTTGATGCCGATGAGGCCGCGATGACGCCGGCGATAATCTAAGGCGTCCGATTCGTTATTCATTTTTTTCAAACCTTTCTTTGAGCCAGCTAAGGTTTTAAAGTTGCCCGGGCATTCCGGTCTTCCCTTTGTTTTCCCGGGGAAATCATGGCGTACCGGGCTAAACTTGCCAGCCCCGGTCAATTGTATCAGTTTTCAGGCTGCACCTGGAGTTAATTAACCCGGTTAGGCAAAAATTGGCGTCGGTTTTAGGTGAGAGTTGTTGGACTAAGAAAGATTGGAGGCCCACGGCGCACCAGTTCCGGTTAAGTGCGCCCTGGCGGCAGCGTGGCGATGCTGGCGGCGGGCGGGGACGGACGCCCTACGATTTCACAGGATTAACGGGGGGGTGAAGCCCAGACATGACTGCCCGAAAAAATTTTGCCGCCGCACAGGCTGGAAGCCTGTGCTACCAATTATGTTAAGGGATTGGGGGAGGGGGT
>JBFLZI010000153.1:0-6849 GCA_040756315.1 Thermodesulfobacteriota bacterium | reverse complement strand
GGTTGGGAGGGGAGTTTGAGGGGAGGGCGGGGGAGTCACCACTCCCCCGGCCCTCCCCTCAAAATTATCTTATCCTCATCCTCGGCTATTACTTTTAGCTAACTAAGGGTATAATTAAATTTAGGATTAGGGAAGTGGCAAGTCTTATGGAGCTTGAGCTGCGGCAATTTTACGAATATTTGGAGACAGAAGCCGGGGTGGCGGCTCCGGCCCTGGAAGCGGCCCGAGACGACCTTCAGGACTTTTACGGCTTTGTCCAGGGGCGGGAGCGACCCTCCTGGACCGAGGTTTCTTTGGCCGATCTGCAGGATTATTTTCAGGCCCTGAAGGGCCGGGGCATGTCGGTGCGCCGTCTGGACCAGCGCCTGGCCGTCTTGCGGCAGTTCTTCCAGTTTCTCCGCCGGCAGGGGAAGATCCCTACTGATCCCTTGGAGCAGTTTGACTCCGCGGAATTAGCCCAGAGTCCCTCCCGAATTTTGTCCCCGGCGGAATTGCAGTCCTTGCTCGCCGGACTGTTGGAAGCCGGTCCGGAGCGCATGGACGAGCTCCTGGAGCAGTTCTACCATCACCTGGGAGTGGAGCGGGGTCTGGCCCCCCTCACCCTGGAGTCTTACGCCCACGACCTCCAGGATTTTCGGGAGTATTTGCGCACTTTGGACCGCACTGCCTGGGAAGAAGTGTCTTTAGATGATTTGCAGAGATATCTCTCCTTTCTGGAGGGTCGGGGTCTTGCGGCCCGGAGCCGGGCCCGGCGGCTCTCCGCGCTCCGGCAGTTTTTCCGGTTTCTCCAGCGGGAAGAAAAATTGCCGGCTAACCCGGTGGAGCTGTTGGACTCCCCCCGTCTGCCCCTGAAATTGCCCAAGGTCTTGGGGGAAAAGGAAGTGGAGGCCTTACTGGCCGCCACCGACCCGGCCACCCCCTGGGGCCAGCGGGACGCCGCGCTGCTGGAGGTGCTCTATGCCACGGGCTTACGGGTCTCGGAGTTGGTGGGCCTGACCTTGAAGCAGGTGGACCTGCGCCGGGGGGTGGTGCGGCCCCTGGGCAAAGGCCACAAAGAGCGCCTGGTGCCCATGGTGCCCCAGGCCGTAGCCAAACTGCGCAGCTATCTTTCCCAGGGACGCCCGGCCCTCCTCAAAAGCAAGGACAGCCCTTATGTCTTTGTCAACCGCCGGGGCGGGCGGCTCAGCCGCCAGGGGTTCTGGAAGATTTTGCAGCACTATGCCCGCCTGGCCGGGGTGCGGCACTTGAGTCCCCACACCTTGCGCCATTCCTTTGCCACCCACCTCCTGGCCCGGGGGGCCAACCTCCGGGTTTTGCAGCTGCTTTTGGGCCACGCCGATTTGGCCACTACCCAGATTTACACCCATCTGGACGTGGAGCGTCTTAGGGCGGCGCACCGAAAGGCCCATCCTCGCCCATGACCCGGAATCGCCCCAATCCCGCCCGCACCCTGGAAGTCATCACCACCCACCTGAATGCGGACTTTGACGCTCTGGCCTCCATGGTGGCGGCTAAAAAGCTCTATCCCGAGGCCCTGTTGGTCTTCCCCGGCTCCCAGGAAGGGAACCTGCGGGACTTCTTTGTGCGCTCCAGTTTCTATTTTCTCAATTTCACCAAGGCGAAAAATGTGGCCCCGGAGGAGATCAAACGCCTCATCCTGGTGGACACCCGCCAATCCTCCCGCATCGGCAAATTCGCCGAAGCCGTCTCTTCCGGGGAAGTGGAGATTCACATCTATGATCACCACCCCGACACCCCGGAGGACGTGCACGGCACCTTAGAGGTGGTGCGCCCCGTGGGTTCCACCACTGCTATCCTGACGAAGATTCTGCGGGAGAAGGGCCTGACCCCCTCGCCCCAGGAAGCCACCATCATGGCCCTGGGGATCTTCGAAGACACCGGCTCCTTCACCTTTTCTTCCACCACCCCGGAGGACTTTGAGGCCGCCGCCTATCTGGTCGGCCAGGGGGCCGACCTGAACATGGTGGCGGAGATGCTCACCCGGGAGTTGAGCGTGGAGCAGGTGAGTCTCCTGAACGATCTCATCAAAAACGCCAGCCGCTTCCTGGTGAACGGCGTGGAAGTGGTCCTGGCCCGGGCCACCACTTCCCAATACGTGGGCGACTTTGCCATGCTGGCCCATAAGTTTATGGATATGGAAAATATCCAGGTCCTCTTCGCTCTGGCCCAGATGGAGGAGCGCGTCTATATCGTGGGCCGCAGCCGCCTGCCGGAAGTGAATGTGGCCGAGATTCTGGCCGAGTTCGGCGGCGGCGGCCATGAATACGCCGCCTCCGCCGCGGTCAAAGACGAACCCCTGGCCCAAGTGGAGGAAAAACTGCGGCAGCTTCTCTATAGCCGGGTTCGGCCTCAACGCCGGGCCCGGGATATTATGAGCTTTCCCGTCAAGTGGATCACCCCGGAAGTCACTTTGGAAGAAGCCGAAGTCATGCTGAACCGGTATAGTATCAACGCCTTGATGGTCGTCACCAACGGCAAACTCCTGGGCATGATCACCCGACAGATCGTGGAGAAAGGCATCTATCACGGACTGAAAAACCATATGGTCAAGGATTATATGACCGCGCCCATCGCCTCCGTGGGGCCGGACGCCACCCTGCCGGAAATCCGGGAACGCCTGGTGATCAACAAGCAACGCCTGCTGCCGGTGGTGCAGGAGGAGCAGGTCGTGGGCGTGGTCAGCCGCACCGACCTGCTGCACCTGCTCATCGACACGGAAGAAGAGACCCAATGGTCCCAACCCTTAAGGAAAAAGAACATCACCAGCATGATGCAGGAGCGCCTGCCCCGGAAAATTTTGGAGATCTTGCGCCAGGCGGGAGAGATCGCCCAGGAACTGGGTTTCCACGCCTACGCAGTGGGGGGCTTTGTCCGGGACCTGTTTCTGCGGGAAGAAAATTTCGATATCGACATCGTCATTGAAGGGGACGCCATTATCTTTGCCCGGCAGTTCGCCGCCCGTTACGGGGCCCGCTCCCGGGAATTCCAGAAATTTAAGACCGCGGTCATCGTCTTTCCGGACGGCTTTAAAATCGACGTGGCCACGGCCCGCACCGAGTATTACGAAGCCCCCGGGGCCTTGCCCATCGTGGAGTACAGCTCCATCAAGATGGACCTCTATCGCCGGGACTTCACCATCAATACCCTGGCCATCAAAGTTAACCCCCAGGACTTCGGCACCCTCCTGGACTTTTTCGGGGCCACCCGGGACCTGAAGGAACGGCGCATCAGCATCCTCCACAACCTGAGCTTTGTGGAGGACCCCACCCGGGTCTTTCGGGCCATCCGCTTCGAGCAGCGCTTCAATTTCCGCATCAGCAAGCTCACCATCAATCTCATCAACAACGCGGTGAAAAATAATTTCTTCGACCGCCTCTCCGGTCCCCGCCTGTTTCAAGAACTGAAACTCATCCTGCAAGAGGAAAACCCCATCCCGGCCATTGCCCGGCTGGCGGAACTGGACTTGCTCAAAGCCATCCACCCCCGCCTCTGGTTCGACGAAGGCACCCGCAACATGCTGGAGCGAGTGCAGGCGGTTCTCTCCTGGTTCGACCTCCTCTACCTGGGGGAGAAATACGAACGCTGGCTGGTCTATTTTCTGGGACTGGTGGAGCCGTTAAACCCGGAGGAACTGACCGAGATGATCCGGCGGTTTAAACCCGCGCCGAAACTGGCCACCGCCCTCTTAGAGGGAAAAGAGCTGGCCGACCGGGCCTTGCACCAACTCCTCCGTTCGGAAGAGATGAGCCGCAGCCGGATTTACCAACTCCTGTCCCCCCTGGCCACGGAGTATCTCCTATACATGATGGCCAAATCCCGGCAGGAGCCCACCAAACGGGCCATTTCCCTGTATTTCACCCACCTGAAGCACTTAAAACCGGAACTCAAAGGCCGGGACCTGGTGGCGATGGGCTACCCCCAGGGGCCCCTGATCAAAGAGATGCTGAACTTCCTCCACGAAGCCCGCTTGAATGAAGAAGTGAAAACCCGGAGAGAGGAACTGGAACTGATCCGCCGTAGCTTCGGCCAGGCGTGAGTTGCGAGGTGGCAGAAAGTATTTTGGGGGAGGAGGCTAAGGGCCGCAGGCCCTTACCCCCTCCCCCAAACCCCCTCCCCCAATCCCTTAAGGGAGATTCTTGTTTGGTGAAGTCGGGACTGTTAGTCCCGACTTCACCAGCCCCATAAAGGGGGCTGGGGCTCAATGCTTCTTAATATTTTCCCGGATGTAATTAATGATGTCGCCGGTGTCGGTGCCGGGGCGGAAGATGGCCCCAATGCCCGCGGTCTGGAGGGCCGGGATGTCTTCCTCGGGGATGATGCCCCCCCCCAGGACCAGAATGTCTTCAATGCCCTTTTCCTTAAGAAGCTCCATCACCCGGGGGAAGAGGTAGCCGTGTGCCCCGGACAGGCAACTCATGGCAATGACGTCCACGTCCTCCTGGACGGCCGCGGCGACGATCTGCTCCGGGGTTTGCCTCAAGCCGGTGTAGATCACTTCCATGCCCCCGTCCCTCAAGGCCGCGCAGATGACCTTGATGCCCCGGTCATGCCCGTCCAGACCGGGTTTGGCTGCCAGTACCCTGATCTTTCTCTCTTCTAACATCTCCACCTCTCCTTATCATGCTAAGAATTAATAGAGCCGGAGAATTCCCTGAAAACCGAGAGATTCTTCGCTACGCTCAGAATGACAACTGATTGTTGGGGGAGGGGCTAAGGGCCACAGGCCCACTTACAATCCTCCCCCACACCCCCTCCCCCAATCCCTTAGGGGGGTTTGAGCCTTGTTGGGGCCCCCGGGGCCTCTGGCCCCGGCCCCCCACAAGGCCATAAGCGGGTTGGGAGGGGGGCTTGGGGGGAGGGCCAGTAGCACAGGCTTCCAGCCTGTGCTCAGGTCCCTGGCCCTCCCCCTAAATCATCTCTAAACTCCACTAGGTTCGTATTCGCCGAAGACGGCGCGCAGGGTGTCGCAGATTTCTCCCAGGGTGGCCAGGCTCTTCACCGCGGTGAGGATGGGAGGCATGAGGTTGGCGGTGCCCTCCGCGGCGGTCTTGAGGTCCGCCAGGGCCTTTGCCACTGCGGCGTTATCCCGGGTATTCTTCAGTTCTTTTAGGCGTGCCACCTGTTTGTCGCCCACCGCGGGGTCCACTTTGAGGAGGTCTTTGAACACCTCCTCTTCCGCCACCTGGAAGCGGTTCAGGCCCACCACCACCCGCTCCCCGGACTCGATCTCCTTCTGGTAGCGGTAGGCGCTGTCCTGAATCTCTTTCTGGATATAGCCTTTCTCGATGGCGGCCACCGCGCCGCCCAGGCGGTCGATCTGGTCGATGTATTCCTGGGCCTTGGCCTCCACCTGATCCGTCAGGTATTCAATATAGTAGGACCCGGCCAGAGGGTCCACGGTGTCGCATACCGCGGCCTCGTGGGCGATGACCTGCTGGGTGCGCAGGGCTACCTGCACGGCCAGTTCCGAAGGCAGGGCCAGGGCCTCGTCAAAGGAATTGGTGTGCAGAGACTGGGTGCCTCCCAGCACCGCGGCCAGGGCCTCAAACGCGGTGCGCATGATGTTGTTCAGAGGCTGTTGGGCGGTTAAGCTGCAGCCCGCGGTCTGGGTGTGGAAGCGCAGCATCTGGGAGCGGGGGTCCTGCGCGCCGAAGCGCTCCTTCATGATCTTGGCCCAGAGGCGGCGGGCCGCCCGGAACTTGGCGATCTCTTCAAAAAAGTCCAGATGGGAGTTAAAGAAAAAGGAGAGGCGGGGGCCGAACTCGTCCACTTTGAGGCCCGCCTTGATGGCCGCGTCCACATAGGCGATGCCGTTGGCTAAAGTAAAGGCCACCTCCTGCACCGCGGTGGACCCGGCCTCCCGGATGTGATAGCCGCTGATGCTGATGGTGTTCCACTGGGGCACCTTCTCGGTGCAATAGGCGAAGATGTCGGTAATCAGGCGCATGGAGGGCCGGGGGGCAAAGATATAGGTGCCTCGGGCCGGGTATTCCTTCAGGATGTCGTTTTGCACCGTGCCCCGGAGTTTGTCCAAGGGAATGCCCTGTTTTTCGGCAATGGCCAGATACATGGCCAGGATCACGGCGCAGGGGGAATTGATGGTCATGGAGGTGCTCACCTGGTCCAGGGGAATGCCGTCAAAGAGGCGCTCCAGGTCCCAGAGGGAGTCGATGGCCACCCCCACCTTGCCCACCTCCCCCCGGGCCAGTTCATGGTCCGAGTCATAGCCGATCTGGGTGGGGAGGTCAAAGGCCACGGACAGGCCGGTCTGACCGGATTTCAAGAGGAAATGATAGCGTTCGTTGGTCTCTTCGGCGCTGCCGAAACCGGCGTACTGGCGCATGGTCCAGAAGCGGCCCCGATAGGCCGTGGGCTGCACCGCCCGGGTAAAGGGATAGCCCCCGGGCAGGCCCAACTGTTTTAGATAATCGAACCCTTCCTGATCCAACGGGGTATAGACTCGATTAATGGGAATGCCGGAGGTGTTGACAAAGTCCGCCTTGCGCTCCGGCATCTTTTGCAATACCTTGGCCACCTTTTCGTCATATTTGGCCTTGGCCGCCTCAAGAGCGGCTGATTTTTGAGGGTCGCCCATGAAGTCACCTCCCCGGCTAAAGTGATAGTATGGCAACAGGCGAAAAGCCGTAACTCAAGATTCCCAGCTTCCCACCTATCTAAAAGGGAATATCCCACTTTAACTTAGCAAGACGGCGGCGAACCGAAAATCAGATAATTCCTGATTTCTTTGTCCAAATTTTTCTTACCGCTGATCCGGAACTTAGGAATTGGGGGAGGGGGCCAGGGGCCGATGGGCCCCTGCCCCCTCCC
>JBFLZI010000152.1:0-6855 GCA_040756315.1 Thermodesulfobacteriota bacterium | reverse complement strand
AGGGGTCTGCGACCCCTGGCCCCCTCCCCCACTACTTAAAAAAGGCGGCCCCGGGGGGCCGCCACTGCATTGGGAGGTGCTATGGCGAAGAGACAACAAATTTATTCGGGAATTTTCACCACCAGGACGGAGCAGGGGGCATAGGTCACCACCTTGGTGGCGGTGCCTCCCAGGAAAAAGGAGGTCTTGGTCCCCAGGCCCCGGCTGCCTACCACTACTAAGTCCGCCTTCTCCTCCTTGGCCACCCGGACGATTTCATCGGCCACGGAGACCCCGCTGGAGATCAAACTCTTGGGGGTGAGGCCCTTTTCCTGGGCTTTGGCCTTGGCCAGGGCCAGGGCGTTTTCCGCCTGGCGTTTCAGCTTATTGGCCACATAATGGCCTTCATCTTCCAGGTCCAGCAAATTGGGAGCCACGGCCAGCAAGACCACCTCCACCGGGGGTTGAGACTTGGCCAGCTCACAAGCTTTTTCTACGGCTTGAAGGGAATGGGCCGAACCATCGACGGGTACGAGTATTTTCATATCGGTAAATCCTCCTTACTAATGGTGGCCCATCTTTTCGGCCTTTTCCTTCTTAAAGCCCACCCACAGTTTGAGCATGATCACCGCACACATGCCCAGGGCGGCGCACATGACCACCCAGGCGGCAATGGTGGTGAATTGGAACTGCTTCAGGGCTACCGAGGTGCCCGCCAGGATGATCATAATGGCGAAGAGCAAGCGGATGCCGTAGCCCCGAACGTATTTCACCGCGGTGACGCCGATTTGGGCGCCGATGGAGGCGCCGATGAGCATAAGGATGGCAGCGATGATCTCCACCCGCCCTTTGACGGCATAGGTAAAGCAACCGTAAGCCCCGGAGAAAAGGACGGAGAAGAGGTCGGTACCCACCGCAATGGCCGTGGGACAGCCGATGAGATAGATGAGGGCCGGCATGCGAATGAAGCCGCCGCCTACGCCCAAGAAGCCGGAGAGCCAGCCGGTAAAGAGAAAGACCCCGGTCACCGTCCAGAAAGAAATAGTGATGCCCGAGGCGGGAAAATGGATCATGGGGGGCAGGTTCCAGGCCTTCCGAGGTTGGATCTCCCCCGCCTGCAGGGCTGCCTGTTTGGCGGCTTGGGCCGCGGCCCGCTTGTCCTTGGTCAGATAATCATAGAGCATGTAGATGCCCAGACCGAAGAGCAGAACCATATAAGTATAGCGCACAATGGGGCCGGCCAGGCCCAGTCTGGTTAGCCACATGACGTTTTGGGCGCCGATTTCCACGCCGATGACTGAGCCGACGATGGAAATAAGGCCCAGCTTCATATCCACATTGCCCATCTTCCGGTGTTTGGCGGTGGCCACAATGGATTTGCCGAAGATGTGGGCCAGGTCGGTGCCGATGGCATAGGCCATGGGAAAGCCGAAGATGTTCAGGGCCGGGGTGACGACCCAGGCCCCGCCGACCCCGAAAAAGCCTCCGAGCACCCCCACGGAGAAGCCGATGGCCACCAGGATCAGGGCGTTAAAGGGCATCTCGGCTATGGGCATATAAACATTGAAGATATCAAACATTACTCAGCTCCTCTCATCCATTCCTATTCGTGGTGCTCGATCTTGCTGACTTCCATGCCGATGTTCTTCAAGATGATGTCGGTGACAAAGGCGATGAGCATGCCCACCACTCCCATCAATACAGTGACAATAAGGGCGTAAACCCAAAGATTTTCGTTGTACCACTTGGCGAAGAAGTAGTTGATGCCGCCCAGATTGGCCAGATTTACCTTCTTCTCCAACAATTGGGCTTTCTCCGCTGCGGCCCAGGCCAGCGTGCCGGACAGACTCAGCAGCAGGAAGTTTAAGATCATGATCCAGGACTTTCTCACCAGGGCTCACCTCCATGCCTAAGGAATATAATGACTGAGATCAATTATGGCAGAAGCGCCGGGTGACCCCAGTTGGCCTACTTAAATTCCAAGAAATTGCTGGGGTGTTTCCGTTACCGGAATCTCACCCGTTGGTTTTCTAGGCAATGGCCGTGCCAAGATGCGCGGAAAAAAAAACTGGGACTAAGCCTTGAGAAACAGGATAAAAACTCTGGGAGCCGCCGGTATTTCCCCGGGACCTGCCTTTACCACTGGCTGTCAGGGTTCTTTACAGTTTGTAAAGGGGCAGCCTGCTGCCTTCACTTAAAACCCCGCCCTTTATAAGTTCCAGACCTACCCACCCCGCCTTTTATTAGCCCCCCGGTCAACCTGCCTTAGTCGTTCCCGGTTTGGCGATGCTCCAGAATTCCTATAATTCTGTAGTCTGAACCAGACATTAAAGGAACCTGAGGCCAGCTTATGGTATAATTTTTTTGAGGAAATCTTAAACCTTGGCCTCAGAGTTGCGGGAAAAGCAGCTGGACATCCCCGGCTACTTAGATTTGGGAAAACTACCCCCGCCACGATGAGGGGCTTGGCATCTTGCTAGTCTGGATGTCAAGGTAATTATTTACTGAAAAATTCCATGAGCTTCCTCGATTTTCTCCGGGAAAAAAAGAGAAGTGGACCCGGCCTGAAGCAAATCTTTCAGGGGTTCCAGGAAGTTCTAGCGGCCAACAATAAATTTCTGGCTATCCTGGCGGATTTGGAGGAGAAATGCTCCGGCCAGGATCATCCTGATCTCCCTTACCTGCGCTCCCGCCTGGACTTCCTGGAAACCCATCTGGGTCGCCTGGTGTTGGCTTTAAACCAGATGTCCGAAGACCGCTGGCCGGAGCTGGAGCAGACCCGGGTCAGAATCCAGGCGGCCATCCAACAACGGCTGGCAGAAGTTCTTCCCCTTCCGGCCCGCCTCCCTCCGGGCGCCATCTCCCCGGAGCTTCAGGCCGTTTTAGACCTGATCCTGCCCCTTAACTTGATGGACTCCCGCAGTCCGGCTTTCCGTCCCGAGAACTGCCGCACTTACCATGATATCGCCCGCTTCGTCCAGATCAAGTCCAATCAGGTGATCTTCGGCCTCATGGACCAGGTGGCGGAAGGGCGGGTGCCGGCCCTGAGGCTGCTCAAGCTCAAGACCCCCTTGCCCCTCAATCTGCACCTGGTGGACCTGGGAGACGGTCTAGCCAGCCATGTTAACCCCGTACCTCCAGAGGACATTCTCTCCCGCCCCCTGCGGGCCTTGTGGCGGGGCATCAGCCATCCGGACATCTCCTGGGCCGGGCCGGTGCCGGTGGACATGGGGGGTTTCCTGCACGTCCTGGGACAAGCGGCCATCCGGCCGCCGGAAAATTTTTGGGACAAGACTTACGCCATCGTGGCCGCCAACTATGTCATTTACGCCTGCCGCCTGGGATACCATTTCAGCAGCGTCGCCAGTTACTGCGGCCCCGTCCCCAACGATAATTACATCCATTTCACCTTTAAAGGCGGGGCCGCGGACGAAACCCGGCGCCGGCGCCGGGCCCGGCTCATCGCCATTGTCCTGAAACAACTGGGTTTTGAAGTGGAACAACACCAGGATGTCATTCAGGCCCGTCTGCGGAAACGCTCGGCGGCGGAAACCGAAGAGCGACTGGACCTTCTGGGCCGCCTCATGGCCTACGTGCGCCAGATGGATATGCTGATGGCCAGTGAGGCCTATATCCATACCTACGCCGAACGCTTCCTGGCCGGCCACTACGAACGCCCCGGAGAAGAAAAGCATGGCGGAGAGAGTTAAGAGCTTGGGGGAGGGGGCCAGGGGTCAGAGATCCACTTACAATTCTCCCCCAAACCCCCTCCCCCAACCCCTTATAGTTTTGGTAACCCAGGTTTCCAGCCTGTGCTCAGATTCCTGCCCCCCTTCACCAACAGGCTGATTATCAGCATCATAAAGGTTAACGTATGGGAATTCCAATGATAAGTAAAATCATACTTTATTCGGACCTCAGCCTGATGGGCATCATCGGGATAATCATCTGGGGATGGCAGTTGCAAGTTCTGCGGGGACGGTCTATGAAAAACCCCGACGGCTCAGTGGACGATTGGCATGAGCAAAAGCTCTTTTATGGAATGGCCCTTGCAGATCTGACCATTGCTGTTCCTCTGACCCTGGGGGGAATAGTTCTTATTCTGCTGGATCAGGGCTTGGGGTATTATCTCACCGGATTGGCGAGTTTTTGGTTTCTCTGGGCCAATGTTATGACCACGGCCACCAGCTTGCGGTTTGAAAAACCAAGGATAACCTTTATGTGGTTTCTCACCTTCCCCTTCGGGGCGATTCTTGGAGGAGTATATCTCATCTGGTCAATCATCTACTTTGACAGGATTTTTCAGAAAATTTTTTAAAAGCGGGTATATTAAATATCCCAAGCAACTGGGACGCTTAGAGGGGTTAGGAATTCCGTCCAGGGGGTATCAAATGGGTCAGTTGGCAAGTTCCGGCCGTTTTGCCCGGCTCTTGGTCTGTATTGACGGTTCCCCGGATAGTGAAGGGGCCTTGGCCGGAGCTTTGGTCTGGGCCAAGTTGTGGGGCAGTAAAATCTATCTTTTGGAAGTCCTGGAATTCATTCCGGGATATACCGGCTTGGCCCCGGAATTTGTGCTGCAGTGGGAAAATGAGGTGCGGGCTTATCTGGAAGCTCTCAAGGCTGAGGCCGCCCCCTCCGGCGTCCCCTTGGAGACCCGGATGCGCACCGGAGAGTCGGCCCCCGGGGCCATCATCGCCGCGGCTAAGGAAATCGCCCCGGACCTCATCGTCATGGGCCGGCACGGCCGCGGCGGCCTGGCCCGCCTGATGATGGGCAGCGTCACCGCCCGGATTATCGGCCACAGTCCCTGCCCGGTTTTAGTCGTCCCCCAGGACCCTCCCTTGACCTGGCAGAAAATCCTGCTGGCCAGCGACGGCTCCCCCTATAGTAAGGCGGCCTGGGAAGAAGCCCTGGCTCTAAGCCGGCAATGGGGCAGCGCTTTGCTGGCCGTCAGCGTGGCCCGGGAGGAGGGGGAACTCCCTTTGGCGGAAGAGATTGCCCATCAGCTTATGAAGTCTGCCAACCAACAAGGGCTTCCCCTGGAAACCCAGGTAACCATCGGTCAACCGGATGACGCCATTATCCAGCTAGCTTTGAAAAACCAGGCAGACCTGATCATTCTGGGAAGCCATGGGCGCACCGGCTGGAAACGGCTCCTTATGGGGAGCGTCACCGAACGGGTCATCGGCCAGGCCCCCTGCCCGGTGCTGGTGGTGCCCCAGGCTATTTCTTAGGGTGGCGGCAGGGAAAAGAGAGGCTCCCGCCGGGTATGCCAATCTAAATAAGAGGGAGGAGGTTCCATGTCCGGAGAAACTGAAATCAGCTCCTATCGCCTGGAGAAAGTCTTGGTCTGTACCGACAATTCCCCTCTCAGCCAGGGGGCGCTCAATGCCGCTTTGAGTCTGGCCCGTTCCTTCGGCTGTCAGGTGCATCTCTTGCAGGTAGTGGAACTTTTTCCTTTCTATGAATTCCCCCAACCCGACCTGGTAACCATAAGTCCCCAATTGACCCAGGATTTGCTGAACCTCCGGGAAAATGCGGCCCGGGAGCACTTAGAAGCCTGCAAAGCCACGGCCGGCCAACAAGGGGTGGACCTGGAGACCCGCCTGCGTCTGGGTACCAGCGTCTATGGCGAAATCCTGGAGGAAACCCAGGAGATCAAGCCTGATCTGATCATTTTAGGCCGCCGGGGCCGCACCGGCCTGGAGCGCTTGATGATGGGCAGCGTCACCGCCCGGGTCATCGGTCACAGCCCGGTTAATGTGCTGGTGGTGCCCCGAGGCGCCACCTTGGACTTCAAAAGGCTCCTCATCGCCAGCGACGGCTCCTCCTATAGCGACGCGGCTCTGGCCGTGTCTTTCAGCCTGGCCCGGAAAACCGGGGCCGCTTTGCTGGGGGTCTGCGTGGCTCGCGAGGAGTCTGAGTTGGAGGCGGCCCAGGGAATCCTGGAACGATTGAAGGCTAAAGCAGAACAGGAGGCCGTAGTTTTGGAGCCCAGGCTGCTGCAAGGCCGTCCCTTTGAAGCTCTGGTGAGATTCTCCCAGGAGGAGGGCATAAATCTCATCATCCTGGGCAGCCACGGCCACACCGGGCTCAAGAGGCTGCTTATGGGCAGCGTGGCCGAACGGGTCATCGGCCAGACCCCCTGCCCGGTGCTGGTGGTGAAGCGTGTAGAGGAGTGAGACTAACCCTTTTCCCGGGCCAAGATATCCTTTAAACGCGGCGGCAGGTCTCTGACTCTCCAGGATGGGTCTATGGCCAGCAGATTGGCCGTACCCTCCGCCACTAGCTCCCTCCCCTCCTCGGGATAAAACTCGAACCGAAAGATAACCGCCTTGGCCCGCATCTCCTGGATGCGGGTCTCGATGCGCAGCAGGTCGCCATACCGGGCTGGGCGCCGGAAACGGCACCAGGCCTCCACGATGGGTAACCCGAACCCTTCTTTGACGTTTTTGAAAGTCTCCTCGGGCCGGAGGCCGCAGGCTCTTAAATATTCCTCAATGGCCCGATGACAATAGCGGAAATAGCTGACAAAATAGACAATGCCATAAGGATCGGTGTCCCCGAACCGCACCCGCACTGCCGTGCGATGCACCTTATCCCTGAAACCCGACTCTAGCATTGAAGACATCCCAGGCCTCCTTTGGGATTAGCGGGGGAGTGGGCCAGGAGCCGACGGCCCGCTTATAATCCTCCCCCAAACCCCCAATCCCATATTTGGGGATTAGGGATCAGGGGCCAGAGGTCAGGGATTAGGGATTAGAAAAGACTGGATTTTCTCGCCACTGATCCCTGACCCCTGATCCCTGGCCCCTCTTAAGCGGGTTGGGAGGGGGGTGTGGGGGGAGGGCAGGGACCTGAGGTCCCTGGCCCTCC
>JBFLZI010000151.1:0-6874 GCA_040756315.1 Thermodesulfobacteriota bacterium | reverse complement strand
CCTCCCCCCAGCCCCCTCCCCCAATCCCTTAAGGGGAGAAAAACGGGATAATCAGCCGTGGCAAAAGGCCACGGCTGATTATCCATAAATAATTGTGGCACAGGCATCCTGCCTGTGTTTTAAAAACTTGTCGACTAGCAAATCTTTGTCATTCTGAGCGTAGCGAAGCATCTCAGGAACTATTAGTTTCCATTTACCGTGCCAGAGTAATTATCAATGTTCGGCAAGAGAAAAGAGAAACCTGGATCATATCAAAATCCTGGAAGTAACAGCCGACCTTCTTTATACCGAAAACCGCAAACCGAAAACCGAAAACTGATCTTCACCGCCGACGATTTTGGCCTCTCCCCTGCCTTGAACAACGCGGTGTCCCTGGCCCACCGGCATGGACTGCTGTGCTGCGCCAGTCTGATGCCCGGGGCGCCGGCTGCGGACCAGGCCCGGGCCTTGGCCCGGACCTTGCCGGACCTCTGCCTGGGAGTGCACCTTACCCTGTGCCAGGGCAAGGCTATTCTTTCGCCCCGGGAGATCCCCAATTTGGTGAATTCCTGGGGCCTTTTCCGGGATGATCCGGTGAAAGCCGGGTGGCAATATTTTTTTAAGCCCAGAATCCTGGCGGAGATTCGCTGGGAGCTGGCGGCCCAGATCGAAGCCGCGCTGGCCGCGGGCTTAACCCTCTGGCACCTGAACAGTCACCTCAACCTGCACCTGCATCCCCGGCTTTTCCCCTTGGCGGTAAGGTTGGCCAAAGAATACGGCATACCGGCGATACGCCTGGGCCGGGAGGACTGGCGCACCACCCTGGCCCTGGCCCCGGACCGGCCCCTCCCCAAAGTGGTGCAAGGCCTGATCTTCACCTGGCTGACCCAACGGGCCCGGCGCCTGGCCCAGGACGCGGGCCTGGTCACCAACGACCACCTTTTCGGCCTCCTGAACGACGGCCGCATGACGGAAGACCATATCCTGAGGCTCATACCCCGCCTTAAGGGGGGCCTTACGGAAATTTACAGCCACCCGGCCTTGGGCGAGGATTATCACCTGCGCCGTTGGGCGCCCCATTACCGGCGTCAGGAGGAGATGACGGCCCTCTTGAGTCCGCGCCTCAAAGATGCCTTGACCGGCGCGGGCATTAAGGTGAGCGATTATCGGCGGGAAGCCTTCCGGCGAGCCGGCCGGAGCCTCTGAACCTCTGGCCGTTAAGGGCAGGAACCATCTTTTACGGCGGCGACCATCCCGGTATTAGAGAACCTTGATCCTCAAGCCAGTGGTTCACTCCGGCAATCTCACCAGGGTTCTTCCCCGGTGCTGATGTGAAAGGACCAGGTCGATCCTCTGGCTCAGTCCGTCCAGGTCCACCTCTGAGGTCAACTTGTCCAGGTTGGCCAATTTCCACTCCCCGGCGATCTTCTGCCAGACCTTAACCCGGGTCTCCATGGGACAGTTCTGGGAGTCGATGCCCACCAGGGTTACCCCCCGGATAATGAAGGGATAGACGTTCAGGGGAAGGTCAGGGGAGGCTACGTTGCCGCAGCAGGTTACTACCGCTCCATATTGGGTGGACCTAATAGTGGTGGCCAAAATGGGGCCCCCCAAAGTGTCGATGGCCCCGGCCCACCGGCTTTTCAAGAGCGGCTTGCCCGAGGTGTCGGTGGCCTCTGCCACACTGATGACCTCTTTCGCCCCCAGGTCCAGGAGGTAGTCTCGCCGGTCCGTAAGCCCGTTTACCGCCACGACGTGATAACCGGTCTGAGCCAGTATCGACAGGGCAATGCCCCCCACCCCGCCGGTAGCCCCGGAAACCAGTACTTCCCCTTTCTCCGGGGTGACCCCATGTAGGGTCAGGCGGTAAACCGATAAAGCCCCGGTAAAACCCGCGGTGCCATAGATCATGCTCTCTCTTAAAGATAGATTCTCCGGCAATTTCACCACCCAGGCCCCGGGAACCCGGATAAATTGGCCGAATCCCCCCGGGGTATTCATTCCCAGGTCATAGCTGGTGACAATTACTTCCTCCCCGGGACGGCACGCCGGGCTGGCGCTCTCCACCACCACCCCCGCGGCGTCAATACCCGGGGTGTGGGGATAGGTTTTGGTGACCCCCTTATTACCGGTGGCGGACAGGACGTCCTTGTAGTTCAAGGAAGAATACCTGACCCGGACCAGGACTTCGCCGGGGGGCAAGGCAGCCAGAGGCCGGTCTTCGATCTGCCGGCTGAACACGCCCTCCGGGGATTCCCTGACCACCATGGCCTTAAAAGTCTCTTTAACCATCGCCTCTCCTCCCATAAAGGCGAATTTGCTTGGTGTTGTCCGGGGAAGGAACTAAGGGCCGCCGCTCTCCCGCACTAAATCCCCTCTCCCGCTTATCATCCAAAAGCGGCGATAGCCTGTCCCCGCAATTTGGCCCGCATGGCCGCGCTCTCCGGGACCACCTGGTCCCGATTCATGGTGCTGGCCGCATACAGAGAGAAATTGTGGCCGTGCAGGCCCCGCATCAAGGGTTCGATTACCGCCTCCGGCAGCACCAGGCTCTGGGTGCCCTTATTGGCTACTTCCAGCACCCCGTCCTTGCCCCACAGATGGCAGATACAGGCCAAAAGCGCTATAGACCAGGCGTTGTCCGCCACCACGATGACCTCCGCGGCCTCCACGGCATCCCGGTCGCCGTTAAAAGAAATCCCCAGACCCCCCTCCGCCGCGACGGCTTTGAAAGACTGGACGTCGGTGAGGCCGTCCCCCACATAGATGGTGTCTTTCAGGGCCAGGCCGGTTTGGGCCAGGCTGTCCCCCAGGGCCCGGGCTTTCTCCTCGCCTCCCAGTGGATTGACCTCCTGATAGATCCGGCCGATGTCCATAGCAGGTATGAGTTCCCAGAAGATGCGGTCCAGTTGGCCGATGGCCTCCTGCAACTCTACCGGCAAATCATTTAGAGACGCGGCCTCGGGAGGAAGTTCCATCTCCGGCGCGGCGGCGATCTCCTCCTTCAGCCGGCGCAATTCCTCGGCTTCCCCCTTTGCCAGGGAATAGCCGTCCAGGTCCAGGTCGGTGGAGAAGATGCGGTCCTTGGCAAAACCCAGCTTGCTGCCCACTGCTTCCGCGAACTGCCGGTAGCCGGTGCTGAGGGCAAAGATGGGGAAACCCTGTTTATGCAGGAACTTATAAGCCGCAGCCGCTCCCGGCATCAACTGGATGGTCTTCAAGGAATAATCCAGCATTTTGGCGTTGCTCAGCCCAAAGGCCTTGAGAAAGGGCAGGATGCGCTTCAAGATGTCTCCAGCCCGGTAATCCGGCTTCTTGACCAGGTTTGCCAGATAATCGTCATAACGGCTCACCTGCCGAAAAAACCGGGCGCCGTCCGGCTTGAGAAAGTCCCGGCATAACTCAAAAGCATGGTCATTCAGGACCAACGGTCCCTCACAATCCGTAACCAACTGCAACGCCCGCATAGATGCTCCTTAAGGGATGTTTTTGGGGAGGGGGCTAAGGAGAGTTTCGAGTTTCAAGAGATAATCTTTTTCTCGAAACTTGCTGGTCCGTCTGGCCCTCTCCCTAAATCACTTCTCCTCACTGCCAAAATTCCTCAAACCGGCTGACACTGATTATCTAATCGCCCAGAAATGGCGCTAAGTAGTTATAACGATATAGCACTATAATGACTTACCTCCAGGCTCCAGTCCTGGCCGGATCCACCGCAATGGCAACAAGTCCGCCCCCGTTAAAGCGAGCCGCATTAATTGCCTCCAGGCAAATTTACTGGAAGGTCTTGGGGGGAAGGTAACAGTATTTGCCCAGCCGGTCAACCCGTCCGGCACGGGAAGTTGAGCCGCCGGTAAACCGAGTGGCCCATTTTTTTTCCCTTTCGCCCTTTCCCCTTTTCGCCCCTAACCAATACCCCTGACCCTCCCCCTACCTAAGCAACTATTTATGGCCCCTGACCTTGTTCGGCGAAAAATAGTAATTATTATTAAATGAGTGGCTAAGAATCACATACCAGAGGATGGCCCATGCATCGTCTGATCAAAATAAGAATTTTGCGGGATTTTGAAAATATGGAAGAACGTCTGCGGAACTGGCGGGAGAGATGGTTTGAATTTGATGAGGCCGCCGGGGCTTTTCGCCCCCCGGTGGATTACTATGAGACCCCTCAAGGCCTGGTCATCAAAATGGAGATTGCCGGGGTGACCCCGGATGATCTTTCTCTGACCATAACCGGCCAGGAACTGGTCATCCGGGGGCATCGCCGGGCACAGCCGCCGGCGGGTCTCACCCGTTTTCTCCATCATGAGATTATCTACGGCTCCTTTGAGAGGACCTTTACTCTCCCCATACCCGTGGACCGACAGGAGGTGCAGGCCCATTATGAGGATGGCCTACTGACCATCCATCTGCCCCGGCCGGCGCCCCAAACCCGACGTATTACCGTAAAAGAGGTGGACCAAGAAAATGACTAACGCCAAAAGAGAATCAATACTGGACTTTGAGCCGGTAACTGATGAAATCCAGGATAGGCCGCAGGAGGAACCCCTAAGCCGGGTGCTTCCCATCCTGCCCACTTCCGATCTGGTTTTGTTTCCCCGCATCATCATGCCCCTGGCCCTTTACGAGGAGTCGGCCCAGGCCCTGGTGGATGAAGTCCTGCTCCGGGATAAGATGCTGGGGGTTTTGGCCAGCCGGGAGGATAAGCCTGCCGGCTTCGGCCCGGACAACCTGTATCTCACCGGCACCGCCGCCACTATCCTCAAGATGCGCAAACCGGAAGACGGCTCGGTGCGCCTGCTCATCCAGGGCTTGTATCGTTTCCGGGTGGAGAACTGGGTGGGTTACGAACCTTACCTTTCGGCCCAGGTCCATCGCCTCAGCGAAGAATACGAGCCGGACCTGGAAATCGAGGCCATGGTCTCCAGCTTGAAAACCCTGTTCATGAAAATGTTGGAGCTGTCCCCCTATCTGCCCCAGGAGCTGGGAGCCTTGGTCCGGGAAATGGGCGACCCCCGCCTCCTGGCCGACATCACCGCGGGCAGCCTCAACGTCAGTAAAGGGGAAAAACAAGAACTCCTGGAAACCATCGACGTCAAGGAACGGCTGCGCCGGGTCCTGACCCTGGTCAACCGGGAGTTGGAAATCCTGGAGTTGGGCAAGAAAATCCAGTCCCAGGTAAAAGGGCAGGTGGATAAGGCTCAAAAGGATTATTATCTCCGGGAGCATATCAAGGCCCTGGAAAAAGAGCTGGGAGAGACGGACGAACGCACCCGGGAGGTGGATGAACTCCAGACCCGCCTGGAAGATGCTCAGCTCCCGGCCCATGCCATGAAGGAGGCGGAACGGGAACTGAACCGCCTCAAGCGCACTCCCCCCACCTCCCCGGACCACCAGGTTATCCGCAACTATCTGGAGTGGATGATCGAACTCCCCTGGAGTGTGAGCACCGAAGACAATCTGGACTTGGCCCAGGCCCGCCAGATCCTGGACGAAGACCATTACAACCTGGAAAAGGTGAAGAAACGCATCCTGGAATACCTGGCGGTGCGCAAACTCAAACCGGACATGAAAGGCCCCATCCTCTGCTTTGTGGGGCCGCCGGGCACCGGCAAGACCTCCCTGGGCCGCTCCATCGCCCGGGCCTTGGGCCGCAAATTCATCCGCCTCTCCTTGGGGGGAGTGCGGGACGAAGCGGAGATCCGGGGCCACCGCCGCACCTATGTGGGCGCGCTGCCGGGCCGCATCATCCAGAGCATGCGCCGGGCCGGCTCCAATAACCCGGTCTTCATCCTGGACGAAGTGGACAAGATCGGCGCGGATTTCCGGGGCGACCCCTCTTCCGCCCTCCTGGAGGTCCTGGACCCGGAGCAGAACTTTTCTTTCTCCGACCATTACCTGGACGTGGGCTTCGACCTCTCCAAGGTGATGTTCATCACCACCGCCAACCTCCTGGACCCCATTCCGCCGCCCTTGAAGGACCGGATGGAAGTCCTGGAGCTCCCCGGTTACACCGAGGAGGAGAAACTGGAAATCGCCTACAACTACATCCTGCCCCGGCAATGGGAGGCCCACGGCCTGACCTCCGAACAGCTTCAGGTCACCCCGGAGGCCATGCGCCGCATCATTGCCTCTTATACCCGGGAAGCGGGACTGCGCAATCTGGAGCGGGAGATCGCCGCCCTGTGCCGGGGCGCGGCCCGGGAAATCGTGGAAGGGGTCCGCTCCCGGGTGGAAATCTTCCCCGGCGACCTCTACACCTACCTGGGGCCCCCCCGCTTCTTCCGGGAAGCCGCGCTGGAACACCCGGTGCCGGGGGTGGCCACCGGCCTGGCTTGGACCCCCACCGGCGGCGACATCCTCTTCATCGAAGCCCTGCGCATGCCCGGCAAAGGGGACTTGAAGCTCACCGGCCAACTGGGCGACGTCATGAAAGAGTCCGGCAGCGCCGCGCTCAGCTATATCCGGGCGCGCGCGCCCTTCCTGGACATCGCCGAGGACTTCTTCGAAAACTCCGACCTGCATATCCACGTGCCCGCGGGGGCCATCCCCAAAGACGGCCCCTCCGCCGGTCTGGCCCTCCTCACCGCCCTGGTCTCCCTGCTTTCGGGAAGAGCGGTGAAAAAGGGCCTGGCCATGACCGGGGAAATTACTCTCCGGGGGGACGTCCTCCCCGTGGGCGGCATCAAAAATAAAGTCCTGGCCGCGCACCGGGCCGGTATCCGGGAAATCATCCTCCCGGCCCAAAACGCCGGGGACCTGGAAGAAATTCCGGAATCCGTGCGCCGGGACCTCACCTTCCACCCCGTGGACCGCCTGGACCAGGCCCTGGAAATCGCCTTTCCCCATGGGGCTGGAGTTTGAGGTTAGAGTATTTGGGGGAGGGGGCCAGGGGTCG